>DXIO01000117.1 GCA_019112875.1 Candidatus Aquabacterium excrementipullorum
GGTCGTGCCCTCCGCGCAGCAGCCAGGCGCACAGCAGGTTCACCAGCAGGCCGATCAAACCGATGGACAAGGCTTCGTCGTAATGGATGGCCGTGGGCGTGATCAGGCGCTCGATGGACTGCCACACCATCAGCACGGCCACGCCTACCAGCAGGATGGCGCTGGTGTAGCCGCCCAGCACCTCGATCTTCCAGGTGCCGAAGGTGAAGCGCTGGTCACGCGCCAGGCGCCGCGCCGCCGCATAGGCCGCCACGGACAACCCCAACGCGACCGCGTGCGAACTCATGTGCCAGCCGTCAGCCAGCAGGGCCATCGAACCGAACACCCAGCCGCCCACGATCTCGGCCACCATCATCACGATGGTCAGGAGCAGCGCCCAGCGGGTGTTGCGCTCGGCCAAGGGGTTGGCGCGGTCGAATACGTGGGGATGCTGGCAAGCGGGAATGGCGGTCGGCGAGGTCATGGAAAAGCCCTTGTTCGATACTCCCCCCCAGTATATTCGCCAGCCGCTACAATGCCGCCATGGCACACACCGTGACAGGGAAAAACCGGCTCATCACCCGCGTCCGCCGCATCAAGGGGCAGGCCGATGCCTTGGAGCGAGCCCTCGCGGAAGAAGGCGATTGCCTGGCCGTGCTGCAGCAGATCGCGGCCATCCGTGGGGCTGTCAACGGCCTGATGACCGAGGTGCTCGAAGGCCATGTGCGCGAGCACCTGGGCGCGGAAGGGCTCACACCCTCCCAGCGCCAGGACGAAGTGGACGCCCTGCTCGGTGTGCTGCGCTCTTACCTGAAGTAATGCGCCTGGGCGCCCGCGGATTCAGGCCCGCATGTACACCGCCCGGCCCGTGTAGGTGGCCAGTGCCGCCTGCCCTTGCGATGTGACCTCGGCCACCGCGAAGCCCTGCCCTTGCCAGAAGGCCACCGTGTCGTTGACCGACACCAGCGCCAGCCCGGCCAGTCGCCAGGCCTGGGCCTGCGCACGCGCATGGGCCACCAGCGATTGCGCCACACCCCGCCCGCGCAGCGCCCGGCCGATGGCCAGGTCGTGCAGGTACAGGCCATCGGCCTGGGCATGGTGCGCGAAGGCCGCGCCCAGCGGCGAAACCTCGCCCAGCAGCGTGCGATAACCCACCAGGTAGGCGCCCGGCACATCGTTGCCTGCCTCCACAGCCACCCAGGCGGTGTCACGGCAAGCCTCCAGCCGCGCGGCAAGCAAGGCGGGATGCTCGTTCATCTCCGGCGGGTAGCACTGGGCCTGGATCTCGACGACGGCGCCCAGATCATCGGGCCGCATGGCCCGCACCCTCAGGGCGACGGACATCAGCGCGCGGCCTCCACCAGCGCATCGACCAGTTGCGCCACCTGCCCCTCGGTGTGCGCCGACGACAGGGAGATGCGCAGGCGCGCCGTGCCCTTGGGCACCGTGGGGGGGCGGATGGCGGGCACCCACACGCCACGCCGGTCCAGCGCGTTCATCACCAGCAGGGCGGCTTCGTTGCGGCCGATCACCAAAGGTTGGATCGCCGTGTCCGATGGCCACAGATCCCAGGGCACGGTGTTCTCCAGCCCCTGGCGCAACTGCTCGCGCAGGTTGGCCAGGTGGGTGCGGCGCCAGCCTTCCGTCGCGATCAGGCCCACGGCGGCACGCAAGGCCTCGGCGATCATGGCTGGCGCGGCGGTGGCGAACATGTAGGTGCGTGCCTTCTGCATGATCCATTCGACCACGTCCGGGTGACCGGCCACGAAGGCCCCGGCCACACCAGCGGCCTTGCCGAGCGTGGCCATGTAGACCAGGCGGTCCAGCCGGCCCTGCCATTCGGGCGACACACCGTCCAGGGTGGCGATGCCCCAATGCGCCAGAGTGCCTTCGCCGTGGGCCCCCAGCACCCCGAAGCCATGGGCATCGTCGATCACCAGCCAGGCATCGTGCCGCTCGCACATCGCCAGCAGCGCGGGCACATCGGCGATGGTGCCGTCCATGCTGAACACGGCGTCGGTGATCACCAGCTTGCGTTCGGCGACGCTGTCGGCCAGGGCCTGTTCCATCGCGGCCAGATCACCGTGCGGCAGGATGTGGATGTCGGCCCGTGACAGGCGCGCGCCGTCGATCAGGCAGGCGTGGTTCAGCGCATCCGAAAAGATCGCGTCGCCCTTGCCCACCAGCGCCGGCACCAAGCCCACATTGGCCGCATAGCCCGCGTAGAAGTACAGCGCGCGAGGCAGGCCCACCAGGCGGGCCAGTTCCTCTTCGAGCGCCTCGTGCGCCGGGCTGTGGCCGCACACCAGCGGCGAGGCGGTGGCCCCCACGCCGTAGCGGCTGGCGGCCTCCTGCGCGGCGGCGATCACCTGGGGGTGCTGCGACAGGCCCAGATAATCATTGCTGCCGAAGGACAGGCGCGGCTGGCCATCGATGACATAGGTGGTGCCGCGCAGGTGTTCCTGCTCTGGCGCGAGATCCTGGGGCGGTACCGCAGGGGCCACGACGCGGCGGCGGCGCAGCAGGTGGCCCTGGGCCAGGGATTCGAGTTCTCGGTCAAACACGGCGGCTTCTGCCCGGCCAGGCCGGGATTCGGACAAACCCCGAGGGTAACAGCCCGGGGCGCCCGGCGTCCATCCAGACGGACCGGCTTTATCAAGCCGGCGCTTCACGCCTCAATGAGGTGCGGCCTTCGAGAGCACATTGAGGTCGTCGCTCCAGCCCTTGAGTCGATCGGCCACCGTGCGCCGCTGTTCGGCAGAGGTGTGGTTGTGCAATGAGGCCGTCATCTGGCAGCCGGCACTGGCCCAGCGCTGCATGTCGGCCTTCTGGCGAGGGTCGCTGGGCATGATGGCATCCTGCAGCAAGGCGCGCATGGGTGCCTGGGCCTGCTCGGCGGTGGCCTTCTGCTCCTGCAGCTTGCGCAGCAGCGCGATCAGGTTGTTCTGCACCCGCTGGCGTTGCTGGTTGATCGCGGCGGCGTCGAAGGGCAGGCGCTCCACCTCGGCGGAGATCTGGCGACGCTGGTCCTTGTCGATGCGGCCGTAGAAGCGCTCCATCCACTTCTCCACGTACTTGTCGGCGGCCTCCTTGCGATCATCGGCATCCTCGTCCAGGAAATCGTCGGCGAAGTCTTCGTCGCGCTCCTTGAAGTGCTTCTGCAGATGGTCGATCTGCTTGGGCGTGAGGGTGACGGCGATGCGCGCGAACAGCGGCGCCGCCCTGTCGGCCCCGGCCTTCAGCCAGCCTTCGATCTCCTGGCGGCGCTCGCAGGCCAGCGCCGGCGTGATGTCGCCCTTGGCTTCGTCCTGAGCACGGGCCATGAAGGCGGAAATGGCCGGCAATTGCGCCTTGCGTTGCCAGGCGAACCATTCACGCACAGCCGCCCGGGCGGCATCACGCTGCGGGCCTTCCAGATCCAGCGCCTTGTTGACCCGCCAGGTCACCAGGGTGGGCGCTTGGTCGTAAGCCAGCTTCAGCACACTGCAGGCGGCCAAGGCCACCACCAAACCAAGGGCCAGCCACCGGACGCAGCGCGAAAAGGCATGGGGCATCGTCATCTCCTCAATGATCTTGTGAGAGACGTCGCTTGCGCGCCGCCTCATGTGTCCCCTGTGCCAGCCAGAGATTGCCCTGTGCGGGCGCGCTGTGCACCCCGGGGCCATCAAAGCCCTGACGCATGCATTGACTATGAGGCCCGTGCGGCCGTCCTGCTCAGTCCGCGGGTGCCCAGGCGCGTTGCACCTCACGGGCCTGGGCCACGGTGCGCATGATGATGTCGGCCACCGAGGGCACGTCATGCACCAGGCCCTGGGACTGGCCGATCAGTTGCACGCCCTCCACGTGGTCCCCCTGGTGCATGGCCTTGCGCATGGCGAGTGTGGCGGCGCCGAAGTAGGCGATCTTGACCGCCTGCACCGGCCCTTCACGCAGCGCGTCGCGGGCCAGTTGGCTCATGGGGGTGTCGAGCTCGTTGGCCGCGCGCAGCGAGCGGGCCACGGCCACAGGCGGGCTCAGTCGGCGCGCCGTGTACTTGCGGCCCCCTGGCGTGCGCATCACGCGGCACGGGAAAGTGTCGAAGTTGGACGAGTAGATGGTGTCCTCGGCCGTCTTGTCGACCACCATCTGCTTGGTCACCTCGTGCAAGGAGCTCTCCCGCGAGGTGGCCAGGCGAGTGCCCATGGCCACGGCATCGGCCCCGAGCGCCAGCGCCGCGGCCAGCCCACGCCCATCCGCGAAACCGCCGGCCGCGATGATGGGCAGGTCCGTCATGTCACGCACGGCAGGCACCAGCACGAGCGAAGTGACCGCGCCACCATGGGCCGCGGCTTCATGGCCGGTGACGATCAGGCCATCCACGCCCGAATCGATGGCCGAACGCGCGTGCTTCTCGCTCGACACGGTGGCGATCACGTGCCCGCCGTAGGCACGCACCCGCGCCACCAGGCCGTCATCCTTGCCCATCGAGATGTTGAGCACCGGCACCTGCTCCTGCACGGCGACCTCGGCGCAGGCGGCCGCCCCGGGCAGCATCAGGCTGCAGCCCACGCCGAAGGGCCTGGACGTGAGGGCGCGCACTTGGCGGATGGCCGCGCGGCACTCGTCCGCCGACAGCCCGCCCGAAGCCAGGATGCCCAGGCCACCGGCCTCACTGACTGCCGCGACCAGGGATGGCACCGCCACATAGGTCATGCCCGGCAGGACGATGGGATGGGCGATGCCGAGAAGGCGCGTCAAACGGGTTTGCATGGGGCGATCGGTGAAGTCGAGGGGCCATGTGGCAGGCGGGCGCAATTTAGCATTGCCAGCAGCGCGCAGGACGCCGGGCGCGGTCCCGGCGATTTCCCCGCAGGGGATCGAGGCGGCACGCCGCGGCTGAAGTCTTCCAAGGACACGGGCCATCGCGCCGGTCATCGATCAGGCCTGTCCGTCATCGAAAGGCGCGAAGACTTCCGCCACCCAATCCACGAACAGCCGCACCTTGGCACTGAGATGGCGCGAGGCCGGGTACACGACATACAAGGGATGCCTGGGACGTGTCCAGTCCTCGAGCACTGCCTGCAGGTGGCCACTGTCGAGGTGCGGCCGCGCCGCGAACCTGAAGGTCTGACCCAGCCCGGCCCCCGACAGCAAGGCGCTCAGATGGGCCGTGCTTTCATTGACCGACACCACGGCCTGCCCCGCCACCTGGACATGCTCCTCACCACGGTGGAACTCCAGCGGAAAAGCCTTGCCTGTGAGCGATGAGAAGTAACCGACCACGGCATGGCCCGGCACCCGCGACACATCATCCGGGCGATGCGCTCGAGCGACCAGTTCCTCGGGATGCCGCGGCGTGCCACGCGCCTTGAGGTACAGCGGACTGGCACAGGTCACCCAGTCAAGATCGGCGATGCGCCGCGCGACCAAGGAGGTGTCGGCCAATGCGCCGCCACGCACGACGCAGTCCACCCCTTCGCCGATCAGATCGACCGGACGGTCGCTGACGCCCAGGTCCACATGCACCTCCGGGTGGCGCGCCCTGAAAGCAGGCAGCGCCGGGATCAGGATCATGTTCGCCAGCACGGAGCCGATGTCGACACGGATGCGCCCTCGCGCCTGGGCGCGCGCCCCGGCCGCCGTCTCGTCCATGTCCTGCAGATCCTCGATGAGACGGCGTGCCCGCTCGTAATACGCCGAGCCCTCGGGCGTCAGGCTGACCCGGCGGGTCGTGCGCTGCAGCAGGCGCGTGCCGAGATGGCGCTCCAGATCCTGCACGAGCTTCGTCACCGTGGGCCGAGGGATGTTCAGGGTGTCCGCGGCCTTGGAAAAGGCACCGGATTCAGCAATGCGCAGGAACACGCGCAGCGCGAGCAGTTGATCCATGGCTGGCCCGTAAAGTCGTCGACGCAGCGATTATTCATCAACAGGAAAAGATATTTATAAAAATCCTTCTTTATTCATTGACATGAATTTTCTAAGCTTCGCTCACCTTCTCAACACTTTTGGAGCGAAACATGAGCAGCAACAAACTTTCCGGCAAGGTCGCCGTGGTCACGGGCGGCACATCGGGCATTGGCCTGGCGGCAGCGAAGGCCTTCGCCTCGGAAGGTGCCTTCGTCTACATCACCGGCCGCCGCAAGCCGGAGCTGGACGCCGCCGTCGCGGCCATCGGACCGAATGCCGCGGGCGTGCAAGCCGATTCCACCCGCCTGGCCGACCTGGACAAGCTCTACAGCAGCGTCAGCGCCCGCCATGGCCGCATCGACGTGCTGTACGCCAATGCCGGCGGCGGCAGCATGCTGCCCCTGGGCGAGATCACCGAGGCACACGTCGACGAGGCCTTCGACCGCAACGTGAAAGGTGTCGTCTTCACCGTGCAGAAGGCCTTGCCACTGCTGGACAAGGCCCGCCAGGGCACCTCGGTGATCCTGGCCGGCTCGACGGCGGGCAGCATGGGCACCGCCAACTTCAGCATCTACAGCGCCACCAAGGCCGCCGTGCGCAACCTGGCACGCAGCTGGGTGCTGGACCTCAAGGGCCGCGCCATCCGCATCAACACCCTCTCGCCCGGCCCCATCCAGACCCCCGGCCTGGTGGAGCTCGCAGGCCCCGACCAGGCCCAGCAGCAAGGCCTGCTCGACCACCTGACCACCCAGCTGCCCATCGGCCGCATCGGCCAGCCGGAAGACATCGCGAAGGCAGCCGTCTACCTGGCGTCCGACGACTCATCCTTCGTGACCGGCATCGAGCTGTTCGTCGATGGCGGCATGGTGCAGGTGTGACCGCATGGGTGGTCATGGCCGCGCCATACTGCGGCCATGAACCACCCACCACCGCGAGAACGGCCCACGCCAGAGCAGATCGCCGCCCTGCCGCCCTACCCTGCCTTGCCGCTGAGCCGCATCCACGTGCTGCGCACCGCCGAGCAGTTCCAGTTCGCCGAACAGGCCTTGCGGGAAGCCGTCCATGTCGGCTTCGACACGGAGAGCAAACCCACCTTCGTGGCCGGCGCGCCGCAAACCGGCCCCGACATCGTCCAGTTCGCGACCACGGAGCACGCCTTCATCGTCCCAGCCGCCGCACCGGAAGCCGCGGACTTCCTGCGGGCCATGATCGAATCCGACGCGGTCATCAAGGTGGGCTTCGGGCTGGCTTCGGACCGGCCCCAGCTCCAGCGCAAGCTGGGCGTGCGACTGGGCGAATCGATCGACCTGTCCTACCTGGTGCGCCGGCTGGGCTTCAAGCAGGCCGTGGGGCTCAAGGCGGCCGTGGCCATCGTGCTCGGGCAGCGGCTTCAGAAATCCAAGAAGGCCACCACCTCCAACTGGGCGAACCCCAACCTCACCCCGCAGCAGCTGCAGTACGCGGCCAACGATGCGCATGCTTCGCTGCTGGTCTACCGGGCCTTGAGTGCCCAGTCTGGGGCTCCCTAGCCCAGCACGACCGCCTGGGACGACACCAGTTGCTTGAGGATCACCGCCGCCCCGCACTGCCGTGACACCGCCGTGGGATCGAACACCCCATCGGCCACGAACTTGCCCCGGATGTAGCGGTCTGAGAAGCTCCACAGGTAAGGCGACGCGATGCCGCGGATGCGGTACCCGAAGCCGTTGTACTGCTCGAGCCGGTACAGGATGGCGGGCAAGGACCAGTCGCGCTGGGTCTGCAAGCCATGCAGCGTCAGCGCATCGATCGCGCTGGTTTCCCAGGCGAAGGGCGGATCGGCCACTTCGTGCGTGGGGCGCCCCTTGGGTACCCGCACCGTGCGGTGCATCAACGAGTCGCCATTGTGGAGGTGGGTGCCGAAGTTGAAATTGCTCTCCAGGCCATGGATCAGCCCCACCACGTACCAGGGCACGCCCAGGCTGGCCTCCAGCCTGTCATAGGTCGGCCGGAACGACACCAGCATCTTTGCGAGCTTCTGCACCACGGCGAGACGCCCCTTGTCGATCGTCGCGGCCTCGAACATCGCGGTGTACTCACCCGCCACCTCCTTGGCGTTGCGGCTCGTGCTGACCGTGCCCGGCGCCGGCGCGGCATCCCCGACGGGGCGCAGGCCGGGCGCGCCCGTCTCGGCCTCCGTCGGGCCTGCGACCACGGTGGGCTCCACAGGGGCGCCCACCAGTTCCGCCACCACATCCCCGAGCTTGCGCACCACCGGTGTCAGCACGGCCACCGCATCGCCGCCAGGCGTCTTGCGGGCGAGCGAGGTCAAGGCCACGAAGTCGTTCGTGAGGTCGGTGAACACCGTGGTCTTGGCCTCGAAAGCCGCCACGGCCTGCGCCAGGTTCGCCTGGGCCACCTTGTCGATGAGATCGCGCGCGGCCTCCTGGACTTCCACTGGATGGCGGAAGTCTTCGGAGATGGCCCGCAACTGGGCGATGCTCAGCTTGCTGAGGTCGCCGGCCTGTGTCGACAGATCTGCTGCCATGTCAGTGTCCCTTCCTGGCCTCGAGGATGCGCTTGATGTCCCGCGCCTGATCACGCACGGCGGTCAGGCTCAACAGCGCCTGCTCCACACCACCACCTTGCGAGAAAGGCTGCCGGCTGGCCGAGATCACATCGGTCAGCGACTTGCCCCAGGCCGCGATCAGCGCGTCGAACTTCTCCAGGGCCTGCGCAGAGGCCTGATAACGCGCCCCCGTGGCCTTGAACCTGGCCACGTCTTCCGCGGCCGCCAGCAACTGGCGCTCGACGAACACCAGCGAGGCCTGGTCAAACGGTGCCGCCGCGGCGGTGCCTGAAAAGCCCACCTCCTTCAGGCGATGCCCCGGCCGGGGCTCCGAGGCACTGAAGGTCGACTCGAACTTGTCCTGCAGCAGCGCCAGAGACGCGGCCACGGCCGGATCCTTGGGGGCCGCGTGGTTCGCCACCTGAGAGAACGCCGCGTTCAGGTCACGGTCGATGTCGTTCTTGTTCTTTTGGAGCCCTTGCTCGGCAAAGGTCCGCTGGACCGCATAGAGGCTGTCCACATCGCTGCGCAGGGCGGCCATGAGGGCGCGCAGCTGTGGCTCGCCTCTGAGCAGGGCATCCAGCAGCGCCGCCCGGTCCCGCGCCTTGAGCGCCTCGCCCAGGATGGCCTTGAGCGGCTCGGCCACGGCATTGAGGGTGGCGATGGCAGGGGCTGCGCCGGGCACGGGCAGCAGCCCGCCCAGGGTGGTCAGGCTGGCCAGGGCGCTGTCCACCAGGGACAGGGCGTCGTCCACGCGGCCACCGGCGCTCAGATCGAGGAGCGCCTGGTTGTAGGCCTTGGCGGCCACCAGGGCATGGCAACGTGCCCGCAATGAATCGATGGACGCCACCACGGCACCGCAACCATGGCGGTCGAAGGTGGGGGAACCCAGGGTGTCCGGGAACTGCGGCGCGTTCGCCGGATTGCCTGCAGAAAGGGCCGGCGCCGCATCGGCATAGACCAGGGCGGCAGCGGACTGCAGCTCGTCATACGCCGACGAATAAGCTTGCAGCTGCGCCTTGGGCACCCCTGCGCAGCCGGCCAGGGCCAGCACGACCATCCCCGTCAGCACCACCGTGGCGCCACGGCATAGAACCCTCAGCATGATGTCCCCCTTCGGATCAGGTCCGATGACCTGGCACATGACGGTAAGGGGGCCACTGCCGCCCTCACCATCCTTCGAGTTAGGGGGCTGACCACAAACCGTGTCGCCAAGGGCTCGATGGCATTGGCGGCTTCGTAGAGGGTCTTCATCATGGATCCGCCTGAGCGGAAGGCTCATCTGGCCGCTGTATCGGCGTGAACTGCCGACGGTACTTCACGAACCCCTTCTTGGTCGATCCCGTGTAGCCGGCCCGCTCGAAAAAGGCATGAGCCTCGGTTCTTTCAATCGAGCTGAGCAGCATGATCTTGGAGCACTGCGCCCGGCCGCAGCGCACATC
>DXIO01000118.1 GCA_019112875.1 Candidatus Aquabacterium excrementipullorum
GGTTCTGGGCCAGCATCAGGTAGGACAGGTTGGTTTCGCGGATCTCGGCGAGGACTTGGTCTTGGTTCATGTCTGGCTCCTGGTATCAGCGGCGTCGCTGCGTTGTCGATGGAGTCATTGTGCTGAAACCGGCCAGTTTTCTTGATAGGGGGGCGGATGTAAGAACCGTCGGAACCGGGATGCGAAACGTGTAGGAAGTTCCCTTACAGAACCACCGATAAGCCAGCCCAAAAACGGCCAGACAAAAGCCCTGTGAAACCCTGGTGTTTCCGTATCGCGGTGAGGGCCCTACCGAACAGGGGGCCGGGCAAGGCATTCATCCCACCTTTTAGGGGGCGGCATGGCGTTCATGACCGGCGTCCCGGCGTGGTAATTTCGATGTCTTGAGCCACCCCGTGACGAGCCCTTCCATGCCCACCATCGCCCTGCCAGCAGAACTCACCAAGAGCTTCTGGGACAAGAAGAAAGGCGCCCTCGATGGCGCCGGTCTGGACGACCCCCTCAAGGCCCTGCAGAAGAAGCACGAGGCCATGGACTGGCCCAAGGTGGCCGATGGCTGGAGCAAGGCCGCCGGCAAGGATCCGGTCAAGCTCAAGGCCCTCTACGAGACCCTGGACAAGCTCTACCGCGCCAAGGCCTCGCCGCTGAAGCTGGAAGCCACCGCCCTGGCCACCGCCGCCGACAAGGCCGCCAAGGCGAAGGACGCGGCCAAGCCCCGCAAGGACGCCTGCGCGCTGATCGTCAAGGAGGCGACCGCCTATGCCAAGGCCGTGGCCGCCGGCCTGGACGCGCTGGAGCGCGAGTACACCCTCGCCCTCAAGGCCCTGCCCGAGGAAGAAGAGGCCGACGAAAGCGAAGGTGAGGACGAGCCGGCCAACGCCCTGATCGATCCGGGCCGCCTGCTCAAGCAGCTCAAGCTGTGCAAGAACGACGCATCGCGCCAGGTTTTCTTCGCCTACCTGGACAACGCCAAGGACGATCCGCACCTGGCCGTTCACCCCAAGATCAACGGCCGCATGATGATGGCCAAGATCAGCAAGGATGTCGGCATCAAGACCGGCTCCTTTGGCCTGCTGTCGATCGACGGGCTGCTGCTCAAGCTGGTCGTCGAGAAGAAGTACGGCGGCCTGGTCAAGCGCATCCGCATCCCCATTCGCAAGTGCGGCTTCAAGATCGGCAAGGTGCTGCTGGTCGACGAGAAGGGCGAGACCCTGGACCAGGACGAGGAGGACAGCGCTGACACCCCCAACACCGCCCAGACCGGCGCGCAGCCCGTCGCGCCGGCGGGCACCCTCAAGCCCAGTGCCCTGCCTTTCCTGCAGGCGTGGGCCAAGGTCCGGGGTGATGCGGTCACCACGCTCAAGGGCGTGGCCAAGGAGATCGCCGAACTCAAGGATCCCGAGTCCGCCAAGGCCGTCGTCGAGATCAGCGCCGTGGTCAAGAACCTCACGGTCGAGCCCACCTCGCCGCAGCAGATCGCGGAGCTGGTCCGCTACATCGACAAGGACGACGTGGTGCTGGACGTGTCCGAGTTCGCCAGCGACATCCGCACGCCGCTGCTCAAGGTGTTGGCCCAGCTGCACAAGGCCGTGAGCGCCTGATTCCCAGCCTTATTTCGATGTACCGATCCTGACGTCCCAGGAGTGCCCTGTGCCCAATCCACGCTCCCTTGTCGGCAAGCTGCTGCTCAAGCTCAACATCAAGAAGAACCCGCAAACCACTCCGCCCACGACCGGCGGTGGCACCCCTGTGGGCACCTCGGAAGCCGAGGGCAAGGTGGACAACGCCAGACAGGACATCGTGCGCCAGTTGAACACCCTCGCGAATGGCATCGGCAAGCTGCCGTACGAGCCGCTCAGCAAGCCCCTGGCCGAGCGCCTGGCCGTGCTGCGCGAACAGCTGGACACGCTGGGCAGCCTGCCGAGCGTCCAGGCCAAGGCCCATCGCCTGATGCAGGTCAAGGAGGCGGCGGTGCTGCTGGGCAAGGAGTCGACGCAGGCCCAACAGCGCGCCCAGCAGGTGAAGAACAGCATCGACACCCAGGCACAGGCCCTGACCAAGCTGGGCCAGGATCTTGGCGCCATCACCGTGAAGTCGGCGCATGCCCGCCTCGAGAACCGGCTCAAGCAGCTGCAGTTGCAACTCGACGGGTTCAAGGCGCCCGCCACGCTGGACGATCTGGACAAGCCTGCATCGCTGACGTCGTCGATCGATGACCTGAAGAAGGACATCAAGGACACGAAGGACGACATGACGAAGGCGCTGAAGTCCCAGCTCGATCTCTCGACCGCGCCCTTGACGACCTTCAGGAGTCAGCTCAAGGGCAAGCTGCCGGCCACCCGCGGGGGCTTGTCTCCCGACCTGATCGTGGCGGAGAAGAAGGCGGCAGCCGTGCAGACCCTGATCGACACCGAACAGTGGAGCAAGGTGGCGGCCCAGGCGCAGAAGGTGCACGATGCCTGTGCCGAGATGACCTTGCGGATGGACGAGCTGCAGAACATCGAAGCGATGCCCGAGGGGGACGGCAAGCTCAAGGCCAAGCTGGACAACGCGGTGGCGCGGGCCAAGCTCACCAAGGCCAAGCTGAGCAAGCACAAGGATTTCAACACGGCGTTCAAGGACCTGCACGACGGGCTGAACACCAAGCTCGGCTACATCGAATGGTATGCCGCCAACCTTGGCACGGCGAACAAGGACGATGCCCGGAGCTGGCTGGGCCACCTCCAGGCGGACGATCGCCGTGCGCGCCGCTCCCTGGACACCTACCTGGAGTATGACCAGGTGCGCGGCGAGGTGCTCTCGCTGATCACCGAGCTGGAAAAGCACGCCCAGAGCGGTGCCATCCAGGCAGAACTCAAGCGGATCAAGACCGCCAGGGACCAGGCCCACAAGGATGGAGCAGACCCGAAGAAGGGCTGGCATTGCGCCAAGCTCGCCTTGGTCAACCTGAAGGCCCAGTGCGCCCAGACCAAGGAACTGGCCGATCGCCTGGAGACCCAGTCCGCCTCGCTGCCGAAGGTGACGAACCTGCTCAAGACCAAGGGCCTGGATCCCAAGTACGTGCACACCGCCATGAAGATCCTCGTGGAGGAGGGCTGCACGCCGGAGAAAGCCGTGGCCATGGCTGAAACGGCCAGCGTCTACGAAGGCGAGGGCCTGGACGAGGTCGATGCCAGTCACTCGGCGCGGGTCAAGCAGAGCCTGATGGACGACGATCCCCAGATGACGCCCCAGCAAGCGCACGCCATCGGCAAGCTGGTGCGCGCGCGTGGCACGGCCAAGGGGGCCGACCTCAAGGCGGTGGCCGGCAACATGAAGCGCATGCCCGAAGGGGCCATCAATGCGCTCAACGCCTGCAATGTGGAGACCGTGGTCTGCCAGGGGCCGGTGACCACGGCCAAGCCCGAGCTGCACGAGGTGGTACCGCGTGGCTGGAACGCCGACCAGACCTGGGACGAGGTGCCCGGCATGGGTGGGGAAACCGAACTGGTGGTGGGCACCATGGACGACGGCGCGGGCGGCCGCAAGGTGCCGGGGCCCGGCGAAGGTCCTTGCCCGCACGGCACGCCCGACCTGGTGGGGCACGAGGCAGGTCATACCATCGACAAGATGGGTGGCGGCAACCGCCGCAACCAGCCGACCTTCGTGCAGGCCCGCCAGGAAGACCTCACGCTGGGGGCCGGGGGCGACGTCAACGGCCTGCGGCCCATCCGTGACAACTACTTCATGTCCACGGACGAGACGAAGCAGATCAACCATGGCGGAACGGTCACCCCGGTGCCGGAGAGCAAATGGTCTGTTCAGACCGAGGATGCCGCCCGCTCGGAATCCTTCGCAGAGAGCTTCGCCCTGCATTGCCAGGCCAACGAGACGCAGTGGCCCGGCATGATGAAGTTCTGGGCCGGCTATACCTGGTGATGCCCCACGACGTTCAGATTCAGAAAGAGAACGACCATGACCGACAACGCTCCTCCCTCGCCCGTTGACGAGGGCCCCCAATACATCGGTGTGGCGCACATGCGGGCCGATGGCACGATCGAGTTGCACCTGCGGGCCGAGGCGCCGGACGGTGCCATCGGCGAAGCCGTGTTCGTCTACGCGCCCGATCACCTGAATTACGACTACATCCTGGCGCACGTCGCCCCCCTGGAGCCTCACGGGCAGACCTCTGTCAGGCCCTTCCCGCCCTGAACCGGCGGACTGCTGTTCGACAGTCTTCTGCCGCCCGCCTTCGCATTCACTTCCCGTTCCTGCCGTGCCCCATCCACGAACCCTCGTGGGCAAGTTGTTGCTCAAGAAGAAATCCGCCCCCTCTGCGGGCGCACCGGTGACCACCGCGCCTTCAACGCCATCGGATGCCGATCGAAAGTTGGCGCAGGCGCACCAGAAGGTCCAGGCCGGCCTGGACACCCTGGCCCAGCAGATCAATGCCCTGCCCATCGACGCGCTCAAGGGGCCGCTGGACCGCCTGGCCACGACGCTGAGGGCCCACCTGGCCACGCTGGATGCGCTGCCCGACACGGCCGCCCGTTCCAGCCGCCTGATGCAGATCGGTGAAGGCGCGGTGCGCCTGCAGCAGGAGCTGGCCAAAGTCCGCGACCGGATCACCGAAGTCCAGCAGCACAAGGCGGACTGGGCCGACCAGCCCACCGCCGCCTTGCAACGCACGCTGGGCCGCGTGTCGGCCGGCACCCGCACGGCCCTGCTGCCCGCGCTGACCCGCGCCCAGGTCCTGGTGCGCGAGACCCAGGCCGCGCTGCAGGCGGGCCAGCTGGACGAGGCCGATGCCAAGGCCACCGAGGCCTACTGGGTCTGTGACGACGCCAACAAGCGCATCGCCACGCTCGAAAAGCTCGACGTGGTCAAGACCGCGCATGGCCAGGCGGCCACGCTGCTGCGCCAGCTCAAGGCACACCCCCAATACGCCCCCGCCTTCGCCGCCCAGTCGGCCCTGCTCGAAGGCGCAGTCAACCAGGCCAAGGCCTTGCTGGCGGCCGGCGAGCGCGCCAACCCGGCTCAGCTCGACGACATCGTCACCCACCTGACACAGGCCGAGCGCGCATCGCGCAAGTCGCTGGCCGAGTACGCTGACTACCAGCGCCAGTACAAGCAGCTCGACACCTTGCTCAAGGCGCTCAAGGCCCACCCGCAGGCTCAGGCCATCCATGCCGAGACGACCCAGATCGACCTGGCCCTGCTGGGCGCCGACAACCTGGGCGCCCATGCCCAGGGGGGCTGGCACCGTGCCAAGGTGGCGCTGGCGCCGCTGGCTGCCCAGTGCGCCCAGGCCAAGGCCCTGGCCGACAAGCTTGGCAAGGCCGCCGCGCAACTGCCTGTGCTGACGAAGCAGCTCGAAGGCAAGGGCATTGCCAAGGATGACATCACCCGTGTGGCCAACATGGCGCACAAGCTGCTGGTCGAGGAGAACTGCGATGCCGAGACCGCCGTCCAGATGGCCCAGTCGGCCCACCAGTTCACCGGTGAAGGCCTGGACGAGCCAGATGCCCTGCGCTCGGCCCGCGTCAAGCGCGTGCTGATGGGCGACAAGACCGTCTCGGAGGAACACGCCCATGCCATCGGCCAAAGCGTGCGCGCTCGCGGCACCGCCTCCATCGAAGACATCCAGTGCGTGGCCGACCAGATGAAACGCATGTCGCCCAAGGCGCTCAAGGCCCTGAACGACGCGGGCGTGGTCACCGGCATCTGCCGCGGCCCGGTCACCGACATGGTGCCCGAGCTGGCCGACGTCAACCCGCGCGGCTGGGGCGACCGCACCTGGGACGAGGTGCCCGGCTGCTACATGGGCAACAAGAAGACCGTCATCGTCGGCACCATGGACGATGGCAGCGGCAAGCGCAAGGTGCCGGCCCAGGGGGAAGGCCCCATCCCGCACGGCACGCCCGACCTGCTGGGCCACGAGGCCGGACATGCCTTCGACGTGGCTGGCGGCGGCAACAAGCGCAACGATCCGCGCTTCGTCGCCGCGCGCACCCGGGACCTGGCCGAGCCGCCGCCCAAGGGCTTGACCCCGGGGCGTGACGACTACTTCATGACCCGGACGGAAAGCCCCACGGGCAATCAGACAGGCGATGATGGCGCGCGCTCCGAATCCTTCGCGGAAAGCTTCGCGCTGCATTTCAGCGGCCACAAGGCCAAGTGGCCGAACATGCTGACATTCTGGCAAGGCAACCCGTGGGGTGTCTGACCTTGCTCACCGCCATCCCCGCCACCACCTCTGCGGCATCACCTTTGAGATCACCATGAGCAATTCCCCCTCCGGCATCCCGCCCCGCCCTGCGCACATGCCGCCCGCCGAGCCGGATCAGCCCTGCGTGGGCTCGGCCCACATGCGCGAGGACGGCACCCTCGAACTGCGGCTCAGCACCGAAGCGCCGGGTGGCATCCTGGGCGAAGCCATGTTCATCGTCAAACCCGATGACCCTCGCCACCAGGGCCTGGTCGACCACCTCGGTGGCATCAGCGCCGGGGGTTACGCGCCCGTGCGTCCCATCCCCCCGGGGGTGTTGTGAACATGCCGGGTGAGGCCGATCCGCTCCGGCTGGACTGTCCCCAATGCGGCCAGACGGTGGCCATGGCGCCTTGCCGGCATGTCGATGCCGACCGGGAACCAGCCCTGCGCGACGCCATCCTGCAGGACACCCTTCAACAGTTGGGCTGCCCGTACTGCCAGGCCGTGCTTCGGCCCGAGCCCCGACTGAGCTTCGCGGATGCGGCGCGGGGTCTGTGGGTCGAGGCTTTCCCGCAAGACCAACTGGGCGATTGGCGGGCCCTGGAGCCCGAAGCGCTGGACGCCCTGCGGCAGGCGCAAGGCCCTGGCGCTGAGGGCGCTGGTGGCACCACGCGCCTGGTGTTCGGCTGGCGGGCACTGCGCGAGAAGCTGCTCGCCTTTGATGCCGCCCTGGACGACGTCACCCTGGAAAAGCTCAAGCTGCTGCTGATGCGCGACATGCAGGAGCCGCCGCTGCCTTTCGGGGCGGAACTGCGCCTGAGCGAGGTGTGCATCGACAGCCTCTCGATCACCGTGCTCGATCGCCAGGGCCAGCCCCTGGAGAGCCTGGAGGTGCCTCGCGATCTGCTGCAGGACATCACCGCCGATCCCGAAGGCTGGGCCAGGCTGGACAGCGACCTGCGCGCCGGCCCCTTCGTGGACGTGCAGCGCCTGGTCCGGGATTGAGCCTCCGCGCCAAGCCCCTGGTGGAATCCGTGGCGAAACTGCGGTCACCATCCCGTCGCAGGGCCGGCGCTATCCTGATCCCCAGGCCCAGATGTCCGAATTTCATTGAAAAGACTCCTTTGGGGAACTGCCATAGGGCCTGCCAATGACAAGGGCATAGCGATTCCCAATCAGGCGAATTTGATCAATCAATTCGCCATATGGCATGCCCTGGCCTAAGATTCATCCATCACTTCTTCACACCACCAACAGGAAACAAGCCATGAGCCTGATCAACACGCAAGTCCAGCCGTTCAAGACCGAAGCCTTCGTGAACCGCGGCGGCAAGGGTGAATTCATCACCGTGACCAACGAGACCCTGAAGGGCAAGTGGTCCGTCCTGATCTTCATGCCGGCCGCCTTCACCTTCAACTGCCCGACGGAAATCGAAGACGCCGCCAACAGCTACGAAGAGTTCCAGAAGGCGGGCGCCGAGGTCTACATCGTGACCACCGACACCCACTTCTCGCACAAGGTGTGGCACGAGACTTCCGACGCCGTCGGCAAGGCCAAATTCCCCCTGGTCGGCGACCCCACGCACCAGCTGACCAACGCCTTCGGCGTGCACATCCCCGAAGAAGGCCTGGCCCTGCGCGGCACCTTCATCATCAACCCCGAAGGCCAGATCAAGACCGCCGAGATCCACAGCAACGAGATCGCCCGCGACGTGTCGGAAACCGTGCGCAAGCTCAAGGCCGCTCAGTTCACCGCCGCCAACCCTGGCCAGGTGTGCCCCGCCAAGTGGAAGGAAGGCGCCAAGACCCTGACGCCTTCGCTGGATCTGGTCGGCAAGATCTGATCGGCACTCGCTGATCCGTTGAAACCCCGGTGCTGAGGCTCCACCTCGACATCACGAACCCCCAGGGGTTCTCCCTGCGGGCCCACGAGGCCCGCCGGGGAGCCCCGCCTCAGCCCTTCGCAGGCCTCTCACCCTACCCCGGGAGGCCAGCTGCCAAAGTCGCTTGAGAAGCGAATCACCATCGACAAGAAAGGATGCACACCATGCTGGACGACAACCTCAAGGCCCAACTCGGCGCCTACCTGGAGCGCGTGACGCAACCCTTCGAGATCGTGGCCTCGCTGAGCGACTCTGAGAGCTCCCGCGACACGCTCGAGTTGCTGCAGACCATCGCCGGCCTGCGCAGCGACAAGATCACCCTGCGCACCGACGGCCAGGACGCGCGCAAGCCGTCCTTCACGCTGCAGCGCGCCGGCACGGCCACGCAATTGCGCTTCGCCGGCCTGCCCCTGGGCCACGAGTTCACCTCGCTGGTGCTGGCGCTGCTGTGGACGGGCGGGCACCCGCCCAAGATCGAGCAGCCCGTGATCGACCAGATCAAGGCCCTGGACCGCGACCTCGACTTCGAGGTCTACATGTCCCTGACCTGCCACAACTGCCCTGATGTCGTGCAGGCCCTGAGCCTGATGGCCATCCTCAACCCCAGGATCAAGACCACGGTGATCGAGGGCGGCACCTTCCAGAAAGAAGTCGAAGAGCGTGAAGTGATGGCCGTGCCCATGGTCTACCAGGGCGGCCAGGTCTTCGGCTCGGGCCGCATGACCATCGAAGAGATCCTGGCCAAGGTGGACACCGGCGCCGCCGACCGCCAGGCCTCCGAGCTGTCGGCCAAGGCCCCCTATGACGTGCTGATCGTCGGCGGTGGCCCCGCCGGTGCCGCCGCGGCCGTGTACTCGGCGCGCAAGGGCATCCGCACCGGCGTGGCCGCCGAGCGCTTCGGCGGCCAGGTCAACGACACGCTGGCCATCGAGAACTACATCTCGGTGCTCGAGACCGACGGCCCCAAGTTCGCCCTGGGCCTGGAAGCCCACGCCCGTGCCTACGACGTGGACATCATGAACCTGCAGCGCGCCGAGGCCATCGTGCCGGCGGCCGAGCCGGGCGGCCTGATCGAGGTCAAGCTGGCCAATGGCGCCTCGCTCAAGGGCAAGACCGTGATCATCTCGACCGGCGCGCGGTGGCGCAACGTGAACGTGCCTGGCGAGCAGGAGTACCGCAACAAGGGCGTGGCCTACTGCCCGCACTGTGACGGCCCGCTGTTCAAGGGCAAGCGCACGGCCGTGATCGGCGGTGGCAATTCGGGTGTCGAGGCTGCGATCGACCTGGCCGGCATCGTGGCCCATGTGACGCTGATCGAGTTCGCCGACCAGCTCAAGGCCGACGCGGTGCTGGTCAAGAAGCTGCAGAGCCTGCCCAACGTGACCATCCACACCAATGCCCAGACCACCGAGATCACGGGCGAAGGCGGCAAGGTCAACGGCCTGAAGTACAAGGACCGCGCCACCGGCGAGGAGCACCTGGTGCCGCTGGAGGGCGTGTTCGTTCAGATCGGCCTGGTGCCCAACACCGAGTGGCTCAAGGGCACGGTGGAGCTCTCGCGCTTCGGCGAGATCATCGTCGACGCCAAGGGCGCGACCAACGTGCCGGGCGTGTTCGCGGCCGGCGACGCGACCACGGTGCCCTACAAGCAGATCGTGATCGCGGCCGGCGACGGCGCCAAGGCGGCCCTGTCGGCCTTCGACCACCTGATCCGCCACGGCTGATCGGAATTCCTGGCGGTCAACGAGGCCCGGCATTCGCCGGGCCTTTTTTGCTTGCCGCGCTGCGGCGCCTGAAATTCAGGGTTATCCCGCATAACGTGCTTCGTTGGTCGATGGGCTGGCGCGCCCAAACTGGACAATCTGTGCAGAATGCACGGTGCAAACCCTGAGGTGAGGGGGCTCCGCCCGCGGGTTGACCCGGACATAATGGGTTTCAATTCAAGTGAATTTTTGCGAGGAGAAGGTCATGTCCAACATCATCAAGTCGACCCTGCTGGCCGCGGCTACCGCGTTGACCCTGGCTGCGTCCGGCGCCCACGCCACCACGTCGGGCACCGAGTTCGACTTCTACAGCAACGGCGGCTCGCTGCTGGGCGCCAATTCTTCCTCGCTGACCTTCACCTCCAACGGCATCGGCGTGACGATCACCCCCGTGTCGACCGAATCTGGCGCCAAGGTGAACTACCGCTGGGACGGCATCGGCGTGAGCACCGGCTTCCTGGAACCCGGTGAACTGGACAGCTCCCTGCTGCATTCCCCCGGCGACGCGCTGCTGCTGTCGTTCAGCCAGGCCGTGTCGCTGAGTTCGGTCGCCTTCTCGCTGTGGGAGGGCAATTCCAGCATTTCCCTCGACAAGGTGAGCATCACCACCGGTGGCCAGACCTACACCCTGAGCAATGCCCTGAACGTCGGCGGCATCGCGGTGGACACTTTCAACACCGCCTCGCTGATCCCTGCAGGCCAGTACTTCGTGATCCAGGCGCAGGGCGACACCTCGTCCTTCCGCCTCGCGGGGCTGACCGTGTCCGCCGTGCCTGAAGCCGGCACCGTGGTGATGTTCGGCCTGGGTCTGGTGGGCGTGGCCCTGGCCGCTCGCCGCCGCCAAGCCTGAACGGGGCGGTCCGGGCCGCCCTTCGGGTAATACCGGAGGGCGTTCAATGCCTGGCGAACCTCATTGTTTGGGAAATGGGACATTTTCGTCCTGAATTGCCAGGCTAACCCCCAAGGTGCGGGGGGCGTAATGCACCCTCACTGGGCATAATTTTTCTCAAATCCCTTCAAGGTGCGAGGAGAACCCAATGTCCCAGTTCATCAAGCAGTCTGTGTTGGCCGCCGCGGCCGCATTGACGCTGGCCGCGTCGGGCGCCAATGCCACGACGTTCAACTTCTACCAGGCCAAGACGGCCAGCAACCTGCTGGACAGCACGTCCGCTTCGGTCAGCGTGACCTCGGGCGGCCTCGGCCTGACCCTGGCGCCTGTGTCCAGCAGCTCCAGCGCCAAGGTGGCCCAGCGCTATGACGGCATCGGCGTGAGCACCGGCCTGCTCTCTTCCGGTGATCTGGACAACGGCGATACGCTGCTGCTGACCTTCAGCCAGGCCGTGACCTTCAGCTCGCTGGGCCTGTCCTCGTGGGACAAGGGCCTGTTCGGCGTGGGCGCTGACAAGGTGTCCATCACCACCGGTGGCCAGACCTACAACCTCACGGCCGGTGCCGAGAGCAATGGCGTCACCACCTTCTCCCTGGCCTCGCTGAACCTGACGGGTGTCAGTTTCCTGATCAAGGCCGAAGGAACGAGCTCCTTCCGCCTGGCCAACCTGAACGTCTCGGCCGTGCCTGAAGCCGGTACGTCCGCCATGCTCGGCCTGGGCCTGGTGGGGATCGCCGCCGTGGCACGTCGCCAATCCCGCAAGGCTGCCTGAGTCCCAGACGATCGCAGGCGGCTTTGGCCAGCCTGCGAACCCCCTCGTGCCTGAAAGCCCGCCCCATGGCGGGCTTTTTCATGCCTGCGCCAAGGTGAATGGAAGGTGGCCGGGTGTGCACAAGTGCCGTCCTCGGCCGCTTTGTGGGGGGTTTGGCGTCATCCACCACTCAATGCATTGCGTTGATCTCCGAAGACAAGGGCGTGTCCTTGTTTCCTTGATAGACGGAGCTGCCGCGATGACCACCATTGCTTCTTCCCAGGATCTGCATGCCGAGCTGATGGCCCCCGAGGCCATGAAGCGTGTGCTGGCGCTGCACGCCGTGGAAGTCGAAGCCGACAAGGCGGGTTTGACCCCTGTGGTCAAGGCGTTCACCGATTTCGCCGCGCGTGGCATTCCCTTCTACTCGCCCCAGGACCCGCACTACCAGGAGTGGGTGGGCAAGGCCATCGGCTACTGGGAGCAGTTGCACGGTGGTGCCAAGGTGCCCCGCCGCCCCCTCGCCAAGCGCCGCGCCTGATCGATTTTTTGCCTCGCCTGCGCCCGCGGCCGACCGCGGGCCTCGCAGTCTGTGCCTGGGCCGCCTCGCGGCCTGCGTCTGCCGTATGCTCCAGATGAGCCCCTGACGCACGGATCGCCCATGCATGCATTCCTTCCCCCCCACATCCAGGTCCTGGAGCGGGGCTGGCTTTCGTCCAACAACATTGTCTTCGCCCAGGCGGACGTGACCACGGTGGTCGACACCGGGTATGTCTCTCATGGCGAGGCCACCGAGCGCCTGGTGGACGAGGCCCTGGGCGGGCGCTCCCTGGCGCGCATCGTCAACACCCACCTGCACTCTGACCATGCCGGCGGCAACGCCCGGCTGCAGCGCCGCCATGGCTGCCGCGTCGTGATCCCGCCCGGCTTGCGCGATGCCGTCGACGCGTGGGATGAGGCGCTTCTGAGCTACACGCCCACGGACCAGGCCTGCGAGCGCTTCACCTACGACGAAGTGCTGGCCATCGGCGGACGCATCGAGCTGGGCGGCCAGGAGTGGGACGTGCTGCCCGCCCACGGGCACGACGCCGACATGGTGATGCTGTGGAACCCCCGCGAGGGCGTGCTGATCTCGGCCGACGCGCTGTGGCGCAACGGCTTCGGCGTGATCTTCCCGGAGCTGGCGGGCGATTCGGGCTTCGCCGAGCAGCAGGCCACGCTGGATGTGATCTCTCAATTGGCGCCGCGCGTGGTGATCCCTGGGCATGGGGCGCCCTTCACCGAGGTGGTGGATGCGCTGTCGATCGCGCACGCGCGCATCCGGTGGCTGGCCGAGGATCCGAAGCGCAACGTGGACAACGCGATCAAGGGGCTGGTGGCCTTCAGGCTGCTGGACCGGGGCCGCATGCCGCGTGCCGAGGTGCAGGGCCTGATCGACCACAACCTGATGACGCAGCGCGGCATCCGGGCGGTGGTGGGCGATGACACCGCGCCGCTGACCGACTGGGTGATCAGCCAGCTGGTGCGCGTGGGCGCCGCGCGGCTGGAAGACGATGCGCTGGTGGCGGGTTGACGGCAGGCCCGACCTGCATCCGGCAGCCCGCTTGGCGGACAATGTCGGCCTGCCTGTCCCCTGTCTGCCTTTGCCTTTGAGCGCCTCGTGGCGCCGATTGTTGCCGCCGTGACGCCTTCTCCTGCCCCCCTCGATGCCGCCGATCCCGCCCTGACCCGCTTCATGGGCCTGTTGTCGCGCGCGCTCGACGAGGGGCATTGCGAGAAGCTGATGCTGGCGGGCTACCACGGCGACGAACCGCAGCTTGAGCGCGTGCTGGCCCGCCCGATCGAACTGCGCGGCCAGCCGCAGCTGAGCCTGGTGTGGCGCTACAAGACGCGCGACATCACCAAGAACCTGCCCCTGGCCGAGGCCTTGGCCACGCTGCCTGCCCTGCTGGGCCCGCGGGGCTTTCGCAACGCGCACCTGCACACGCCCGGTGAGGAAGTGCAACTGGCCTTCAGCAAGAAGGGCAAGGGCTCGGTGCGTGTGGGCAAGGTGGCTGGCGCCGACAATGCGGGGGCAGATGACGAAGCCGCTGCGGGGGCGCATGAGCAGCGCCGCGAGCCCCACCGTGAACCCAACCGCGAACACAACCGAGAGAAGCACCGCTACCTCGAACTCTCCCGCCCCTTCCTTCGCGAGCTGGGCGTGACCGATGCGCAGGGCCGACTGGTGCCGGCCATGTCGCGCAAGTGGAAGCAGATCAACAAGTTCGTCGAGGTGCTGGCCGGTGCGCTGGCGGCATCGCCCCTGGCCGATGCGCGCCAGGTGAACGTGGTCGATTTCGGCTCGGGCAAGGGCTACCTGACCTTCGCCGTGCACGACTGGCTGCGCCACACGCGCGGCGTCGATGCGCGCGTGACCGGTGTCGAGCTGCGCCAGGACTTGGTGGCGCTGTGCGGCGGCGTGATCGACCGCCTAGGCCTGGAGGGCATGGCCTACGAGCAGGGCGATGTGCGTGATTACCACCCGCAAGCGCTCAACGTGATGATCGCGCTGCACGCCTGCGACATCGCCACCGACTACGCCATCCACCTGGGCATCCGCGCCGGGGCCGAGATCATCCTCAGCTCGCCGTGCTGCCACAAGCAGGTGCGCCCGCAGCTGCTGAGCCCGCACCCGCTGCGGCCCATCCTGCAGCACGGCATCCACCTGGGCCAGGAGGCCGAGATGCTGACGGACGGCCTGCGTGCCCTGCTGCTCGATGCGGCGGGCTACGACACGCAGGTCTTCGAGTTCATCTCGCTGGAGCACACCAACAAGAACAAGATGATCCTGGCCGTCAAGCGCGCCAAGCCGCGCGACAACACCGAGGTGCTGGCCCAGATCCGCGAGATCAAGGCCTTCTACGGCATCCGCGAGCAGGCGCTGGAAAGCCTGCTGATCGCGGATGGGCGGCTGGCTGCCGCGGCCTGAGCCACGACGCCTGATCAGGCCGGCAGGCCCTTCAGGCACACCCGCCAGAAGGCCTGCCCGTAGGCCGAGGCCGGATCCTGCGGGAACACGCGCAGGCCGATGTGCAGGCCCAGCTGGCGGTAGCTCTCCCACTGGGCCTCGTCGAAGAACTGATCGCCCGTGGTCTGCTGCGGGAAGCCTTCGTGCGTGCCCTGGTAGTGCGTCAGGTCCACCGGCACATCGCTGGTCAACACGGGCTTGAGCAGCACGATGCGGGCGACGACGCTGCCCGGCGCACGCGGCGGTTGCGCGGTGTCGCGGCGGGTGGCCAGCACGTCGAGCAGGAGGGCGCAGCGCGTGGAGGCCGGCGGCAAGGTGCCGTCAGGGCGGCGCCGGAAATCGGCCGGGCGCCCGAAGCGTTTGGACAGCAGCGCGTCATCGGCGGCCTCGTCGTTGACGCGGATCTCCAGGCCGTGGTCGATGCGGGCCAGGCGGATCAGGTTGGCCAGGTCGCGGAAATCGTTGTCCACGTCCTGGCCGCAATCGCACAGCACGATCAGGCGCACGCCGCGGTCGCGCTCGGGCTTGAGCAGCTCGTAGAGGCCGGTGTTGTCGAAGTGGCCGCCGTCCGACAGATACTGGTAGGGCCGGTGGCTGCCGTAGAACAGGCCGCGGATCTCGTCGATCAGGTAGGTCTGCGTGGTGAACACGCGGCGCACCCAGTGGCTGCGCATGCCCTTGTGCGCGGGGATGCCTGGCCACCAGCGGCCCAGGCGCAGGTTGGCGAAGCCCACGATCAGCGAGACGCCCAGGCCGCTGTTGCGGCCCAGCCCCGTGGAGATGGCCGCGCCCGACACGCCGATCCACTCGCCGAAGTTCAGCGGGTAGCTCAGCTCGTTGCGCGGGCCGTGCGTGCACATGGGGTAGGCGCCCTGGTCGAGGTAGTAGCCGTGGGGCGCGATCACCAGGGGCTTGCCCTTGCGGTCGCGCTGCACCAGCTGTTCGCCGGGGCTCACCGTCTGGTTCACGCAGACGTTGATGAAGTGCACGGGCGCCAGCGGGTTGGCGTAGGGCGCGGCGGTGTCCAGGCTGTCGCCCTGGATGGGCTCGGCCACATCGCGGTGGCGGCTGCGCGCCTTGGGGCTGAAGCGGCGGTGGTTGGTGGCGCCCAGGTAGGCGCGTGTCAGGCGGGCGGCGTACAGGCTCTGGAAGGTCGACAGGTTCAGGAAGCCCGGAAAGCGCCCCACCACCAGGGCCAGGCCGATGGTGACCAGCAGCGTGCCGAGGGCGTAGCAGAGCAGGGCGTGCAGCGTGGCCGGGTCGTGCAGGCTGGGCGCGACCTGGTGCGGCGCGAAGCCGAACCACACGATCTGCAACAGCAGCATGCCGAAGGCCGAGGCCACGGCGATCCACAGCGCGATGCCCAGCAGGCCGGCGATCAGGTCCAGTGGCAGGCGCTCGACCAGGGCCACGGTGGATTTGTCGGCCAGCTTGGGCAGGCCGCTGCGCAGCAGCCACACCAGGCCGCCCAGCACCGCGCCACCGATCACGCCGGATTGCACCTCCCAGCCCAGCCACAGCGTCTGCGCGAGGGTTTCGACGGCGGCCAGCAGCGCGATCACGATGATGACCATCAGCGATTGCGCCAGGCAACGCGTGAGGATGACGCGCTGTCGCGCGATGCTGCTGTGGCGCATCGCGAGCGCGCTGATGCCATAGATCAGCACGGACCAGGCGACGAACACGCCGCTGCCCGACACGATGGGACCCAGAGGCCAGCGTGCGCCGCGCGCCCAGCCCACGCCCAGCCAGCCCACCAGGATCAGGCCGACCGCGATCACGCCACCCAGGAAGGAGGCCCAGGTGACGGGCAGCGGTTGCATGGCGATGGGATCGCCATCTTTCGCGATGGGGCGGTGCTTGTCGCGGGCCGGGTGGCTGAACCAGAAGGCCATGCCCACCGGCCCCAGCCACACGGTGGCGACCGTGGCGCACAAGGCCCAGGTGGGGCTCCACCAGATGTGGCCGCCCTGCGGGCCGGCCGCGGCGGCCAGCCTGGCTTCCCAGGCCGCGTACTCAGGGAAGGCGCTGGCCAGCGCCAGGCGGAACGATAGCAGCAGCGCCAGGCCCATCAGGATCACGGTGCCGATCACGTAGTGCGTGGCCATCCAGTTGCGCAGGGCCACGCCCATGCCGTAGAGCACGTCGCCAGCGCCATGCGGTGCCAGGTAGCGGCCGTTGTCGCGCAGCCAGGCCAGGGCGGCGCGGCCGGGGTGGGCGTCGTCGTACTGCGTGCCGGCGTTGATGCGGGCGGGGGGCTCGTCCTGCAGCGCGCGCCAGGCGCGGCGGGTGACGGTGGCGGGATCCTCGCTCGCGTCCTGGCCCGACAGGCGGCCGGGCACGAACAGGCTGGTGAAGAAGCCGCCGATGTAGCCGCCGCCGCTGACGGTGGAGAGGTAGTCGAACTGGGCGATGAGCGGGGTGGTGCTGTCGGCGGTAGCCGGCCCGGCGGGGGGCGGGGCTGCGGGTTCTTCGGGCGCAGGAGTCGGCGGCGACGGTGTGCCCGTGCCCGGGCTGGGCGGGCTGGATGGCGTGGGCACGACGCCGCTGGACGCCAGCGGGCCGGGGCTGTGCGCCAGGGCCTGCAGCGCGCCCAGGCAGAAGGTGGCGCTGCGGATGCCGCCACCTGACAGCGCGATGCCCCATTGCGCCTGTTCCTGGCCTTGGGGCCGGACGATGTTCAGCGCGCGGCGCCGTTGGCGGGCGCGGTCTTGTTCTTCTGACGGGCTGGGCAAGGGCGCGGTGACAGGCTTGCTCGCGGGCATGAGGTCCTCCAGTGGACCTTCGATGCTAGGTGGCGAGCCGCCGGGACCTTATCCCTAGAGGTAGGGGCCGTGTGGCCCGCATTCAGTGAGCGGGGAAGCGCCGCTGCAGGTGAAACGGGCGTTCACCGATGCCGCAGCAGAAAGCGCCGATCCACGGCCGCAGGGCCTGGGCCAGGTGCCGGCCTTCGGCATTGAGCGCGTCCAGCCGCTCGGCGGCGGCCTGGGCCTGGCGGCGCAGCGCGGCCTCGTCGACCGTGAGCAGGCGGCCCTGCTCGACCACCACGCGGCCGGCCACCAGCACGTGCGTGACGGCCGCGCCGTTCTCGCCGTGCACCAGCTGGCGCAGCGCATCGCGCAGGGGCACGTAGATGGGCTGGGCCAGGTCCAGCAGCACGATGTCGGCCTGGTAGCCCGGGGCGATCTTGCCCAGGCGGTCGCCCCAGCCCAGGGCCTGCGCGCTGTTGGCGGTGCCCATGTGCAGGGCTTCTGCCGCTGTGATCCAACGGGTTTCATCAGAGCCCACGATGCGCGAGAGGTAGGCCGCCAGGCGCGCCACCTCGAACAGGTTCTGCGTGTCCGAGGTGTTGGCGCCGTCGCTGCCCAGGCCCACGCGCAGGCCGCGTTCGACCATGCGGCGCACGGGCGCCACGCCCGAGCCCAGGCGCAGGTTGCTCAAGGGGTTGTGGATGGCGGTGACGCCGGCTTGTGCAAGCTGCTCGATGTCGTCGTCGCCAATCCAGATCGAGTGGGCGACGCTCAGCCGCTCGCTGAGCATGCCCAGGCGGTTCAGGTGCGCCACCAGGCTCATGCCGTAGCGCTGCTCGCCGACCACGGCCTGCTGCTGGCTTTCGGCCAGGTGGATCTGCATGGGCAGATTGAACTCGGCCGACAGTTGCGCGCAGCCCTGCATGAAGGCATCGGAGCAGTGCAGCGGGATGGTGGGTGCGATGCCCAGCCGCACACGGCTCGGGTCGAAAGGCCAGTCCTGCGCGGCAGCGCGCACGGTGCTCAGGCAGGCCTGCGGATCGGCGGCGCGGGCTTGCGCGGCCTGGCCCTTGAGCGGCGCGGGCAGGGTGTCCAGCAGTTCGGGGTAGGCCTGGTAGAGCGTGCGGTCGGCCATCATCGGCGCGACCACGGCGCGGATGCCGATGGCATCGTAGGCGCGGGCCACGGCGTGCAGGCCGGGCACGGTAGGCAGCGGGAACTCGCTGGTCATGTCGAACAGCGCGGTGCAGCCCTTCTTGAGCAGCTCGGCGGCGGTGAGCGTGGCGCTCAGGGCCATGTCATCGAGCCCGCGCTGGCCGTTGATCGAAGGGGATGCGGCGAGGAAGCCTTCCAGCCCCGTGTCGGCCACGGCGCCACGGCCCAGGCCGCCGTGGGCGTGGGTGTGGCCGTTGACCCAGGCGGGCATCACCAGGCGGTCGGTGGCGTCGAGGCGGCGGGTGGCGTCGAGCGTGTCGAACTGGCCGGGGGCGCCGATCTCGGTGATGGTGCCATTGTCGATCAGCAGGTCGGCGGGGCGGGCCTGCTCGTCGCCTGCGGCCAGGACGAGGCCGCCGTGGATGATGAGGCGGCCAGAGGAGGCTTTGGGCAGGCTGGCGCTGGTCTGGTCCGTCATGATCCGCTTCAGTGCTTTACTCCGCCAGTTCGAACACCACGTCCTGCGCGCCTTCCCACAGCGTCTTCACGCCCAGGGCGCGCAGGTTCTCCTTGCCTTCAACGATCGTCAGGAAGTGGTTGCCGGCGAGCTGGCCCATCTTGCTGGCGAAGCTGCAGCTGCCGTAGGCCAGGATGATCTCGGTCTCGCTGTAGCCGCCGGGGTAGAACAGGATGTCGCCGACCGAGGGGTGGCTGGTGTGGTTCTCGAAGCCGACGTTCTGGCCATCGTTCTCCAGCACGAACTCGCCCAGCGGCACCCAGCAGCCTTCGCCGCTCCAGCGCACGTGGATCAGCTTCTGGTGATAAGGCAGCAGCTTGAGGAAGGCGGCGACCGTCTGGGGTGCGTCGGGGTGGGTCTCGGCCAGGAAGCTGTGGCCACCGGCGGTGATGCGGATCTTGGGCATGAAAAACTGCTTGATGAAGTGTTGGGTGAGGGGGATCAGGAACCGGGCTGGCCGATCCACTTGGTGACGGTGGGCGCGCGCCACGCGGCCAGGCCATCGAGCAAGGCCTCGGGCTGGTCTTCGACCACGATCATGTCGCGGTGCTCGGGCTTGAGGAAGCCCTCGTCGGTGGCGGTGGCCAGCATGGCGCGCATGGGCTCGTAGAAGCCGCGCGTGTTGAGCACGCCGCAGGCCTTCACGTGGTCGCCCAGCTGCGTGAGCGTGGCCACCTCGAACAGCTCTTCGAGCGTGCCCAGGCCACCGGGCAGCGCGATGAAGGCATCGGCCAGCTCGGCCATGCGGGCCTTGCGCTCGCGCATGTGCGGCGCCACCTCGTGGCGGCTCAGGCCGGGGTGCAGATGGCCGCGGTCGTGCAGGCGCTGGTTGATGACGCCGACCACGGTGCCGCCACCGGCCAGCGCTGCATCGGCCACCACGCCCATCAGGCCCTTGCTGGTGCCGCCGTAGACCAGGGTGATGCCGCGCGCGGCGATGGCCGTGCCCAGCGCCTTGGCGGCCTCGCCGTACGCGGGCGAGACGCCGAAGTTGGAGCCGCAGAACACGGCGACGCTGCGCAGCGGGGGGAGGGTGTCGTTGCTGGAATCGGTCATTGGTGACAGTGCGGATCAAGAGGCCATGCCCAGGTCGGTCTTGCGCTGGGCCCAGCCCGTCATGCGGCGCTCGACCAGCGAGGACACAGCGTACAGCGCCACGCCCAGCACCGCCAGGATGAGCAGGCCCGCGAACACCATGGGCACGTCGAAGTTGCCGCTGGCGATCATCATCACCGTGCCGATGCCCTTGTTGGCGGCCACCGTCTCGGCCAGCACCGTGCCCACGAAGGCCAGCGTGATCGCGATCTTGAGCGAGGCGAACAGATAGGGCAGCGCGCGCGGCAGGGCCACGTTCCACAGGATGTCGGTTTTCTTGGCGCCCAGCACGCGCAGCACGTCTTCCAGCTCGGGCTCGGTGCTGGCCAGGCCCGTGGCCACGTTCACCACCACCGGGAAGATGCTGATGACCAGCGAGGTGAGGATGGCCGGCACCGTGCCCGCGCCGAACCACACCACGAAGATCGGCACCACGGCCACCTTGGGGATGCTGGAGAAACCCACCAGCAATGGGTAGGCCACGTCATAGGCCGTGCGCGAGGAGCCGATCACCAGACCCAGCACGATGCCCACCAGCACGCCCAGCGCGAAGCCCACCAGCGTGGTGTAGAGCGTCTGCACGGTGTGTGGCCACAGCAGCGGCATCTTCTCGAACAGCACGTGCAGGATCTGGCTGGGGCGGGGCAGGATCAGATCGGACACGCCGGAGGCCACGCAGGCCAGCTCCCACAGCAGGAAGAAGCCGATCAGCGCTGAGGCAGAGAGCAGGCGTTGCCGCAGTTGCGGCGAGATCATGGATGCTGAGCTCATGCGGCTTTCCTCGCGGGGGTGGTGTCGTTGTCTGCGGCGGCCTGCGCGGCATCGGCGGCCGTGCGGGCCTCGGCGATGCGCAGGCGCAACTCCTGCACCAGGGTGGAGACCTCGGGTGCGTAGCTCATGGCCAGGGTGCGCGGGCGCTCGAAGGGCACCTCGCGGTCTTCGAGGATGCGGCCGGGGCGCGAGCTCATCACGCAGATGCGGGTGGCCAGGTAGGCCGCTTCGCGCAGATCGTGCGTGACCAGCAGCACCGTGGGCTTCTTGTCCATCCACAGCTGCTGGGTCATCGACCACAGCTCTTCGCGGGTGAAAGAGTCGAGCGCGCCGAAGGGCTCGTCGAGCAGCAGCAGTTGCGGCTCATGGATCAGTGCGCGGCACAGCGAGGCGCGCTGCAGCATGCCGCCGGAGAGCTGCCAGGGGCGCTTGTCGCCGAAGCCTTTCAGGCCGACCTGCGCCAGCAGGGCTTCGGCGCGTTCGGCGTATTCGCCGCGCTTCTTCCTGGCGTAATCCTGCCGGAAGGGCTCGACGATCTTGAGCGGGATCATCACGTTGTCGCGGATGCTCAGCCACGGCAGCATGGTCGGGTTTTGGAAGGCCAGGCCGATGCGGGTCTTGCCCGACTGCTGGCTGCTGGGGCTTTCGCGCCCGCCCACGATCAGCCCGCCCGAGCTGGGCTGCAGCAGCCCGGCCACTAGTTTCAGGATGGTGGACTTGCCGCAGCCGCTGGGGCCGACCAGCGCGACGAAATCGCCCTGCGCGATGCGCAGGTTGGTGCGGTCCAGCGCGAGCGTGGCATTGGCCTGCGCGCCGTAGCGCACGGTCACGTCGGCCAGATCGATGAAGGCTTGGGTCATACAGCATCCTCTACATGCAAGATGGCGGCCACCGGGCCGCCGCCGGCCGGGCCCTGGTGCTCGGCACCGCCCGACACGTACAGGGCGGTGTGGCCGGCGATGGAGGCCAGCACGCCGCCCACCACCGCGCGGGCATGGCGCGTGGCGTTGATGTCCGAATCGTTGAGCATGGTGTGACGCTGGCCGCGCACCAGGCCGTCGGGGCTGGCCTCGGCCTTGGCCAGCAGGTTGACCAGGCGGCCGGACAGGGCCGTGTCGTTGTCGTCCTCGCGATCGGGGTCGATGGCGAAGCACTCGCGCAGCAAGGTGCGCACCGAGGCGGCATCGACCGCGTCGCGCATCACGGTGTGGGCGATGCGGTAGGGCGATGCGGCGCCGGGCGCTTCGCCCAGCACGATCACGACGTTGTGATCCAGCTCGATGCCGGCCGAGGCGGAGGCGCGGCCGGAGTACAGCGACCAGTCGCGCAGCACGGCGGCGTCGCTCACGGCACTGGCGGGCACTTCTTCCAGCGCCAGGGCCACGCCCAGGGCCGAGGCGCCGCGCGAATAACCCATGGATTCGTAGGTGTCGCGCGTGACCGGCTCGATGTCTCGCGACAGCGCCTGCTGCACCTTGGTGGAGGTGAGCAGCGGACATTTCACCTGCACGAAGTGCACGTCTTGCACGCGCTGGATGCCGGCCTGCAGCATGGCTTCGCGCACGGCCTTGGACGTGGCCTCGATCTGCGCCATGCGGCCCATTTCGTGCGGCGCGAAGTCGCGCGTGTGCGCGGTGCCGATCACCAGGCGCGGCGCATTGTGGCGCAGCGGCACGCCGTCCTCCAGCCAGCGGCGTGTGAACACGGTGAAATGGGGCGACAGCACGCCTTCGGTGCCGCCAGACATCACGAGGGCCACGCGCTGGGCGGCTTGCGAAGGCGTGCAGCCCAGATGAGGCGCCAGCAGATGGCTCCAGGCCATGCTGGCGTACTCGCGCGTGTGGTCGTTGACGCAGCCATTGCCTTCCGTTTTGCCCATCACGGCGACGATGTCGGCCGGCACCAGCGTGCCGGCATCGATCAGGGCCTGCACGCCCGAGAGATCGCCCGGGCTGCGGCAGTCGATGCGGTGCACACCGACAAGTTGCGGGCGCGCGGCCGTGGCACCGCCACCCGCTGTGTGGGCCTCGCCGCCGACGCGATCAGGCAGGCTCATGCAGCCTCCTTCGGCGCGGGCGGTATGTAGCCGCTGCCTTCAAAAGCGCTCAGATCCGACGGCACGGCCGTGGGCGGCACGCCGGCCGGTGTCTTCAGCACCGCGCTGGTGTAGTGCTCGGTGTTGCGTGGCTTGGGTGTGGGCATGCGCTGCACGCTCTTCACCGACTGGCCCCAGCCCGAGGCATCCACCACCAGCTGCCCATCGCGCATCACGAAGCGGCCGCGCACCAGCGTGTGGATCGGCGCGCCATGCACGGTGCGGCCGTTCCATGGCGAGATCTTGCTGATCGATTGCAGGCGCCCTTGCGACAGCACCGCGCGTCGGTCCATGTCCACCACGGCGATGTCGGCGTGCGCGTCCACGGCCAGCACGCCCTTGGTGCCATACAGACCCCAGGCCTTGGCGGGGGCGGCGGCGCTCCACTTCACGTAATCCATCAAGGTGGCGCGCTGGCGGTTCACTTCCGTGAGCATCAGCGGCATCTGCGTTTCCACGCCGGGGAAGCCGCAGTCGCATTGCCAGATGCTCTCGCGTGTTTTCTCTTCCGGCGTGTGCGGCGCGTGGTCGGTGGCGATCATGTCGATCGTGCCGTCCATCAATGCGTCCCACAGCGGCTGGTTGTGGCGCGCTTCGCGGATGGGCGGGTTCAGGCGCAGGATGCCGCCCAGGCGCAGCATGTCGTTGGTGTTGAGCAGCAGGTACTGCGGGCAGGTCTCCACCGTCACGTCCACGCCGCGCAGCTTGGCCGCGCGCAGCACGAACAGCGAATCGGCCGCGCTGTGGTGCGCGATGTGCACGCGGGCGCCCGTCCATTCGGCCAGCGCCAGCACGCGGCCGATGGCCTCGATCTCGGCCACGGCCGGGCGCGAGGCCAGGTGGGCCAGCGGGTCGATGCGGCCAGCTTCTTCCAGGCGGTGCTGGCGGCGCGCCATGATCGACGAGTTCTCGGCGTGCACCACGGTGCGGATGCCCAGGGGTGCGAGCTTCTCGAAACCTTCCAGCAGCGCGCCATCGCTGGGCGCGGGCAGGTTGCCGAAGGTGTTGCCCACGAAGGCCTTGAAGCTGGTCACACCCGCATCGAGCAGCTCTTCGAGCCGGTCGATGGTGTCGTCGCCCAGCAGGCCGTGGATGCCATAGTCCACGTACGAGGCTTCGGCCGCCTTCTGCTTGAGCCGCAGGGCCTCGAGCGTGCCGGTGGGCGGGTTGGTGTTGGGCATCTCGAACACCGTGGTCACGCCCCCGCAGGCGGCGGCGGCCGAGCCGGTCTTCCAGGTTTCCTTGTTCGGGTAGCCCGGGTCGCGGAAGTGCACGTGGCTGTCGATGGCGCCGGGCAGCAGGTACTGGCCGTCGGCGCGCAGCTCTTCACGCGCTGATGGCATCAGGTCGTCATGGCCGATGGCCACGATCTTGCAGTCTGCAATGGCGATGGAGGCGTCGATGATCTGCTCGGGCGAGACGATCTTGCCGCCGCGGATGACGAGGTCTGCGTTGCTCATGATCCATCGCTCCTTACAGCATGGCCCAGCCGCCATCGACGGGCAGGTCGACACCGGTGATCTGGCGCGACACGTCGCTGGCCATGAACAGGCAGGCGTTGGCCACGTCTTCGTCGAGCGTCACGCGCTTGAGGGCGTAGTCGTCGGCGTGGCGCTTCATCGCTTCTTCCAGCGTGATGCCCAGCTTGGTGGCCATGTTGGCGCACACCTTCTCGCGGAAACGCGGGCCATCGACCATGCCGGGGGCCACGCAGTTCACGTTGATGTTGTGGGCGCCGGCTTCGAGCGCGAAGCTCTTGGTGATGCCGCGCAGGCCCCACTTCGAGGCCGAGTAGGCGACGCGCCCGGCGCGGCCGCGCATGCCGAAGGTGCCGCCCACGTTGACGATCTTGCCGCCGCCCTGCTCGATCATCGCGGGCAGCACGGCGTGCATGGTGTTGAAGCAGCCGGTCATGTTCAGCTCGACGATGTCGTTGAACTCGTCGGTGGTGGTCTCCCAGCCGGTCTTGCCGATGGGGCCGGAGCCGCCGGCCACGTTGACCAGGATGTCGATGCGGCCGAAGTGGCCCAGCGCCTGCTGGGCCAGGGCCTCGGTCTGGTCGGCCTCGATCAGGTTGCAGGGCACGATGATGGCGGGCACGCCCAGGGCGCGGGCCTCGGCGGCCACGGGCTCGATGGCGGCGGTGTCGCGGCCGGCCAGCACCAGGCGGCAGCCTTCTTCGGCGAAGGCCAGCGTCACGGCGCGGCCCATGCCCTTGGCGGGGCCGGTGATCACGGCCACCTTGTTCTTGAGCTTGAGGTTCATGGTGGGTCTTTCTTCAAAGCGGGGCGGTGAGCGTGGCGATTCAGAACAGCTTGGCGGGGCGTTGCGCGCGCGCGGGCAGGAAGCTGCGGTCGAACACCTCGCTGGTGGTGGGCGTGCGGGCCAGCTGGTTGGCGTCGACCAGGATGTCGATGCCGCGCTTGAGGCGCTCGTCATCCACATCGCCCAAGCCGATGCGGGCGATCTCCGGGTGGCTCATGTCATTGCGCAAGGTGGCCAGCAAGCGCTCCTTCTCCACCTCGCGCTTGAGCAGGGGCTCGCGCTTCATCACCGCGTCGATGCCGGCATCGGGGTTGGCGATCACATCGCCGATGGCGCGGTTCAGGGCCTTCACGAAGCCGGCCACGGCCTTCGGGTTCTCCTTGGCGAAGCTGCGCGAGAAGAACACGGTGTTGGAGTACAGGTCCATGCCGTGGTCGCCGTAGCGGATGAAGCGCAGGTCCTTGGCCGGGTCCATGCCCATGGCCTTGGCGCTGAAACTCACGGTGGTGACGTAGCCGAAGGTGGCGTCCACCTGGCCGCGCGAGAGCATCTGCTCGCGCAGGTTGGGCGCCATGTTGGTGATCTTCACCTTGCTGGCGTCGATCTTGGCGATCTTGGCGAAGCCCGGGAAGAGCTTGAGCGCGGCGTCGTTGGCGGGGCCGCCCACGGTCTTGCCTTCCAGGTCCTTCGGCGTCTTGATCGGGCTGTCCTGCTTGACGACGATGGTGAAGGGCGGCGTGTTGTAGAGCATGTAGACGCCCACGGGCGCCTCGGCCGGGCGCTTGGTGGCCAGGTCGATCACGGCGTTCAGGTCACCGAAGCCGGCCTGGTAGGCGCCCGAGGCCACCTTGGGGATGGACGCGGCCGAGCCTTCGCCCTGGTCGATCTCCACGTCCAGGCCTTCGGCCTTGAAGTAGCCCTTGTCCTGCGCCAGGAAGAACCAGGCCTGCGGGCCTTCGTACTTCCAGTTCAGCACCATCTTGATCTTGGTGGACTGGGCCTGCGCGGCCAGGGGGAGCAGGGCAGCGGTGGCGGCCAGGCCGGCCAGGGCCAGCGTCGCCAGGCGGCGGTAAGCGTTGATCATCGTGGGTCCTTCTTCGGCGAAATGTGGGATGGGGGTTGGAGTGAAGCGCTGGCCGTGAGCGCGGGGATCAGCGCCTCGGCCGTGCCGACGAAGCCGTGCAGCTTGTCGACCAGGAAATGGATGGCCCGCGTGACGTAGGCGGGCGAGGGCGTGCCGCAGGCGTCTTTCAGCAGCACGCAGTCGTAGCCCAGGAAGCCCGCGTCCTGCAGGCTGGAGAACACGCAGCGGTCGGTGTTGACGCCGCCGAACAGCAGGGTGGTGATGCCCTGCTGGCGCAGCAGGCTGTCGAGCTCGTTGTCCCAGAAGCCGCTCAGGCGGTGCTTGAACACGGTGAGATCGCCCGGCTCGACGGGCAGCTCGTCGATCACCTGTGCGCCCCACGTGCCGGGCACGACGCTGGGGCCGTGGTCCAGTGGCGAGGTCTGCGCATAGCCCACGCCGGGGTGGCCGTCGGCTTCGGGGCGCGAGGCCTTGTACTGGATCACCGGGCCCAGGTTGGCCGTGTCCGCGCGCACGCCCCAGTTCAGCCACACCACGCGGCCACCGGCATGGCGCCAGGCCGGCAACAGCTCGGCCAGCACGGGGATGGGCTTGCGTGTGGCGCGCATGCTCACGCCCTTCTGCGCGAACCAGCCTTCGGGGTGGCAGAAATCGTTCTGCATGTCGACCACGACCAGGGCGCTGCGGTGCACGTCCAGCTCGATCACGTCGGTGTGCGTGGCCAGGCGCACGGGGCGCGGTGGCACGGACGGGCGCACCAAGCTCACGCCCTGCGGCGACCAGGTCCAGGCGGTGGCCTCGCTGGCGCCGAAGCGCTGCGTGGGCGTTGCTTGCGCCAGCGTGTCTTTCGAGGGGGCGGGTGGTTTGCGGCTCATGGCGTGTCCTGCGGCGATCAAGTCAGGCCGTGATCACTTCAACACCAGCTGGCGCTCGGCCAGCGGCGGCAGGAAGCGGCGATCGAACACCTCGGACGGGGCCGGTGCACGTGTCAGATCGAAGGCCTGCTGCACCTGCGTGATCGACTTGCGCAGGCGCTCGTCCTGCACATCGCCCACGCCGATGCGTTGCGTCTCGGGCGTGATCACCACCTGGCGCAGCGCGTACAGCAGGCGGCGCTTCTCCAGCGCCTTGTTGACCAGCGGCTCCGCCTTGGCCAGGGCCTCGATGGCCGCATCCGGATCGGCCACCGCGTCGCGCACGCCCTTGTGGATGGCACGCAGCAGGCCGGCCACCACCTGGGGCTTGTCCTTGAGCAGCGCGGGCGACACCAGCACGCCGTTGCCGTACAGCGCGATGCCGTGGTCGGCGTAGTGGAACCAGCGGATGTCCTTGTCCGGGTCCACGCGCTGGCCGACCAGGTTCATGGTGCTGGTCACCGAGAACACGGCCGAGGCCTCGACCTGGTCGGTCAGCAGCATCTGCTCCTGCAGGTTGGGCGCCATGTGGCTCCACTTCACCTTGCTCGCGTCGATGCCGCTCTGCTCGGCCAGCGCCGGGAACATCCTCATCGCGGCGCCGCCGGCGGGCGAGCCGATGGTGCGGCCCTCCAGGTCCTTGACCGTCTTGATCGGGCTGCCGGCCTTGACCATGATCGCGAAGGGCGCGCGGTTGTAGATCATGTAGACCATCACCGGCACCGTGCCGGCCGGGCGTGTGGCCGCGTTCTGGATGATGGCGTTGATGTCGCCGAAGCCGGCCTGGTAGCTGCCCGCCATCACCTTGGTCACCGTGTTGGCCGAGCCATCACCGGTGTCGATCTGCAGGTCGATCTTTTCCTGCGCGAAGTAGCCGCGCTCCTGCGCCAGGTAGTACCAGGCGTGCACACCCTGCAGCTTCCAGTCGAGCACGAACTTGATCGGCGTGGTCTGCGCGTGGGCGGCGGGGGCGCCCAGCATTGCCAGCGCGGTTGCGGCGGCGAACCGGCGCAGCGTGGCGCGCAGGCTTGGAGCGAAAGAGAAGGACGGCACGAAGGCGCGGGCAAGGGTCACGGGAACAGCTCCGTCATCGTTGATGAACGCTGTCTTGCATCGCCCGTGCCGGAAATGCGTTTTCAGCGTGCCGGCGTCGTGCTTTTTAAGGTGTGATGCGTTGCCGAAACAGCAACGGTGTGCGGCATGCCCCGTCCCTGCTGGGCTGACCGTGCGATCGCCGTGATGCGGATCGGCCGATGGCATGGGCGCATGACGAGACGCCAAGGGGTTGCAAGGCACAGGGCTGTCCGGATGTGCCACGCTCCGGCCTCACGGGTCTGCGATGCAGGCCGGCGCATGCCCCAACATGGTTCCCAGGCCGCCCCCATCAGCCTGATCGTGGTGCATCGTGTTGCCCATTCGGGCGCGTGGCTGCACATGCCATTGCCGAAACGGCAACGGTCAACGGCACTGCCATGGCACCGAATCTGCTCGGTGGCCCCGCATGAACCACCTCCGCTTTCTGCGCTACGTCGACGAGGTCGCGCGCGCCGGCTCCATCCGCCAGGCCGCCGAGCGTCTGCACGTGGCCCCCTCGGCCGTGAACCGCCGCATCCTCGACCTGGAGGATGAACTGGGCACGCCCATCTTCGAGCGTCTGCCGCGCGGCATGCGGCTCACGGCCGCGGGCGAGCTCTTCGTGCGCTACATCCGGGGCCGCACCGCCGAGCTGGACGAGGTGCGCTCGCAGATCGAGGAACTCAAGGGCCTGCGCCGCGGCCGCGTCAGCCTGGTGGCCAGCCAGGCGCTGGCGCCGTCCTTCCTGCCCGGCGTGGTGTCCAGCTTCCGTGAGGCGCACCCGCTGGCCGTGCACCAGGTGCGCATCGGCGACCACCTGCACGCCCTGCAGGCCCTGCGCGCTTTCGAGGCCGACCTGGCCCTGGTCTTCAACCTCGCGCCCGAGGCCGACATCGAGGTGCTGGCCGAGTTCGAGCAGCGCCTGGTGGCCGTGATGCACCGCGATCACCCGCTGGCCGCTCGGCCCAGCGTGCGCGTGCGCGATTGCGCCGACTACCCGCTGGTGCTGCCCAACCGCGACATCGGCGGACGCCAGTTGCTCGAGAAGTTCCTGGTGCGCAGCTCCGTCAAGCTGCGCCCGGTGGTCGAAAGCAACTCCTTTGAATTCTTGCGCGGCTGCCTGTACCACGGTCAGGCCGTGTCCTTCCAGATCGCCATCGGCACCGTGGACGATGGCGGCGCGCTGGTGGCCCGGCCCTTGGACGACCGCCACTTCCCGCATGGGCGCCTGGTGCTGGCCGGCCTGCGCGGGCGGCAGTTGCCGGTGATCGCGCATGCGTTTGCCGAACACCTGAAAGCAGCGCTGCAACGGCTGGACAAGTAGGTCGGCGCGCCAGCAGGCGCGATACTCCCGCCCATGCCCACGCTGCGCCCCCTCGTTCCCTTGCCATCGACCGATCCCCGGCCTGACGAGGCACCCACTGTCGATGCCGATGGCGCCGAAGCACAGGCGGCCGCGCCCCGCCCGCGCGGCACCCCGTCCAACCCCCAGAAGTACGCCGTCATCGCCGCCCCCAGCGCCATCGACGGCCTGGGCGCCTTCGCGGCCGAGTTCATCCCCGCGCGCCGCAAGATCGGCGAGATCCGGGGCGAGTCCATCCCCACCACCGAGGCCTATGCCCGCGCCCGGGCCGCCGCGCGCGAAGGCGGGCGCATCTACATGATCGCCCTGTCCGAGCGCCGAACGCTGGACGCCACGGCCGGCACCGACGTGCTGCGCCACGCCAACCACGCCTGCGAGCCCAACACCGTGCTCAAGGTGCAGCAGGGCCGCGTGGCCTTCTACGCGCTGCGCGACATCCAGCCCGGCGAGGAGCTCACCGCGCGCTACGGCCCGACGCACCACGGCGGCAAGCTGGTGTGCCGGTGCGGTTCGCCTCGCTGCATCGGCAAGCTCTGAGCTGCGGCCGCGGCGGGCGCCACGGAAAAGCAGCCCGCTGTCCGGATCCCTGCGCCCTGTAACGCCTCCCCACGACTGTTGCATCCTGCCCGCCCCAGGAACTAGGGGGGCCAGGGTTGACGCATGCCGCCACCCTCCCTAGCCTCGTCTGTGGACCGGCGCCATGTTTCCAAAACCCGCTGAGAGGCCGGCCATCCATCCCTTCAACCGGAGAAGACACATGCAGGAACTCGACAAATCGCAAGCCGAGCACGTTGCCGGCGCCCGCATCCGCCCGCCTGTCACCACCCTGGCCCTGGGTGAGGAGGGCGGCGGCGTGGTGACCACGCTGGCGCTGGGCGAAGAGGGTGGTGGGGGCGGTGGCGTGACCACCAAGGCCCTGGGCGAAGAAGGCCCCATCTACACCACGCTGGC
>DXIO01000119.1 GCA_019112875.1 Candidatus Aquabacterium excrementipullorum
ACGGTGGACACGGGCGTCAGGCACGAGCGCGTCGGCACCCCATTGACGTGCACCGTGCAGGCGCCGCACTGGCCGATGCCGCAGCCGAACTTGGTGCCGACGAGGTCGAGGTGGTCACGCAGCACCCACAACAGGGGCGTGTCGCTGGGCACGTCAACGGCCCGGGGCCGGCCGTTGACGCTCAAGGTGTACTTGCTCATGGTGCGCGGATGGTTGGGGAAAGGCCATGGGCGCCACGGGGTCGCGGCGGCGCCATTGGACACTGCCCCCGCCGCCCACACGACGGAGCATTTCAGCTATCGATATGAATTCGCTGCCTTATGCGAAAAGCGCGTTTGGCAGCCCGGGCGCTCCCCTCTTGTCGCCCTTTTGCAGTGCACCTCACCGCCATCTGGAAGCCTCAGGCGTTTGGCGTGCACCAAACCGGCGTGTCAGACGCCGCCGACAACCCAAACGGATTCCCCTGGCTGATCTGGGGATACCTTTTTGGTGCAATCAGTAAATTTCATGACAAGTGCGCACTGTTTTGAGACATTGATGATGAACAGCCGTGCTTGGACCCGAATCCGAACCGCCAGGCGCAGCCGCCTGGCATAGTCCCTGCTAAGACAGGCTTGTCAGCGTTTTTTGGACATCCCCACAAGGGACCAGCCGATGCGATTCTTCGACGAAATGAACGCCACCACCGATCAGGTGCGCGACCACTACAGGGTGTATGACCGCTGGCTCGGCCGCCAGCCGCAGGAAATGATGAAAGCCCGGCGAGAAGAAGCCGAGACCATCTTCCGGCGCGTGGGCATCACCTTCGCGGTGTATGGCGACAAGGATGAAACCGGTGCCGGCACCGAGCGCCTGATCCCGTTCGACCTGATCCCGCGCATCATCCCCGCCAACGAATGGCGCGAGATGGAAAAGGGCCTGCGCCAACGCGTCACCGCCCTGAACCGCTTCATCGAAGACGTCTACCACGGGCAAGAGATCCTCAAGGCCGGCGTCGTGCCCGCCGAGCCCGTGCTCAACAACGCCCAGTTCCGCAAGGAGATGGTCGATCTGAAGGTGCCCGGCGGCATCTATTCGATCATCGCCGGCATCGACATGGTCCGCGCCTGCAACCCCGATGGCAGCGGCACCTACTACGTGCTCGAAGACAACCTGCGCGTGCCCAGCGGCGTGAGCTACATGCTCGAGAACCGCAAGATGATGATGCGGCTCTTCCCGGACCTGTTCGCCGAGCACCGCGTCGCGCCCGTCGCCCATTACCCCGACCTGCTGCTCGACACCCTGCGCGCCATGGCGCCGGCCTCGGTCAACGAGCCCACGGCCGTGGTGCTCACGCCGGGCATGTACAACTCGGCCTACTTCGAGCACGCCTTCCTGGCGCAGCAGATGGGCATCGAGCTCGTCGAGGGCCAGGACCTGTTCGTCAAGGACGACTTCGTCTACATGCGCACCACGCGCGGCCCGCAGCGCGTGGACGTGATCTACCGCCGCCTGGACGATGACTTCATGGACCCGGAGGTCTTCCGCAAGGACTCGACCCTGGGCGTGGCCGGCCTGCTGCGCGCCTACCGCGCCGGCAACGTCACGCTGGCCAACGCCTTCGGCACGGGCATCGCCGATGACAAGTCCATCTACCCCTACGTGCCCAAGATGATCGAGTTCTACCTGGGCGAGAAACCGATCCTGCAGAACGTGCCCACCTACGTGTGCCGCGAGAAAGACGACCTGAAGTACACGCTCGACAACCTGGCCGACCTGGTCGTCAAGGAAGTGCACGGTGCGGGTGGCTACGGCATGTTGGTCGGCCCCGCCTCGACCAAGGCCGAGGTGGAGGATTTCCGCAAGGCCCTGCTGGCCAACCCGAGCAATTACATCGCCCAGCCCACGCTGTCGCTGTCGACCTGCCCGACCTTCGTCGAAAGCGGCATCGCGCCGCGCCACATCGACCTGCGCCCCTTCGTGCTCTCGGGCAAGACAGTGCAGATGGTGCCCGGCGGCCTGACCCGCGTCGCCCTGAAAGAAGGCTCGCTCGTGGTCAACAGCTCGCAAGGCGGCGGCACGAAAGACACCTGGGTGCTGGAAGCCTGACCGCTTGGCAACACCCGCACTGAACACGACGGATCAAGGACGAACCACCCGAAGGGAGAAGGCCCATGCTGAACGAACGCATCGAGAAACGCCTGCCGCCCCACCTTGTCCACGCTGATCACGCTGAACACGAGACGCCGCCCCATGCGGGCGCACCCTTGCTGGAGACCAAACCCATGCTGTCGCGCACCGCTGACCACCTCTACTGGATGGCCCGCTACATGGAGCGGGCCGAGAACACCGCGCGTCTGCTGGACGTGAACTACCAGACGGCCTTCCTGCCGCAGGCGCCCGAGGCGGCGATCAACGGCTGGAAGGGCCTGCTGAGCATCAGCGAGCTCACGGGCGACTACGCCAAGCGCTACGACGAGGTCACGCCCAAGCAGGTGATGGCCTACATGGTGAGCGACGCGCAGAACCCGTCGAGCATCCTCAACTGCCTGCGCGCAGCCCGCGAGAACGCCCGTGCGGTGCGCGGTGCGCTGACCACCGAGGTGTGGGAAACCACCAACCAGACCTGGCTGGAGTTCAACCGACTGCTCAAGGAGGGCGCCTTGGCGAAGGACCCCGGCGAGCTGTTCGAGTGGGTGAAGTTCCGCTCGCACCTGTCGCGCGGCGTGACCTTGGGCACCATGCTGCAGGACGAGTCCTTCCACTTCCAGCGCTGCGGCACCTTCCTGGAGCGCGCCGACAACACCGCGCGCCTGCTGGATGTGAAGTTCCACGCGCGCAACACCGAGTTCTTCGGGCCGTCCGTCGGCAACGAGAGCAAGGAGGTGGATTTCTACCACTGGTCCTCCCTGCTGCGCAGCGTGTCGGCCTTCGAGGTCTACCGCAAGGTCTACCGCAACGTGATCCGGCCCGAGAAGGTGGCCGAGCTGCTGATCCTGCGCGCCGAGATGCCGCGCTCGCTGGTGTTCTGCATCGACGAGGTGGTCAATAACCTGCGCGCCGTGGCCAACGACCACAGCCACGAGACGCTGCGCAAGGCCGGCCGCCTGCGTGCCGACCTTCAGTTCAGCCGCATCGACGAGATCCTGGCCACCGGCCTGCACGCCTACCTGACGCAGTTCCTGGACCGCGTGGGTGACCTGGGCTTCGGCATCAGCCGCGACTTCCTGATGCCGGCTTCGGTCTGAGCTCAGGCGCCCGGCGCTGTCGTCAGGGCTTGGCGGCGCGCTCGCCGGGCACGTAGTCCGCGTAATTGCCGGCCACCGGGTCGTACAGGCGCAGCTTGCCGTTGTCGACCACTTCGAATCGGTCGATCACCGGGCCGGTGCCTGGATCGCCGGGGCAGCCCTCGCCATGCTTTTCACGCACGGCGATCTCATAGCGGTTCTGCGAGGCCTGCTCCACCTGGAAGGCCAGACACGCGCCATTCTGGGACGCCGGGTAGAGCTTGTCGGCGATCACCTGCCTGGACAGCAGCTCGACGGCCTGGTCCTCGTTGCGAGGCCCACGCGAGCAGGCGGTCAGGGCCAGCAAGGCGGGCAGCAGCGCCAGGGCGATGAGGCGGCGTGTCATGGCGTCGGTGTGCATTGTGATGGCGGGTGATGACGTCATGCCGTGTGCGTGTTCGAAGAGGTGTTCGAGGCGGTGTCCCAGGCGGTGTCGTAGGCCTGTCGGAAATTGAGCGGCGGGGTCGTCACCGACAGGTAGACGAAGGCCTCGTTGCCTGTGTTCTTGAAGCCATGCACATCGCCCGGCGCGAAGCGCGCCACATCGCCCGTGTGGATCGGCAAGGTCTGGCCTTCACCCAGCAGCAGCGTGCCGTGGCCCGCCAGGGCCACCCAGGTCTGTTCCGAAGCCTCATGCCGATGGCGAGGGCTCACGCCGCCAGCCGGTATGGTGACCCGCGTGATGGTCACGCGGGCATCGGGCGCGCTTTCGGGAAACAGCAACTGCGCGGATTCGACCCCCGAGTTGCGAAGCACGGGGATGTCGGACTGCCGGATGATGTCCATGTCGTCCTCCCGGGACGTGAGCTGCCCGGTGCCTCGGGCAGCGGTGTCGTGTGACGTCGTCGTAGGAGGACTGTACGCCTTTCAGGCACAGGCGTGGCGACGTGGGGTCAGCGCGAGGGCAGCGCCGCGCCCACCACAGCCTCGGCGAAGGCCGTGCCGATCACGATGGAGCCGGCCTCCGTCGGGTGGTTGGTGTCCCAGAACAGGTACTGCTTGGGGTTGGCGCACACATCGCCCGGCAGGCCCATGAATTTGGGCTTGTAGCAGGGCTCGGTCACGTTGTAGCCCTCGGCCGCCGCCTGCGCCACGCGCTGCTGCGAGTAGGTGTAGGTGTCGAAGGTGCGCACGGTGGCGTCCGGGTACTGCTTGGCGAAGGCCTTGAGCATGGCCGTGAGCGCATTGGCGTACTCGATGCTGCGGTTCTTGGCGTCCGTCATGTAGGTGCGCTGCAGCTTCACGTGCTGCTTGGCCGAGGGCGTGATGCTCAGGTCGGGCATCAAGGGCACGAAGAAGTGGCGCGCGCCGCGCTTGTACAGCGTCGTCATGCCCTGCTTGACGTTGGCGGTGACGTTCACGGCGGTAGACGACTGGTAAATGTTGTTGCCCCAGTAGAAATCGTCCGGGCCGGTCCACATCACGTACAACGCATTGGCATCGGCCTTCTTGGTGCTGGCGCCCAGGTTGCCCAGATAGTCGTTGATCTGCTTGAGCATGCCGTGCTCCATCGCATAGAACGGCAGCAGGCTGCCCGTGCCCGACTGGCCGCCCCCGAAGGCGTAGTTCAGGAAGGGCAGGTTCAGCGCGTTGGCCATGGCCTCGACCACCACCTGGCCGTCGGAGAAGCGGCCGCGGTCATTGGGCGCGGTGGGCAGGCCCACGCCGCCCAGCTTGCGCGTGACCTCGAACATGTTGCCCGTGTCGCTCATGCTGTCGCCGAAGGAGATGACCTGGCTGTAGGGCGTGGCGTAGGTGACGGCCGGTGGGTTGGGCGGCGTGGCCACGGGCTTGAGCGTGGGCGCCTTGTTGATGGCCAGCTGGCGCGTCACCTCGGCATAGGGCGACATGTAGGGCGCACCCAGGTCGATCAGCGTCTTCCAGGTCTTGGGGCCGGCGATGGCCACGGTATAGACCAGCTCGGGCGTGATCAGCACATCGCCAGCGGTGAAGATCGTGTAGGCCAGCGGGTCGGTGGTGAGGGCGTGGGCGGCGGACGCGGCGCTGAGCGCGGAGACGGCCAGTGCGAGGGGCGCAAGGAGGCGGGATGGGGTGGTGAAAAAGCGGGGCATGCAGGCTCCTGTCGTTACTTCGGTGGCGACGCTTGTTATGTAAAGTAACGTTTAGCGTGCCATGAAGCTGTGGCGCTGTCTGCCGTCGCGGACGACAACCGAGGGTTTCGCCCCACGCCCATCCATGGGGTAAATACTGACGTGATGCGGAGTTTGCGTCAGGCGCTGAACCTGTCGAAGCCGATGAGGACAGCCACCAGCGCCACGGCCGCGATCGGGCCGGCCAGCGGGTGTGCGATCCCGGCCACCAGCGGCGCCACCATCAGCAGTCCGCGCAGGCCCCAGCTGTAGAGCAGGCCGGCGCGACGCAGGTAGGTTACGCCGGTCTCCTGCCAGCGGGCGCGTTCGTCCGAGCCCACGGGCAGTGCGCCGATGAAGCTGCTGTGGTTGTAGTAGCGCACGGCCATCGTCGAGCAGGCCAGCGCGGCGAACAGCGTGGCCATCAGGGCCAGCTCCAGCATCAGGCGGGGCGTGAAGGCAAAAGGTTCGTCGGGCGTGTGGTTCAG
>DXIO01000120.1 GCA_019112875.1 Candidatus Aquabacterium excrementipullorum
CCCAGCGTGGTGGTGATGGCGGCGATGCCCACCATCAGCAGCAGGATCAGCGGGCGGTTGCTGGTGCCCAGCTCGAACAGCGCGAAGAAGCTGGTCTCCAGCATCCGGTAGGCCTTGACCTGCGGGGTCTGGTGCTCCTTGATGCGCTCATACAGATCGTGCTTGTTCTTGCAGATCTGCTGCGACTGGATGATCGACTCGCGCACAGCGGCCGGATCGCGCTTGGTCTCGCCGAACAGGCTGTCGATGTCATCTCCGCCGCCGGAGGTGCCTGTGCTGGACATCTGGCGCTGCACTTCGGCTTCGATGTCGACGTTGGCGTTGCAATCGGGCTTGGCCACATCGCCGCGCAGCATGAAGTACTGCACTTGCGCCTTCTGGTCGCCGAACATCGATTCGCCGAACTTGAGCAACTGGCCGTGGACCATTTCGCCGGTGCCGATGATCAAGGTCAACAGCAGAAGGGTGAAAACGGGCAGACTGGAAAACCACTCCAGCAGGGTTCTTCCCATGACCTTGGGAGACGACGACGTTTGCATGGCGATCTCGTGGCACATCCGGCGTTACAGCAGCCGGATTCAAAGAAACGGGGGGCTCGTGCCCCCCGATGGACAACTCAAGTCAGCACTGGGCTGGGATCACTTCCACTCTTCTTCGGACTTGGTGGAGCATTCCGGGTCCGACGGATTCACCGTGCAGCGCACCTTCTTGATGACGCGCAGGCCGCGCTTGTCGTACAGGCCCTTCTGTGCGATGTCCACGCGAGATTCGCGCAGCATCAGGGTGTACTTGTAGGCGTTCTCGGCGCTCAACTCCATCCAGGTGCTGGCGGGCACGCTGGCGTCCGCCTGCTTGACCAGCTGCATCGCACGGTCGAACTGGGTGAGCCAGTACTCGCGCGACTTTTCGCCGAAGCTCTCGGGGAACTTGGTCTTGTTGATGATCATCTGGTAGGTGAGGATCAGGATCGGGAAGCGCGCGATGGCACCCTTGCTGCCGATGCCCTTGTAGAGCTCCAGCGGCTTGTAGGCCAGCGTGGGCGCGGCGATCATGTCCACTGAACCGTTGTTGAACTTGGTCGAGAAGTTCGTGATGTCGGCCGAGATCGGCTGGGCGCCGATGCGCTGGATCATCACGGCTTGCGCCTTGTCGTAGTCGAAGGCCGCGATCTTCTTGCCGGCCAGGGCCTCGACGGTGTTGATCTTGCGGTCGTTGACGACGGGGTAGGCGGCGCCCAGGGGCACGATGCCGCCGACTTCGTAGTTGCCTTCGGTCATCAGCTTGGTGACCTGGGGCGAGGCGGCCGAGTAGGTCTGGATCAGCTTGCGCACGACGTCGTAGCTGCTGGCCATGTCGATCTTGCCGTCGCGCACGATGGTGGTGGCGCCCAGCGTGTCGATGGACGCGGCCACGGCGTTGAACTGGCGTGTGCGGAAGGCGGTGGCGATGACGGCATCGCACTGGCCGGTACGGAAGTCTTCCGTGGCCACGCCCTCGTTGTTGTAAGCCTTGAGCTCAAGGCTGACACCGTGCCGCTGCATGGCGACGATGTAGTCCTTGGTCATGTTGAACAGGTCGCCAGAGGCACCCAGGAGGTCATAGACGCAGACTTTTTGGGCTGCGTGAGCGCTCAGGCCAGCGGTGGCCAGCAAGATCGCCGCGCCGATCTTGCCAATACGGTGGTTCAACTGCATGGGGTCTCCTACGGTACGTCCTGGCCTTCAGGCCTGTTGTCTTCTGAGTCGCTGCGCCGGATTGGGGTCCTCGGGATGAACCCCCGGTTGCAGCGATTCGAACATCTGTATGAATCTCGTAACTATATCCAGCGTGACCTTCCTTGACGGAAACCCTCCCCGCGAAGGCGGGGGAGGGATTTCCCGGGGAATCACTTCAGGATGCTGTCGACGTCCACGCCGGCATCGGCCTTGTCGTCCCAGAACTTGCCCAGCGAATTGAAGGGCGTGCGCGAACCGGTGTTCTGGGTCCACAGGCGATCGGAGATGTTCTGCAACTGGGCCTGTGCGACCACGTCGAGGAAGCGGTACTGCTTGTTGACCTTGAAGTTCTGCACGTTGGCGTCGCGCTTGATGATCGTGCGGATCGTGGCCGTGTCGTCGGCCGAAGCGGCGGCGATGGCGTAGACCACGTGCGACAGGCGCACGCCCTTGGCTTCGCCCAGTGCCATCGAGCTTTCGAAGGTGCCCTTCACGTCCTTGCCATCGGAGCCACCCGGCAGGATGCTCCACACGGCGGCGCGGGTGGCCTGGGGAACGCCCCACCACTTGGCGTTGTCCAGGCAGGTCATGGCGAACTCGGCCAGCGGCGCGATGTCGGTGGGCACGCCCACGGATTGCTGTGCGGCGATGTCATTGGTCATGGCCTGCACGCCCGACAGCGAGCCCAGCAGATAGACCAGTTCGTCGAAGTCACGCTTGAAGCGCGGGCAATCCTGGCCGTACTTGAAGAAGTACTTCTGCTCGAGCTTGGTGCGCATGCGCTTGAAGGACGTGTACTGACGCTCTGCCGTCAGGGCCAACAGGCGCTTCTGGGCCACGCGTGCATCGGTGGCTTCATCGGCGCGCTTTTCACGCACGGCGCGCAGGTAGCGCAGTTCTTCACCCAGGGCCTGTGTTTCCGAGCAGACACCGGCGGCGCTGAACATCACGGTTTCGGCCAGCGAGGGATCGCCGTGGAATTCGCGCGCGGCACCCACCAGCGGTGCGTTGACCATCGAGAAGTTGCAGACCATGTCGACGTCGCCCATGGACAGCGCGGGCGGCGTGAAGCCCTCTTCGATGATGTTGAGGGTCACGCCGCTGGTGGCCGACTGCAGCAGGGCACAGCCACTCATGGTCAGGGCCGATGCGGCCGCGACGGTGACTGTGAGGAGTCGGGTCATCCTTGAAATCATTGATCTGTCTCCGGGGTGAAGCTGGGACCGCTCTGGTGTGGGTCGGCAGGTAGATGAGATGCAGGAAATTTCTCGCCCAAAAGGCAAAAAAGTTCGCGAAATTCTATCTGTCGAACGTTTTGTAAGCCGGGCATGGAAACCCTAGGGTTCACCCCTGAAAATCCAGCAGGGACAAGGGTTTGCGGCCCGCGAACGAGGGGTCGAGGCGCATGAAAAAGGCCCGGTGCCATGGGCAACCGGGCCTTGTGCGAAAGCGCGATCCGCTTTACTTGATGGGCTTGAAGCGCACGCGCTTGGGGCGGGCGCCTTCTTCACCGAGGCGCTTCTTCTTGTCGGCTTCGTACTCCTGGTAGTTGCCGTCGTAGAAGAACCATTGCGAATCACCTTCGCAGGCCAGGATGTGCGTGCAGATGCGATCGAGGAACCAGCGATCGTGGGAGATGATCATGGCGCTGCCGGCGAACTCCAGCAGGGCATCTTCGAGCGCGCGCAGGGTTTCGACGTCCAGGTCGTTGGAGGGTTCGTCGAGCATCAGCACGTTGCCGCCCTTGGCCAGGGTCTTGGCCAGGTGCAGGCGGCCGCGTTCACCGCCGGAGAGGTTGCCCACCAGCTTCTGCTGGTCGTTGCCCTTGAAGTTGAAGCGGCCGATGTAGGCGCGCGAGGGCATCACGAACTTGCCGACGACGATGTTGTCCAGACCGCCTGAGACGTCTTCCCACACGGTCTTGTCGCCAGCCAGGCCTTCGCGGCTCTGGTCGACGAAGGCCAGTTGCGCGGTCTTGCCGATGGCGACTTCGCCGCTGTCGGGTTGCTCGACCCCCTGGATCATGCGGAACAGCGTGGATTTACCGGCACCGTTCGGGCCGATGATGCCGACGATGGCGCCGGCTGGCACCTTGAAGCTCAGGTTGTCGATCAGCACGCGGTCACCGAAGGACTTGGTGACGTTCTTGAACTCGATGACTTCGTTGCCCAGGCGCTCGGCCACGGGAATGAAGATTTCGTTCGTCTCGTTGCGCTTCTGGTATTCGACGTCGCTCAGCTCTTCGAAGCGTGCCAGGCGCGCCTTGCTCTTGGCCTGACGGCCCTTGGCGTTCTTGCGCACCCATTCCAGTTCCTGCTTCAGGGCCTTGGCGCGGGCGTCTTCGGTGCGCTGTTCTTGCGCCAGGCGCTTTTCCTTGGCGTCCAGCCAGTCGGAGTAGTTGCCCTTGTAGGGGTGGCCGGCGCCGCGGTCGAGTTCGAGGATCCACTCGGCCGCGTTGTCCAGGAAGTAGCGATCGTGGGTGATGGCCACCACGGTGCCGGAGAAGCGGCTCAGGAACTGCTCCAGCCAGTCCACGGATTCGGCATCCAAGTGGTTGGTGGGTTCGTCGAGCAGCAGCATGTCGGGCTTGGACAGCAGCAGGCGGCACAGGGCCACGCGGCGCTTTTCACCACCGGAGAGGTTGCCGATCACGGCGTCCCAGGGCGGAAGGCGCAGCGCGTCGGCGGCCAGCTCCAGCTGCAGGTCGGTGTTCTCGGAGCCGCCGGCGGCGATGATGGCTTCCAGCTCGCCTTGCTCGGCGGCCAGCGCGTCGAAGTCGGCGTTCTCGTCGGCGTAGGCCGCATACACCTCGTCCAGGCGCTTCTTGGCGGCCAGCACGCCGCCGATGCCTTCTTCGACGGCTTCACGCACGGTCTGCGTGGCGGTGATCTCGGGCTCCTGAGGCAGGTAGCCGATCTTGATGCCGGGCATGGGCACGGCTTCGCCTTCGATCTCCTTGTCCACGCCCGCCATGATCTTCAGGAAGGTGGATTTGCCGGAGCCGTTGACGCCCAGCACGCCGATCTTGGCGCCCGGGAAGAAGCTCAAGGTGATGTCCTTGAGGATCTGCCGCTTCGGGGGGACAGTCTTCCCGACGCGGTTCATGGTGAATACGTATTGAGCCATCGTGCTGCCTTCTGGCCTGAGGACCAGGCTGCAAAGTATGTGGGTGCAAAAGCGTGATTATCCGCCAGCCTGCGACAGGACCGCTTGGCGGGCCAGCCATTGCGTCACCAGGGTCGCATCCTCGTCGATGCGCCACTGCTTGCGCCGGCTGGTGTCGCCTCGCACCAGCGTGACACGCGCTTGCGGCACGCCCAGCTGATCGGACAGCCATCGGCGCAAGGCTTCGTTGGCGGCGCCGTCCACGGGCGGGGCAGCCAATCGCACGCGCAGCGCCCCATCGTGCCAGCCGACCAGCTCGGTGCGCTTGGCGTTGGGCGAGACGCTGATGTCGAGCATGCAGGCGCCTGAGGTGCCCTTGCTGGCGGCGTCGATGACCCGCAGGCAGCTCCAGCTGGATGGCGATGGCGTGTGTGAAGACAAGGCGTGCGAGCGAGGCGAGGCGTGAATGGAAAAGGGGCCGGACTTTCGTCCGGCCCCTTCAAGCGTCAATCAAGTCCTGAAGGCTCAGGGCTTGTTGCCGGTGGGGAAGGGCCACGCAGCCTGGGGGCTGAGCGTGGTCTTCGCTGCGGGAGCGGCGGCCGGAGCCTTCGCAGGGGCAGGCTTGGAAGCGGCCGGCTTCTTGGCCGCGGCCTTCTTGGCAGCAGGCTTCGCAGCAGGCTTGGCGGCGGCCTTCTTGGGGGCAGCAGCCTTCTTGACAGCGGCCTTCTTGGGCGCAGCAGCCTTCTTGACTGCAGGCTTGGCGGCCTTCTTGGGCGCAGCAGCCTTCTTGACTGCGGGCTTGGCGGCCTTCTTGGCCGGTGCTGCCTTCTTCACGGCGGCCTTCTTGACCGCAGCCTTCTTGACTGCAACCTTCTTGGCCGGTGCTGCCTTCTTCACAGCTGCCTTCTTGGCGGCGACCTTCTTGGCGGGTGCTGCCTTCTTCACGGCGGCCTTCTTGGCCGGAGCTGCTGCCTTCTTAGCGGGTGCAGCCTTCTTGGGAGCGGCGGCCTTCTTGGCGGCCGGTTTTTTCGCAGTTGCCATACGTATCTCCTTGATCAAGTTGCAAAGCGCACTGCACCGCAGAATGCGGTACAGAGATCCACCACCCGACGCCCCCTAGGATCTGGACGCGGTGTGATGAATGGGGTAGGTCGGGTGCTCATGTTCTGGTTGGCCGGCCGTGCAGTGCGCTGCATGCCTCAATCCCAGGACAGGGCGCCGCCCGACTGGTATTCGATGACTCGGGTTTCGAAGAAATTGCGTTCCTTCTTCAGGTCGATCATTTCGCTCATCCACGGGAAGGGGTTCTCTTCGTTGGGGAAGAGTTCTTCCAGGCCGATCTGCGTGGCACGCCGGTTGGCGATGTAGCGCAGGTAGCCCTTGAACATGGAGGCGTTCAGGCCCAGCACGCCGCGGGGCATGGTGTCCTCGGCGTAGCGGTATTCGAGTTCGACGGCCTTGAGGAACAGGGCCTTGATCTCGGCCTTGAACTCGGCCGTCCACAGGTGCGGGTTCTCGAGCTTGAGCTGGTTGATCAGGTCGATGCCGAAGTTGCAGTGCATCGACTCGTCGCGCAAGATGTACTGGTACTGCTCGGCAGCGCCGGTCATCTTGTTCTGGCGGCCGAGCGCCAGGATCTGCGTGAAGCCCACGTAGAAGAAGAGGCCTTCCATCAGGCAGGCGAACACGATCAGCGACTTCAGCAGCGTCTGGTCGTTCTGCGGCGTGCCGGTGTGGAAGTTCGGGTCCATGATCGCCTCGATGAAGGGGATCAGGAACTCGTCCTTCTCGCGGATCGAGGCGACTTCGTTGTACGCGTTGAAGATCTCGGATTCGTCCAGGCCCAGCGACTCGACGATGTATTGGTACGCGTGGGTGTGGATCGCTTCTTCGAAAGCCTGGCGCAGCAGGAACTGGCGGCACTCGGGCGCCGTGATGTGGCGGTAGGTGCCCAGCACGATGTTGTTGGCGGCCAGCGAATCGGCGGTCACGAAGAAGCCGAGGTTGCGCTTGATGATGCGGCGCTCGTCTTCCGAGAGGCCGTTCGGGTCTTTCCACAGCGCGATGTCCCGCGACATGTTGACCTCTTGCGGCATCCAGTGGTTGGCGCAGGTGGCGAGGTACTTTTCCCAGGCCCACTTGTACTTGAAGGGCACCAGCTGGTTGACGTCGGTCTGACCATTGATGATGCGCTTGTCCGCTGCGTTGACGCGGCGTTGCGTGGCGGCCTGGCCTTGCGAAGCTTGTTGCTGCGGCGCGTTGCGAACCAGTTGCTGTGCGTGCTGCTGAGCAATGGCTTGTGCGCTGGCCACCGATTGAAGCCCCGACTGCAGCCCGATCGCGGGCGACGGTTGGGTGTTCCGTGCTTGTCCATCGAAGGAGGGCACAGAACCGGCGGGCGCATTCGAAGGCGCGTTAGAAGGTGTAGGCGTGTTGTCTTCCCAGACCAACATGGTGAGCATCCTATGGGTTCGGATTATGGGAGGGTGTTGTTAAAAACACCAAGCACTTCTTGACATTTGCAAGCCCTGTTTGTTGCGGGCTTGCATCGAAAAATCGAAGAAGGCTTCTATTGCGTGTGTTGTTCGATGCTTTGTTCGCATGTGCCTATGCGGGTGACGATGAAGCACAGCGATGCACGACGCAAGGAACAACCAAAGAACAAGCAGCAAGGCCTCATCGCTGAGGCCTTGCTTCGATGCTTACTGACAAGCCTCGCAATCGGGGTTGTCGATCGAGCAGAACTTGATGTCGGTGGCAGGCTCACCCAACGATGGTTCGACCGCAGGTGCCGTGTTCACGGGTGCTGCGGCCATGCCGCTCGAGGCACCGGAGGACACCGCGTTGAGCTGGCCACGAGACACCGTGGACTTCTCTGCATGCGTGGCGCCGATGGTGCGGAGGTAGTAGGTGGTCTTGAGGCCACGCAACCATGCGAGCTTGTAGGTTTCATCGAGCTTCTTGCCCGATGCGCCGGCCATGTAGATGTTGAGCGACTGGGCCTGGTCGATCCACTTCTGGCGACGCGAGGCGGCTTCGACCAGCCACACGGGCTCGACTTCGAAGGCTGTGGCGTACAGCTGCTTGAGGTCTTCGGGCACGCGGTCGATGCGGCGCAGCGAACCGTCGAAGTGCTTGAGGTCCATCACCATCACGTCGTCCCACAGGCCGAGCTTCTTCAGGTCGCGCACCAGGTACTCGTTGATCACGGTGAACTCGCCCGACAGGTTGGACTTGACGGACAGGTTGCCGAAGCAGGGCTCGATCGACGCATCCACGCCAACGATGTTGGAGATGGTGGCGGTGGGGGCGATGGCCACGCAGTTGGAGTTGCGCATGCCGTGCTGGGCGATGCGGGCACGCAGGGCATCCCAGTCCAGCTTGGCCGAGGTGTCGACCTCGACGTAGCCGCCGCGTTGCTCGGCCAGCAGTTGCAGGGAGTCGATCGGCAGGATGCCGCGGTCCCACAGCGAACCACGGTAGCTGGAGTAGCGGCCACGCTCTTGTGCCAGTTCGGTCGAGGCCCAGTAGGCGTGGTAGCAGACGGCTTCCATCGACTGGTCGGCGAACTCCACGGCGGCTTGGCTGGCGTAGGGTACGCGCAGTTGGTACAGCGCGTCCTGGAAGGCCATGATGCCCATGCCCACGGGGCGGTGACGCAGGTTCGAGTCACGCGCTTTTTTCACGGCGTAGTAGTTGATGTCGATCACGTTGTCGAGCATCCGCATGGCCGTGGTCACGGTCTTCTTGAGCTTGTCGTGGTCGATGCCGCCATCTTTGATGTGCTGCGCCAGGTTCACGGAGCCCAGGTTGCACACCGCGATTTCGCCGCCGTTGGTGTTCAGTGTGATCTCGGTGCACAGATTGGACGAGTGCACCACGCCGACGTGCTGCTGCGGCGAGCGCACGTTGCAGGCGTCCTTGAAGGTGATCCAGGGGTGGCCGGTCTCGAACAGCATCGAGAGCATCTTGCGCCACAGGTCGGTGGCCTTGACGCGCTTGAAGGGCTTGACCTCGCCACGGTCGGCGCGGGCTTCGTAGGCGGTGTAGGCCTCTTCGAAGGACTTGCCGAACTTGTCGTGCAGGTCAGGGCACGAAGAAGGCGAGAACAGGGTCCAGTCGCCACCTTCCATCACGCGGCGCATGAACAGGTCGGGGATCCAGTTGGCCGTGTTCATGTCGTGGGTACGACGGCGGTCGTCACCGGTGTTCTTGCGCAGCTCCAGGAACTCTTCCACATCAAGGTGCCACGATTCCAGGTAGGCGCAGACGGCGCCCTTGCGCTTGCCGCCCTGGTTCACGGCCACGGCCGTGTCGT
>DXIO01000121.1 GCA_019112875.1 Candidatus Aquabacterium excrementipullorum
CTCGAGAAGATGGCCGACCAGGAGGACGTGTCCTTCCCGCCGGTGATCGTCTACACGGGCCGCAACCTCACGCGCGACGAAGAGCAAGGCCTGCGCCGTTTCTCGCGCTCCATCATCATCAAGGACGTGCGCTCGCCCGAACGCCTGCTCGACGAGGTCACCCTCTTCCTGCACCAGGTGGAATCGAGCCTGCCGCCCGAGCGCCAGCGCATGCTGCGCGAGGTGCGCGACCGCGAGGTGGCGCTCGATGGCCGCCGCGTGCTGGTCGTCGAGGACGACGTGCGCAACATCTTCGCGCTCTCCAGCGTGCTGGAGCCCAAGGGCATCACCGTGCAGATCGCGCGCAATGGCCGCGAGGCGCTCGAAGCGCTGGCCCACAGCCAGGAGCCCAACGGCGCGCGCGTCGACCTCGTGCTGATGGACATCATGATGCCGGAGATGGACGGCCTGACCGCCATGCGCGAGATCCGCAAGCGCGCCGAGTGGAAGAAGCTGCCCATCATCGCGCTCACGGCCAAGGCCATGAAGAACGACCAGGACGACTGCCTGGCCGCCGGCGCCAACGACTACATCGCCAAGCCGCTGGACGTCGAAAAGCTGCTATCGCTCGTGCGCGTGTGGATGCCGAAGTAAGGCGCTGAAAGGATGCCCAACGTGGTCCCGCCCAAGGATGCCGACATCGAGTTCCAGCTGCTGCTCGATGCCATCTACCTGAAGTACCACTACGACTTCCGCGCCTACGCGGGCTCGTCGCTCAAGCGCCGGCTCAAGGCCGCGATGGACCAGTTCGGCTGCGCAACCCTGTCGCAACTGCAGGACAAGGTGCTGCACGATCCGGCCACCTTCCCCGCCCTGCTCGACTACATGACCGTGCAGGTCAGCGAGATGTTCCGCGACCCGAGCTACTTCAAGGCCCTGCGCGACACCGTGGTACCGCTGCTGCGCACCTACCCTTCGCTCAAGATCTGGGTGGCGGGCTGCAGCACCGGCGAAGAGGTCTATTCCCTCGCCATCCTGCTGCATGAAGAAGGCCTGCTCGAACGCAGCCTGATCTACGCCACCGACATCAATGCCCACGCGCTGCAGCGTGCCGAGGCCGGCGTGTACGCCGTGGACCGCATCGCCGGCTTCACCGACAACCACCAGCGCTCCGGCGGGCGTACCTCGCTGTCGCAGTACTACACGGCCGCCTACGGCCGCGCGGTGTTCGACAAGGGGCTCAAGAAGCACATGGTCTTCTCCGACCACAGCCTGGCCACCGACAGCGTCTTCGCCGAGATGCAACTCGTGTCCTGCCGCAATGTGCTCATCTACTTCAACCGCGAGCTGCAGGACCGGGCGCTGGGCCTGTTCAACGAATCGCTGTGCCGCAAGGGCTTCCTCGGCCTGGGCTCCAAGGAATCGCTGCGCTTCTCGGCCTGGGGCGATGCCTTCGACGAGGTCGCCCGCAGCGAGCGCATCTTCCAGAAGAAGGAACAGCGCAGATGAGCACGGTCGCCGTCGGCAGTGCCTCGCTGGACGCACGCCGCATCGGCGCCATCGCCATTGGCGCGTCGGCCGGCGGCGTCGATGCCCTGTCCGTGCTGCTGCCGGCCCTGCGGCGCCAGGCCTCGGTGCCGGTGTTCGTGGTGCTGCACCTGCCGCGCGACCAGCCCAGCCTGCTGGCCGACATCTTCTCCACCAAATGCGCGCTGCCCGTGCGCGAGGCCACTGACAAAGAGCCCGTGGTGCCCGGCACGCTGTACTTCGCCCCACCCGACTACCACCTGCTGCTGGACACGGACGCTCGCAGCACGCCCCACCTGGCCTTGAGCGTGGACGGCCTGGTCAACTTCTCGCGGCCCGCGATCGACGTGCTGTTCGAGGCGGCCGCGGACGTGTACGGCGAATGCCTGCTGGCCATCCTGCTGACGGGCGCGAACAACGATGGCGCCGCCGGCCTGGAAGCCGTGCAGCGCGCTGGCGGGCAGACCATCGTGCAGGACCCGGCCGAGGCGCAGCTGTCCTTCATGCCCGAGGCCGCCCTGGCCCGCATGACGCCGACCGCGGTGATGACGCTGGCGAAACTGAGCGCGCTGTTCAAGTCACTGTGATGACTCGGGCTGGCACCCCTCAAACGGGCGTCATACAACACCACCCATTCGCGGGAGAGTCAAGGGGTTTACCTATCGGGATGATCGCGTCACACGGATTAAATCCATGTCACACGAATATGGGAACCACCATGCACACGCAGACACCCTTCATCCGCAAGCTGATCGTAGCCGGAGCCCTCGCATGGGGCGGCTCCAGTGCGCACGCCATCCCCGCTGAACTCTACGTGGCCGAAACGCTGCAGCCCATCACGATGTACGCGGGCTTCATCGCGCCGGTCACCAGCAAGGAGTTCATGAACACACTGGGCTTCGTGTTCAACAACGTGCCCTTCTTCAACACCTACTACGGTCTGCTGGAAGACTGGCTGCCCAGCGCCCGCAAGTGGTCCATCACGCCGCCGGGGCCGATCAACCCGCCCTTCCGCGTGCCGCCCGAACACGACGACATCTACGTGCCCAACAACTACACGCAGATCTTCGCCTTCGGCGACAGCATGTCCGACACCGGCAACCTGTTCAAGATGACACAGGAGATGACCCAGGTGGGCCTGCCGATGGCGCCCAGCTCCAAGGGTCGCTTCAGCAACGGCGTGGTCGCACTGGAGGTGATGGCCAACCAGTTGCGCCTGCCGATGACCAACTACAGCTTCTCCGGCGGCCAGACGGGCTATGGCAACCTGCTGCCTTTCTGGTCGTGGCAGAAGGGCACGCTGTTCCAGATCGATGAGTTCCACAAGACGCTGGCGAAGCAGGGCATCAGCCGCAACGACCCGAACGCGCTGTACTTCGTGTGGGCCGGCCCGAACGATTTCTTCGAAGGCCTGAACATGTACTCCTCGTACACGGCCAAGAACGGGGCCAACAACATGTTCAAGGGCATCAAGGCCCTGTACCAGCGCGGTGCGCGCCATTTCCTGGTGCCGCTGATGCCCGATTTCAGCCTCACGCCGCAATCGGCTGATTTCAACAAGCAAGACAAGACCTACACGCCCACCACGCGCAAGCGCGCCGAGGAGTACAAGGCCGAACTGCTCAAGATGTTCGCCAGCGCCCGCCTGCAGATGCCGGAGATCGACCTGCGCACCTTCGACACGCTCACCTTCCTGCGCGTCGAACTGGCCAATGCCCAGGCCCGCGGCGTCAACGTGACCGAGGCCTGCTACAACGGCAAGCTGGAGGGCAAGGAGGTGGTGCGCACGGTGTGCAGCGACCCGGACAACTACCTGTTCTGGGACAAGAACCACCCAACCGACAAGGCCAGCCGGATCCTCGGCCTGGAGTTCACGAAGGCGGCCACGGCGCCCTGAACCGCGCCCTGAAGTCCATCCGCGAAGAGGCCCGGTTGCGTCAGGCCAGGGCCACCATCTCCGAGAACATCGCGTGGGGCACGGGCTTGCCGTACAGGTAGCCCTGCACCAGCTGGCAGCCCAGGCCGACCAGGTGATCGGCCTGCTCGCGCGTCTCCACGCCCTCGGCCACCAGGTTCATCTCCAGGCTGTGGCCCAGCGACACGATGGCCTTGACCAGTTCGGCGCTGCTGCGGTCGCCCGGCAGGTCCTTGATGAAGGAGCGGTCGATCTTGAGCGTGTCCACCGGGAAGCGCGTCAAATAGCTCAGCGCGGAATAGCCCGTGCCGAAGTCGTCCAGCGCGATGCTGATGCCCTGCGAGGCGATGTCCTGCAGGATGGCCAGGATCTCGTCACGGCCGTCCAGCAGCAGGCTCTCGGTGATCTCCAACTCCAGCCATTCGGGGCGGCAGCCTGTGGTGCGCAACGCTTCGCTCACCGTGACCGAGAACGGCGTGCCCACGAACTGGCGTGCCGAGAGGTTCACCGCGATCTTCAGGGGCACCCGTCGGCGCGTAGCGTTCCAGCGGGCCGCGGCCTCGCACGCGCTGCGCAAGGCCCAGGCCCCCATCGGCACGATCAGGCCCGTGTCCTCGGCCATGGAGATGAAGCTCAGCGGCGGCACCATGCCGCGCGAGGGGTGGTTCCAGCGCATCAGCGCCTCGGCCCCCACCAGCACACCGGTGGCCAGGTCGAACTTGGGCTGGTAGTACAACTCCAGTTCTTCTGACTCGATAGCTCTTCGCAATTCGCTCTCCAGCGTGAGCCGCTCGGCGGCCTGGCGCGTCAGCTCCTTCGAATAGAAGCGGAAGGTGTTGCGGCCCTGTGATTTGGCGTGGTACAGCGCGGCATCGGCGTACTGCATCAGCTGCACGGCATCCTGGGCATCGGCCGGGTAGAAGGCGCCGCCCACGCTGGCCGTCACGAACACATCCTGGTCACCGATGCGGAAGGGCTTGGCGAAGGCGCTCAGCACCTTCTGCGCGATCGAGCCCATGTCGGTGGCGTGGCGCACCTCGGGCAAGAGCACCGCGAACTCGTCACCGCCCAGGCGGGCCACGGTGTCGTACTCTCGCATGACCTGCTGCAGGCGTTGCGCGGCCTGCTGCAGCAGCGCGTCGCCGGCGGTGTGGCCCAGCGAATCGTTGATGTCCTTGAAGCGGTCCAGGTCCAGCATCAGCAGGCCCAGCTGCTGGCTGTGCCAGGAGGCGTCCGTCAGCGCCTGGTTGAGGCGATCAACGAAGAGCGCGCGGTTGGGCAGGCCCGTGACCGTGTCGAAGAAGGACAGCGAATGCAGCTGGCGCCGGTAGGACTTGAGCTCGCTGATGTCCTGGAGGGTGGCCAGCAGCCGGCGCGGCTTGCCATCGGGCGCATAGTCGATCTTGACCAGCGAATGGAACTCGCGCACGTTGCCTTCGGCGTCGCTCTTGCGCACCTCGTAGCGCAGCGCGGTCTGGCGCTTGGCGAAGGCCTCGGCGTAGAGCTTGCTGACCCACTCGCGCTGGTCGGCCGGCACCAGGCCCAGCAGGCCGCGCTCGTCGGCCGTCCAGTCGGGCGGCAGGCCCCACATCACCACGGCCTGGTCCGAGAGCACCGCCTTGCGCTGCTCGAAGTCCCATTCCCAGTAGCCGAACTGGGCGATCTGCTGGGCTTCCTCCAGGCGCGTCTCGCTGTCGGACAGGGCCTGGATCATCGCGTCGTGGCTGGTGATGTCCTGGATGGCCACCACGCAGCAGCGCAGCACACCGTCGGCGCCATGCTCGAACAGGGCATTGGCGCCAAAACGGCGGCGGCCATCGGGCAGCACGGCGGCGAACTCGGCCACGGTGTTGCGCTGGCCGGCGGCCAGCACCTCGCCCCAGTGGGTCTGCAGGCTGGGACGTTCGTTCGGGTCGAGCAAATCGAGCAGCGTGCCCAGCGGCACGTCCTCGGGCAGGCCGAGCAGGCCCTGGGCGATGGCGCTCAAGCGCACCGGGCCGTGGCCGGCTTCCCAGGTCAGGAAGCCGATTTGGTTCAGGTTTTCGGCCGCCTCCAGTTGCAAGCCTGTCAGCGGTGTCAATGTTTGCGAAACGTGCGAGATGGGTGCCGTCATGCGGCTCTTGTCGTTGTACTGCCCAGGCATGCGTCAATTCCTCATGCCAGCGAAAAGGCGTATTGGTCGTGTCCGCGGGGGGGTGTCCAGGCGGCCATCGTGGCTGTCTGTCTGCATGGTTCTGTCTGTCTCCAACCTGCGGGGCATCCCGACGCAGGGCCCCATGCGGTTATCGACCTGTGCGGGGGCGGTCTTTAGAGGGGCTTTGGCAGGGGAAACCCAGCCGCAACGCCATGCTTTTTGCGCTAGGGCGGTGCGCACTTCAAGGCCCTGGAAGGCCGCTCCAGGCAGGCGCCGGTGTAGGATCGGCGCCTGGCCTGCCGCCCTGCGGCGCGCGCCCCATTCATCCTTCCAGCGCAGCCCCGCTGCCCTTTCCGCCATGTCCATCGCTGACCGCCTGTCCGCCCTCGGCATCACGCTGCCCCCCGTGGCCGTGCCCGCCGCCGCCTACCTGCCCTTCGCCCGCACCGGCAACCTGGTGTTCCTCTCCGGCCACATCGCCAAGAAGGACGGCAAGGTCTGGGTGGGCCAGCTGGGCAAGGACATCGCCACCGCCGAAGGCCAGCAGGCCGCGCGCGCCGTCGCCATCGACCTGCTGGGCACGCTGAACGCCGCCGTGGGCGATCTGGACAAGGTGGTGCGCATCGTCAAGGTGATGAGCCTGGTCAACAGCACGCCCGACTACACCGAGCAGCACCTGGTCACCAACGGCTGCTCCGAGCTGCTGGCCGAGGTCTTCGGCGACGCCGGCCGCCATGCCCGCAGCGCCTTCGGCGTGGCCCAGATCCCGCTGGGCGCCTGCGTGGAGATTGAACTCATTGCCGAAGTGCGTGACTAAGCCCTCATGACACCGCAGTCCC
>DXIO01000122.1 GCA_019112875.1 Candidatus Aquabacterium excrementipullorum
AAGGGTTGAGCCACACGGCCGCCAACCAGCGGGCCAGCGCCCCGACCACGGCGCCGGCCGCCACGTACAGCGCGAACCACAAGGACATCACGTGCCCTGCTCCTTCGTCTCAACGGGATTGGCGCTGTCAGGGGCTGCAGCCCGGCGTCCACCGCCCGTGTTGGCCACCGCGCCGGGCACCACGCCCCAGCGCGCCAGCGCGGCATCGTCCTGCTCACGGGCATCGACCCAATCGCCCGCCCCATCAGACACTTCCTTTTTCCAGAACGGCGCCTGTGTCTTGAGCCAGTCCATCAGGAACTCGCAGCCCTGAAAGGCCGCACGGCGGTGGGGCGCGCTCACCGCCACCAGCACGATCTGATCGCCCAGGCCCAGGGGCCCGACACGGTGGATCACACGGGCGCCACGCAGCTCGAAACGGTGGATGGCTTCGTCGACCATCGCCTCGATGCTGCGTTCGGTCATGCCCGGGTAGTGCTCCAGCACCAGGCTGGACGACGAAGCGCTTGCGGCATCGCCGCCCCACTCGCGCACCGTGCCCACGAAGCTGGCCACGGCACCGATGCCATGGTCACCCGCGCGCAGGGCCGCCACCTCGGCCCCCAGGTCGAAATCGGCCGCCTGCACGGCCACATGGCGATGCGGTGTGGCGGGGCCGGCTGCAGCACCCATGCTCAGCCCCCCGTCACCGGTGGAAAGAAGGCCACCTCGGCGCCATCGTGCAGCGCCTCGTCGTCGTCGCACATCACCTGGTTGCAGGCGGCCCGCACGGCGCGGTCGCCATTGAGCGCCGCCTGATGTCGTGGCGACCGGTCGGCCAGCCAATCCCGCAGGGCGCCCACCGTGGCGGGGCCATCGGCATCGAAAGACAGGTCTTCGCCGGGCCCCAAGGCCTCGCGGATCCTGGCGAAATAACGGACATTGATCTTCATGGCGCTGCGCTCACCCCTGGCTCTGCGTGCCCGAGGGTTGCAGCCATTGTGCCAAGGGCACGAAAGGCACGGCATCGCCGGGCATCACGACCTGGCCCGGCTGCAGATCGACCAGGCCGCCAGCCCACGCCGCCGAGGTCAACACCCCGGAGCCCTGGTGCGGAAAGAGACTCAACCCGCCTTGCTCGTTCAGGCGCGCACGCAGGAACTCGCGGCGCTTGTCGGGTCGGGCCCAGGTGAAGTCGGCGCGCAGCCGCAACGACTTGGGCAGCGTCCAGGCCTCGCCGGCCAGCACACCGAGCACCGGCCGCACCAGCAGCAGGAAGGTCACGAAGCTGGCCACCGGGTTGCCCGGCAGGCCCATGTAGAGCGCGCGGCTGCCGTCATCGCGGTTGAGCCAGCCCAGCACGAAAGGCTTGCCCGGCTTGATGGCCAGCGCCCAGAAATCCAGCCCGCCCTCGGCCTGCACGGCGGCGCGCAGGTGGTCTTCCTCACCGACGGACACGCCGCCGCTGGTGATGACCAGGTCGTTGTGGCGGGCCGCTTCGCGCAGTGCGGCGCGGGTGGCGTCCAGATCATCGGGCACCACGCCCAGGTCGCTGCCCTGGGCGCCCGTGGCCTGCACCAGCCCCCGCAGGGTGTGGCGGTTGCTGTTGTAGATGGCACCCGGCGGCAGGGGCTGCCCCGGCATCACCAACTCACTGCCGGTGGTCAGCACGCCCACGCGGGGGCGCTTGAACACGCTCAGGTGCTCGGCGCCAACGGAAGCGGCCACGCCCAGGGCGGCGGGCCCCAGGCGCAGGCCGGCGGACAGCACGGTCTGGCCGGCGGCGATGTCCTCGCCGCGGCGGCGGATGTTCTGGCCCGGCTCGATGGCCTGGCTGAAGCTCACGCGGCCGTCATCGCCCACGGTGGCCTGCTCCTGCATCACCACGGCATCGGCGCCGTCGGGCACCGGCGCGCCGGTGAAGATGCGCGCACAGGTGCCGGCCGGCAATGCATCGCCCACCTGCCCTGCCGCGATGCGCTGGGCTTGCGGCAGCGGCGCAATGGTCTCGGCCACACGCACGGCGTAGCCGTCCATCGCGCTGTTGTCCAGCGGCGGAACGTCCACGGTGGAGACCACATCCTGCGCCAGCACACGGCCCAACGCATCGAAGCTCGGCACGGCCTCCTGCGGCAGGCCGGCATCACCCGAGGCCTTGACGTGCTGCTCGGCCACCAGCTGCAGCCGCGACCAGGCCTCGTCCAGAGGCATCAGCGGTTTGAAAGCCATCTTCTCAACTCGCATGCGAAACCGGCGCCTTCAGGCGCCGGTATGGATCAGAGGGATCAGTCGTTGCAGTGCTGGACGATGTAGTCCTTGACCACCTTGGCATCGGCGGGCACGACCGTGAAGCGCTTGGGCAGCGCCTCCAGGCCCTCCAGCCCGGCGATCCAGAACGGACGCGCCGGCTTCTGGCCCGTGGCCTCGACGATGGTCTCTTCGAACTTGGCCGGCAGCGCCGTCTCCAGCACGATCATGCGGACCGTGGGATCCAGGTGATCGCGCGCCACCTTCAGGCCATCCGCCGTGTGCGTGTCGATCATGGCGCCGAAACGCTCGAAGGTGTCGCGGATCGTGGCCAGGCGATCAGCATGCGTGCTGGTGCCCGACACGAAACCGTAGCCCGCCACCTTGGGGAACTCCTCGGCCGACACGGAGAACAGGCCGCGCTGCTCCACCTCGTCCTTGAACAGCGCCTTCGTGCGGGCGCCATCGCGGCCCAGCAGATCGAAGATGAAGCGTTCGAAGTTCGAGGCCTTAGAGATGTCCATCGACGGCGACGAGGTTTCAAACGTCTCGGCGCTGCCCCGCACACGGTAGTTGCCGGTGCGGAAGAACTCGTCGAGCACGTTGTTCTCGTTGGTGGCCACCACCAGCTTGTCAATGGGCAGGCCCATCATGCGGGCCACGTGACCGGCACACACATTGCCGAAGTTGCCCGAGGGCACCGTGAAGCTGACCTTCTCGCCCTCGGACTTGGTGGCGTAGAAGTAGCCGGCGAAGTAGTACACCACCTGGGCCAGCAGACGCGCCCAGTTGATCGAGTTCACCGTGCCGATCTTGTACTGGCGCTTGAAGGCCAAGTCGTTCGAGGCCGCCTTGACGATGTCCTGGCAATCGTCGAACACGCCTTCGACCGCCAGGTTGTGGATGTTCGGATCCTGCAGGCTGAACATTTGCGCCTGCTGGAAGGGGCTCATGCGGCCGTGCGGGCTGAGCATGAACACGCGCACGCCCTTCTTGCCGCGCATGGCGTACTCGGCCGCGCTGCCCGTGTCGCCTGACGTGGCGCCCAGGATGTTCAGCGTCTCGCCACGGCGGCCCAGTTCGTACTCGAACAGGTTGCCCAGCAGCTGCATGGCCATGTCCTTGAAGGCCAGCGTGGGGCCATTGGACAGGGCCTGCAGCGCCACGCCCGGCTCCAGCAGCTTCAACGGGGTGATCTCGTCGAAACCGTAGGTGGCCTTGGTGTAGGTTTTGGCGGCGATGGCCTTCAGGTCGGCAGCCGGGATGTCGTCGATGTACAGCGACAGGATCTCGTAGGCCAGCTCGGCATACGGCAGGCCGCGCCACTTGGCCAGGGTGGCCGCATCGATCTGCGGGTACTGCACCGGCAGGTACAGGCCGCCATCCGGCGCCAGGCCTTCCAGCAGGATCTCGGAGAAGCCGCGTTCGGTCTTGTCACCGCGCGTGGAGATGTATTTCATGTCAGTTCCTCACAGGCAGCATCTGCAGCAATGCACATGCCCGCCGCATACACCCCACGCCATCAAGCGGACACCAAGGATCCGGCTCTGCCGGTCCGAGGGTGTCGCCCCCTTGAGGGGGCGCGCGAAGCGCGTAGGGGGTGGGTCATCAGGCCAGTTCTTCCTTGCGCAGGCGCACGATGGGCGCCAGCACCGTCGGCAGCGCCTGCATCGCGGCCAGCGCCTGGTTCATGCTGCCTTCCCGGGTGTCGTGTGTCAGGATGATCAGGTCGGTCTGGTTGCCCTCGCCGCTCACCTCGTCGGCCTCGCGCTGGATCACCGCGTCGATGCTGATGTTCTGCTCGGCCAGGATGCCTGTGAGCTTGGCCAGCACGCCAGCCTTGTCGGCCACGCGCAGGCGCAGGTAGAACGAGGTCACGACCTCGTCCAGCGGCAGGATGGCCAGCGCCGACATCGAATCCGGCTGGAAAGCCAAGTGCGGCACGCGGGCCTCGGGCGCGGCGTCCAGCAGGCGGGCGATGTCCACCAGGTCGGCCACCACGGCCGAGGCGGTCGGTTCGGAGCCGGCGCCCTTGCCGTAGTACATCGTCGTGCCCACGGCATCGCCCTGCACCAGCACGGCGTTCATCGCGCCTTCCACGTTGGCGATCAGGCGGCGCATCGGCACCAGTGTCGGATGGGTGCGCAGCTCGATGCCGTTGTCGCGGCGGCGGGCGATGCCCAGCAGCTTGATGCGGTAGCCCAGTTGCTCGGCGTACTTGATGTCGGTGGCCGACAGCTTGGTGATGCCTTCCACGTGAGCCTTGTCGAACTGCACGGGGATGCCGAAGGCGATCGCGCTCAGCAGCGTGGCCTTGTGCGCGGCATCGACCCCTTCGATGTCGAAGGTGGGATCGGCCTCGGCATAGCCCAGGCGTTGCGCTTCTTTCAGCACCACGTCGAAATCCAGGCCCTTGTCGCGCATCTCGGACAGGATGAAGTTGGTGGTGCCGTTGATGATGCCGGCCACCCACTGGATCTGGTTGGCCGTGAGGCCCTCACGCAGCGACTTGATGATGGGGATGCCGCCGGCCACCGCCGCTTCGAACGCCACGATCACGCCCTTGGCGCGCGCCGCCGCGAAGATCTCGGTGCCGTGCACGGCCAGCAGGGCCTTGTTGGCCGTGACCACGTGCTTGCCCGCAGCAATGGCTTCCAGCACCAGAGCCTTGGCGATGCCGTAGCCGCCGATCAGCTCGACTACCACGTCGATGTCAGGGTTGGCGATCACCTGGCGGGCATCCGACACCACCTTGGCGGCGTCGCCCACCACCTTGGTGGCCAGCTCGGTGTTGAGGTCGGCCACCATGGCCACCTCGATGCCGCGGCCCGCGCGGCGGCGGATCTCTTCCTGGTTGCGCTTGAGCACCGTGAAGGTGCCGCTGCCGACGGTTCCGATGCCCAGCAGGCCGACCCGCACGGGTCGCAGTTGTGGTTGGCTCATGCGTTTCTCTCTCGGGTGCGCAGCCTTGTGGGCCGCGTCTCTTGGGTTCTGAAAATGGAGGCCGGCTCGATGCCGGCGCTTGTAAGGTCAGGCGTGGCGCTTGCGGTAGCCGTCCAGGAAGCGGGCTATGCGGCCAATGGCATCGCTCAAGTCGTCGCTGTTGGGCAGGAAGACCAGGCGGAAGTGGTCCGTGTGCGGCCAGTTGAAGCCCGTGCCCTGCACGATCAGCACCTTCTCTTCGGCCAGCAGCTCGTAGGCAAACTGCTGGTCATCCGCGATCGGGTACAGCTTGGGATCGAGCTTGGGGAACATGTACAGCGCGCCCTTGGGCTTGACCACGCTCACGCCCGGGATCTGGTTGAGCAGTTCGTAGGCCAGATCGCGCTGCTTGCACAGGCGCCCACCGGGCTGCACCAGGTCCTTGATGCTCTGGTAGCCGCCCAGCGCCGTCTGGATCGCCAGCTGGCCCGGCGTGTTGGCGCACAGGCGCATCGAGGCCAGCATGTTCAGGCCCTCGATGTAATCGCGCGCATGGCGCTTCTCGCCGGACACCACCATCCAGCCGGCACGGTAGCCGCAGGAGCGGTAGTTCTTGCTCAGGCCGTTGAAGGTCAGGAACAGAACGTCGTCGGCAAGCGAGGCGATCGAGGTGTGCGTGTTGCCGTCGTACAGCGTCTTGTCGTAGATCTCGTCGGCCAGCACGATCAGGTCGTGCTGGCGGGCCAGGTCGACGATTTCCTGCAGCAGGCTGTCCGGGTAGAGCGCGCCCGTCGGGTTGTTCGGGTTGATGACCACGATCGCCTTGGTGCGCGGCGTGATCTTGGCCTTGATGTCGGCGATGTCCGGGTACCAGTCCGATTGCTCGTCGCAGATGTAGTGCACCGGGCGCCCGCCCGACAGTGACACCGCCGCCGTGTACAACGGGTAATCCGGCGCCGGCAGCAGCACCTCGTCGCCATCGTTGAGCAGCGCATTCAGCGACATCACGATCAGCTCGGACGCACCATTGCCCAGGTAAACGTCATCGACCGTCACGCCCTGGATGCCCTTTTCCTGGCAGTAGTGCACCACCGACTTGCGCGGCGCGAACAGGCCCTTGCTGTCGGTGTAGCCCGCCGCGCTCGACAGGTTGCGGATCATGTCCTGCACGATCTCGTCGGGCGGCTCCAGTCCGAACACGGCCAGGTTGCCGATGTTCAGCTTGATGATCTTGTGGCCGTCCTCCTCCATCTGCCGCGCCTTTTCCAGCACGGGCCCACGGATGTCGTAACAGACGCTGGCGAGCTTGCTGGACTTGGCGATGGGCTTCAAAACGGGCTCCAGGGAGACGACGGTAGCGGGGGAATTTGTCCGTATTCGGGTCCAAATCGGGCCCGAACGGCGGGTTTTCTGGGGGAACCTACAATTTAACCACACGCCGCCCCCTGCCCGCACCCGCGAGACCCGGTGGCCGATAGCCAATTTCCCCCCGCGATGAAGTTCCAACCCGACCGCCCCGAGGGCACCAATGTCATCCACGCCGTGACCCGCACGCAGGTGTCGGTCAACGGACAGGCCCACACCACCAGCGTGCTCGTGCCGACGGATGCGGCCCTGGCCCCCTGGGCGCCCGTGGACCTCGCCAGCCTCACCGCAGACCACATTGCGGAAATCCTGCCCTTCAAGCCTGAACTGGTGATCCTGGGCAGCGGCCCCACCCTGCGCTTCGTGCACCCCTCGATCCTGCGCCCCCTGATCGACGCCGGCATCGGCGTGGAAACCATGGACACGCCCGCCGCCTGCCGCACCTACAACGTGCTGACCTCCGAGGGTCGCAAGGTGCTGGCGGCCCTGATCATCCACCCGTGAACCGCCGCTGAACCAAGTGACGCGCCGGGGGTCACACATTTTCGGGAAGGGATTGGTCCCCCGGGTCGGGGATGGACCGCAAGCTCGTTTTATAATCGGAAGTTATTCACGCAGGTCGATCAGCACTACAACATGACACCCGCTCTCAACAAACCTTTGCCGGAATTCGAAGCAGCTGCCACGGGTGGTGTGAAGTTCACGCCTCAGGCCTTCCAGGGCCAGACCGTGATCCTCTACTTCTACCCGAAGGACCACACGCCGGGTTGCACGACCGAGGCCATGCAGTTCCGCGACAAGCACAAGGAATTCGTCAAGTCCGGTGCGGTGATCTTCGGCGTCTCGCGCGACAACATGGCGTCGCACGACAAGTTCAAGGAAAACCTTGAACTGCCCTACGAACTCATCGCCGACACCGAAGAAAAGCTCTGCCACATGTTCGGCGTGGTCAAGAACAAGATCATGTACGGCAAGAAGGTCAAGGGCATCGAGCGCAGCACCTTCCTGATCGACGCCGGGGGCGTGCTGCGCGCCGAATGGCGCGGTATCAAGGTCGCCGGCCACGTCGACGAAGTGCTCGACGCCGTCAAGGGCCTGAAGAAGGAAGCTGCCTGAGCGCCCTTCGGGCACATCCCAAGTCAGCCAAGGAGCGTAAACGCTTTCTTTTGTGAATTGCGTGACAGCCGGTGCTTGTTGTACCCCCCCTACATCCGTGGGGACCCGGAGGCCCGAGGCCGCCGAGTATGCATAATGGGTTTCATGCATCTGGGTTGTCATCGACATCACGCTGACTGGTTCCCCCGGCCTCACCGGCTGGCGGAACACCCCGGCTCAAGGTATAGGCCGCACACCGTGTTGTGCGGCCTTTTTGTTTGTGCCTAGCCTGAAGAAAGACGGAATCCCACCATGCCTCTTCCCAAGCCGCCTGCCAAACGCGCTGACATGCTCTCCACTGCGGACTACGAGTCCCAGCCCAAGCCGGCCAAGACCGGGTTGAAACGCGGCTCCAAATCCAACGCTGTATCGGCCATCCCGCCTGCGGCCCCGCGCATCGCACCGGCCCAACCACCGGTGCTGGAACTCGTGCCGCGCCCGAACGCCGCCAGCCCTACCAGCAGCGCCGTCAGCCCCACCAAGGAGTTGCCGGCCAAGGCCCCTTCCCGCGCCGCACCGAGCCGCCCGGCCATCGTGCCCCAGCACACCGCGCCGTTGGCCGAGCGCACGGGCAGCGACACACCAGCCGCCGCCGACAAGCCAGCCACGGCCGCGCCCAACCGCGCCACGGGCACCAGCGGGACCACCCGCCGCCGCAAGATCACCGGTCCGGCCAAGCTCTTCGTGCTGGACACCAACGTGCTGCTGCACGATCCGATGTCGCTGTTCCGATTCGACGAGCACGACATCTACCTGCCCATGATCACGCTCGAAGAACTGGACGGGCACAAGAAGGGCATGACCGAAGTGGCGCGCAACGCCCGCCAGGTCAGCCGCGACCTGGACGCGCTGGCCGCCGACATGGGCAGCCGCCAACAGGCCGACCCGGCCAAGGGCATCGAGCTGGCCAAGACGGGCCATGTCGAAGCCGGCGGCAAGCTGTACTTCCAGACCACGGGCATGGACATCCAGTTGCCCACCGGCCTGCCCCAGGGCAAGGCCGACAACCAGATCCTGGGCGTGGTGCAGGCGCTGCGCAGCGCACATGCCGACCGTGACGTGGTGCTGGTGTCCAAGGACATCAACATGCGCATCAAGGCGCGTGCCATGGGCCTGCCCGCCGAGGACTACTTCAACGACAAGACGCTGGAAGACGGCGATCTGCTCTACACCGGCGTGTTGCCGCTGCCCAGCGACTTCTGGGACCGCCACGGCAAGGGCATGGAGAGCTGGCAGCAGTCGGGCATCACCTACTACCGCGTGAGCGGGCCGATGGTGCCGGTGCTGCTGGTCAACCAGTTCGTCTACCTGGAAAGCCCGGGCGATGCGCCCTGGTACGGCAAGGTCACCGAGATCACCGGCAAGACCGCCACGCTCAAGACACTCAAAGATTTCACGCATCAGAAGAATGCCGTGTGGGGCGTGACGGCCCGCAACCGCGAGCAGAACTTCGCGCTGAATCTGCTGATGGACCCCGAATGCGACTTCGTGACGCTGACGGGCTCCGCCGGCACGGGCAAGACGCTGATGACGCTGGCCGCCGCGCTGAGCCAGGTGCTCGATGACCGCCGCTACACCGAAATCATCGTCACCCGGGTGACGGTACCGGTGGGCGAGGACATCGGCTTCCTGCCCGGCACCGAGGAAGAGAAGATGTCGCCCTGGATGGGTGCGCTCGACGACAACCTCGAAGTGCTCTCGCGCGGCGACAGCGGCACGGGTGGCGCCGGCGAATGGGGCCGCGCGGCCGCCAACGAACTGGTGCGCAGCAAGATCAAGATCAAGAGCATGAACTTCATGCGTGGTCGCACCTTCCTCAACAAGATCGTGATCATCGACGAGGCGCAGAACCTCACGCCCAAGCAGATGAAAACGCTGATCACGCGCGCAGGCCCCGGCACCAAGATCATCTGCCTGGGCAACCTGGCGCAGATCGACACGCCCTACCTCACCGAAGGCAGCTCCGGCCTGACCTACGCGGTCGATAAGTTCAAGGGCTGGCCGCACAGCGGGCATGTGACGCTGGCGCGCGGCGAACGCTCGCGCCTGGCGGATTTCGCTTCCGAAGTGCTCTGACCCCGGGATCAAGCAGTCGCCTCTCGACGGCCTCTTCGGAGGCCGTTTTTCTTTTCTGGCAAGCACCGCCCCTTGGCACGACAAGGGCAAGCCTGGTGCACGCGCCCTCGCGGGCGGCCAGCCCGCACACTGGCTGCATCTTCATGCGCCCAAGGAGCCCTCATGCCCACACCCTCCCGACGCAAGACCCGATCGCTGGCCACCCAGACCGCCGAGCTGGCCCTGGCCACGCCGCAGGTCATGGCGCACCGCCTGACCCGCATGGCCCTCGCAGGCCACAACCCCAATGCCCGCGACCAGAAGGAGTTCCACCTCATGGGGGCGGAAAAAGTAGCGGCCTTCCAGGAGTCATGGATGGCCATGGGGCTGCAGGCATGGCGTGTACAGATGCAGATGTGGAACAGCGCCATGCAGGCCTTCTGGATGCCCTGGGGGCGCACACTGCCCACGGCCAGCAGCACCCTGGGGCAGTGGCAGAAGGCCACGTTGGGTATCCTCGGCCAGGGCATGGCCCCGGTGCATCGCCGTGCCGTGGCCAATGCCAAACGGCTGGGCCGCACCCGATTGCGTTGACACGAACCCTGGCTGAACCGCGGTTCATGCCGGTGATCACCCGGCGCCCGCAGAGCGCCATCTCTGGCAGGATGGTGACGGGTCCTCACCCCCTCCCTGCACCGATACCATGCCCACACCCGTGTATGCAGGCTTCTGGCTGCGTTTTGCCGCCGTCTTGATCGACACTGCCTGGTTGAGCCTGCTCATCTACCCCTTGCTCATCGTGCTGATCGGCCCCGAAGTCCTGCAGCCCCATGTGCCTTACAGCCCGCTGCGCGTCCTGCTGGAATGGGTGTTTCCCATTGTCGCGATCATCACGTTCTGGGTGTTCCGCTCAGCCACCCCGGGCAAAATGTTCTTCAAATTGAAAGTGGTTGACGCGCAGACATTCGGCCCGGTGCCCGTGCCCCGGTTGTTGCTGCGTTACGCGGGCTATTACGTGGCGGCCATACCCTTCTGCATGGGCCTGCTGTGGGCGGCCCTGGATGACCGCAAGCAAGGCTGGCATGACAAGCTGGCCGGCACGGTGGTGATCCGCACGGACGCATCCGCCGCGCCTCAGCCCGCTGAAACAACGGCCCCCGCCACATCACCGGACGACAACGCATGGCCGACTTGAGCCAACCCGGCCCCTCTCTCACGTGGGACGAGTTCATGAAGGTGGAATTGCGCGTGGGCCGCGTGATCAGCGCCGAGCCCTTCGCCCAGGCACGCAAGCCGGCCTACGTGCTGCACGTGGACTTTGGCCCCGAACTGGGTACACGCAAGTCCAGCGCACAGATCACGGCGCTGTACACGCCAGAAGACCTGGTCGGTCGCCTGGTCGTGGCCGTGGTGAACTTCCCGCCCAAGCAGATCGGCCCGCTGATGTCCGAGTGTCTGGTCACGGGGTTTCACAACGAGCATGGCGCAGTCGCCCTGTGCGTACCGGACCATAGCGTGCCCCTGGGAACGCGCTTGCTTTGACCAAAGCGTGGGCGCCACAATGCGCTCTGCCATGCTGACCGAACCTGCCGCGCCCCCTCTGCCCAACCTCAATTGCCCATTGTGCGGGGGCGCCAACGCCTGTTCGCCAGCCCAGTCAGGCAGCTTCGACACGCCCTGCTGGTGCCAGCAGGTCAAGGTGTCGCCCTGGGCACGAGCCCAGGTGGCTCTGAAGGATCCGCAAGGCTTGTCCTGCCTGTGCCCTCGCTGTGCCCGACTGGAGGCGCCGGCAGACAACGCCACCGCCTCGACGCCGCCAACGCCGCAGCCCGGGCCGCAACGCTAGGCAGCGTCTTGCCTCAAGCCCGCTCGAACACCGCCATGCTCTCGACGTGCGCGGTGTGCGGGAACATGTTCACCGCGCCGGCGGCCACACAGCGGTAACCGCCCTGGTGCACCAGCAAACCGGCATCGCGCGCCAGCGTGGCCGGGTTGCAGCTGACGTACACGATGCGCTGCGGCGGCACCCAGCCGGGCACCAGCGACGGATCCTGGTGCACATCGGCCACGGCTTTCGCCAGGGCGAACGCGCCTTCGCGCGGCGGGTCCACCAGCCACTTGTCGGCGCGGCCATAGCCGGCCAGTTCGGCCGGGGTGATCTCGAACAGGTTGCGGGCCACGAAGCTGGTCTTGTCGGCCAGGCCATTGGCGCGGGCGTTCTCACGCGAGCGGGCCACCAGGGTCTCGCTGCCTTCGATGCCCAGCACCTCACGCGCCTGCGTGGCCAGGGGCAAGGTGAAGTTGCCCAGGCCGCAGAACCAATCGATCACGCGCTCTTGCGGCTGCACACCCAGCAGGCGCAGCGCGCGGCCCACCAGCACCTGGTTGATGTGGTGGTTGACCTGTGTGAAGTCGGTGGGCTTGAACGGCATGGTGATGCCGAACTCGGGCAGCGTGTAGTCCAGGCCGGGCAGGGCATCGTCCAGGGGATGCACCGTGTCTGGCCCCTTGGGCTGCAACCACCACGACAGCGGAAAGCGTCCCTCGTTCCAGGCGCTGTGCTCAGTGGCGAAATCGCGCAGGCGCTGGATGTCGACAGCGCTGAGCTCTTCCAGGTGACGCAGCACGAGCACCGTCACCTGTGTGCCCACGGCCACCTCGATCTGCGGCAGGCGGTCGCGCTGTGCCATCGAACCGATCAGCTCACGCAACGGCGCCAGCAGGCGGCTGACATGGGGAGGCAGGATCTCGCAGGTGAGCATGTCGGCCACGTAGCGCGACTTGCGCTCGTGAAAGCCCACCAGCACAGTGTTCTTCTTGGCCACGTAGCGCACGGACAGGCGTGCACGGTAGCGGTAGTCCCAGGTGGGCCCTTCGATCGGGCGCAGCAGCGTTTCGGCCTTGACCTTGCCCAGGTGCCAGAGGTTGTCCTCCAGCACGCGCTGCTTGACGGCCACTTGCGCCGCCGGATGGAAGTGCTGCATCTTGCAGCCGCCGCACAGGCCGAAGTAGGTGCAGCGTGGGGTGACGCGCTGCGCGCTTTCGCGGCGGCGCTCGGTCATGGTGGCCTGTTCCCAGTTGTTCTTGCGGCGGGTGACGCTCACGCGCACCTCTTCGCCAGGCAGGGCATCCTCGATGAACACCACCTTGCCATCAGGCCGGTGGGCGACGCCCTGGGCCTCCAGGTCGAGCGATTCGACCGTCAGCCATTGCAGATGCGCAGGGATGGCAGGCGCCTCGGCATCGGCGGGCACCGGTGCGCTGGGGGATGGCGCCAGGGGGGACGGGGCGGAAGTGGAAAGAATCTCGTCGGTCATCCCCCGATTGTCTCAGGGGATGAGCACGCTTTGCGGCGGACGCCGTGGCGCCCTGCCCGATCAGCGCTGGGGCAGCGACTTGGCCGGGTCGATGGGCTTGCCCTGCTTGCGCACTTCGAAATGCAGCTGCACGCGGTCGGTGTCGGTGTTGCCCATCTCGGCGATCTTCTGGCCTTTGCGCACGGCCTGGTCTTCCTTGACCAGCAGCGTCTGGTTGTGGGCGTAGGCCGTCAGGTACTGCGCGTTGTGCTTGATGATGACCAGGTTGCCGTAGCCACGCAGGCCCGAACCGGCGTAGACGACGCGGCCATCGGCTGCCGCGTAGACGGGATCGCCGGCCTTGCCGCCGATGGCCATGCCCTTGCGTTTGCCATCTTCGAAGCCCCCCAGCACGGGGCCGTTGGCCGGCCATTGCCATGCGGGCTCGTCGGTGTCCTTGCTGTCGGAGGAGGACGCCGCGGTGGCTGGTGCCGTGGTCGCCGCGGCCGTGCTGGCTTCTGAGCCTGCCGAAGCAGGCTTGGACGCGCTGCTCGCGGCAGACGACGCCGTGCTGCTGCCGGAAGCGGCGGGCTGAGGCTTGGCGTCCAGGTTGCGCGCCTCGACCCTGGAGGTGGTGACCGGCTTGGCGGCCGGGAGCGTATTGACTGAAGCGGCGGCGGGTGTGGCCGCCACGGTGGTCGGGTCCACCGAGGGCGACACCACGCGCAGCACCTGCCCCACCTCGATCAGGTTGGGGTTCTCGAGGTTGTTCCAGGTCGCCAGGTCGCGCCAGTTCTGGCCGGTCTCGAGCGCCACGCGGATCAGCGTGTCGCCAGGCTTGACGGTGTAGTACCCGGCCTTGCCGGCGTTCTCACCGCCTGGGGGCAGGCGGGCGGGGCTCAGGCCCGTGCCCACGCGGCCGCGGTCTTCGACCGGCGCCTTGTTGATGGGTGTGGCGCAACCTGCGAAGGTCAGCGCCGCCGCGACAGCGGCCAGCAGCCGGAAAGTGTTTTGCGTGTTGTACATGTTGAAGCGAACAAACCGGGACATCACGTCGTGCCTGATTTTAGGGGCACGAACAGCACCTGTCCTGCCGTGGCCTGCTGAAGCTGCCCATTGGGCAGTCGGTCCACGATGGTCAGGATCTGGGTGCCCGTGCGGGGATCTTCCATGGGCGCCACCAGGCGCCCGCCAGGAGCCAACTGGTCCAGCCAGGCCTGGGGCACGGCTGCACCGCCGGCCGCGGCGATGATGGTGTCATAAGGGGCATTAGGCCCATGGCCCAGCATGCCGTCGCCATAGACCAGGCGCACATCCTGCCATCCGGGCAGGCCCGCGCGCAGGCGGTCCAGGTTGCCACGCGCCTTCAGGTGCAGATCGCGCAGCCGCTCGATGGACACGACGCGGCGTGCCAGGCAGGACAGCAGCGCCGCCTGGTAGCCGCAACCTGTGCCGATGTCCAGGCACTGCCCCAACGGGAAGGCGGCATCGGGCGCGACACCGGGCCGCGTGCACAGCAGCTCGATCATCGAGCCGATGACCGAGGGCTTGGAAATCGTCTGGCCCAGCCCGATGGGCAGGCTGGTGTCCTCATAGGCCTGGTTGACCAGGGCCGAATCGACGAACCAGTGCCGCGGGATGGTGCCGAAGGCCTGCAGCAGGCGTGGGTTGTGGATCCCATCGGCCTGCAGCCGCTCGACCATGCGGCGCTGCACCGCGCGGGAATCCATGCCCAGGCCCTGCGGCGTGGTGTGCTGCCGGCGATCACGGGCGGCCTGCTCCAGCGGGGCCTGCGGGCGCAGCAGTTCGCGCGTCGGCGACGACGGCTTGGCCGGTGCGGCGACACGGTCCAGGCTCAACGGAAAACGCCGTGTGCGCTGACCGCCGGGCGGCGTGCTCATTCGGCCTGATCCTTGGCAGCAGCAGCGGGCGCGGCGGCCCAATTGCGCCAGCGCGGCAGGCCAGCGTGGTCGGTCATGTCGACCTGCAGGGGGGTGATGGACACACCACCGTCGCGGGTGACCTGGAAATCGGTGCCCTCCCCTTCGTCACGCGCCTCGCCGGCCGCACCGATCCAGTAGATGGGCTCGCCCCGCGGGTTGGCGGTGGCAATGGCCGGGCGGCTGGCGTGACGGCGACCCAGGCGGGTGATCTTCCACGGCGCCTGCTCGGCGTCGGCGATGGCGGGAATGTTCACATTGAGCAGCCAGGCGCCGGTACCTGGCGGGTTGGCCAGCACCTGCTCCACCACACGCCGGGCCACGCGGGCGGCCGCATCGAGGTGGTTCCAGCCTTTGTCGGTGAGCGAGAAGGCGATGGACGGCACGCCGAACAGGAAGCCCTCGGTGGCGGCCGCGACAGTGCCCGAATAGAGCGTGTCGTCACCCATGTTGGCGCCATTGTTGATTCCGGACAACACCAGATCAGGGGTGTCGATCAGCCCTGAGGTGAGTGCCAGATGCACCGAATCGGAAGGCGTGCCTGTAACAAAACGAAACCCATTGCGGGCCGTGTGCACGGTGAGCGGCTGGTGCAGCGTCAGCGAGTTGGAGGTGCCGCTGGCATTGCGCTCCGGGGCGAAGACATCCACGTGGCCCAGGCCTTCGCAGGCCTGCACGAGGGCTTCGAGCCCGGGGGCCAGGTAGCCGTCGTCGTTGGCGATCAAGATACGCATGGCGACATTGTAGGCGGCCAGACACGTTCTTCGGTGGGCCCCCAAGAGGGGCTGTCCGACAAGCCCAGTCACGATGATAATGAGCCTGGTTTCGTTTCGGTTGGAAACAGGGGAGCTTTCCCCGGCAAGATGCGGCATCAGCATCGTCCGGGCGCAGCGTTTTCAACCCAGGGGGCGCACCGGTAGGCCCTCTCGGGAGCAAGTCATGGCAGTCAAAGTACTGATTCTGGAAGACAACCCCGTTGCACGGGGTTTCTTGTGTCGTGTGGTGCGCGAGAGCTTCAGCGATGTGAGCAGCATCACCGAGGCCGGCGATCTGGAGGCCGTGCGGCGCCTTTTGGGGCATGCCGCAGGGCAACGTGCGTCCGCCACGGCCGACCCGTTCCAATTGATCCTCGTGGATCTGGAGTTGCCCGACGGCAGCGGCCTGGAGTTGCTCACGGAGCTGGCCAATTACCCGGCCACGCGCATCGTGACCACGCTCTACTCCGATGATGAGCACCTGTTCCCCGCGCTGCAGTGCGGGGCCGACGGCTACCTGCTCAAGGAAGACCGCTTCGAGGTGCTCGTCGAAGAGCTGCAGAAGATCGTGCGTGGCCAGCCGCCGCTGTCGCCCGCGATCGCACGCCGGCTGCTCACGCACTTCCGCACCGGCGATGGCTTCCCCTCCGCCACCGCGCTGAGCACGGGCAGTGGCGTGGCCAGCGCCGCCGTGGCCGCCGCGCCCGCGGCACCGGCCACCCCGCTGGACCATGAGCGCCTGACGCCCCGCGAAAGTGAAGTGCTGACCTACCTCAGCAAGGGCTTCACGATCAAGGAGATCGCCAACCTGATGGGCATCAAGTGGTTCACCGTGAACGACCACATCAAGTCCATCTACAAGAAGCTCAACGTGTCCAGTCGCGCCGAGGCGGCCGTGCTGGCCAGCAAACAGGGTCTGGTGTGACCCTGCCGCCCGGCGCCGGCGACCTGAGCCTGAGCGAGCGCCGTGGCCCCACCACCCTCGACGAAGCCCTGCAGAGCGGCAGCCACCTGTCCCGGTGGATCGGCTGGCGGCTGCGCCTGCTGGTCGCCTTCATCCTGGGCGGCTGCGTGCTCGTGTTCGCACTGGCGCAATGGCTGTCCACGCAGCCGCGCCTGCCAATCACGCTCAAGGCCTCACCGGAGGGCACCGTCAAGATGGTGGCCTCCACCTTGCCCACCTTGCAGCGCCTGGAGGGCCATGCGGTCGAAGGATTGCGGGTCGAACAGGTTGGCCTGGATGGCGGGGTGAGCGTGATCGAGGCGCCGCTCGAGTTGCTGGCCCTGCAGCGCAGCGCACGCTGGATCCCTGACCTCAAGGCCCGCGAGCACTACATGGCCTTGCACCGCCAGTTGGCCAAGGCGGCCACCCTGCTGCCCAAGGAGGGCGGTGTCGTGGTGCTCGAACTGGTCAATGCCCCGGACGAGCCCGTGCTGGTCACCCAGCGCGGCTGGAGCGGCCTCACCCCGCTGTTCTGGATGCTGTCGGCCCTGGCCCTGGTGGTGATGGGCGTGGGCGCGGTGGTGTTCCTGGCCGGGCCGCAGTGGCGCAACGCGGCCTTCGCGCTGCTGGCCATCACCCAGGGGGCCCATCTGCTGCTGATCGCGACCGAGGCCAACCTCGACGTGTTCATGCCGCCCTGGTTCCTGGACCTGGACGCCAGCCTGCGCACCGGCTTCGACGTCATGGCGGCCGCAGCCATGATCCAGGTCGCGGTGCTGCATCCGCGCCGGCTGCGGGGCTGGGGCCTCGTGACCCTGGGGGGCTGGACGGCGGCCCTGATGATCAGCCTGGCGCTGTCCTACCTGACGCCGGCCTGGCACTGGTGGTGGGTGCAGGGCAGCTGTGCAGTACTGGGCCTGGCCGCCATCGGCTTCATGTCGCTGACCTACCGGCAATCGCCCCACCCTTTCACGCTGGTGCTGCGCCGATTCACCAGCATCACGCTGGGCAGCTGGGTGCTGCTGAGCTTTGGCGTGTCCATGGCCGACGCACGGCCGGACATGCAGCTCAACGTCACCACCTTCGGCGTGATGACCTGGCATGTGTTTTTCGCGTCGCAGTTGCTGCTGTCGCCCTACCTGTCGCGCTCCAAGCAGATCCTGCAGGAGTTCTCGCTGCTGGCGGCCTCGAGCACCGTGGCGGCCTCGCTCGATCTGCTCTTCGTGGCGGTGTTCTCGTTGGGGCAGTTCACATCGATGACGCTGTCGCTGTTCCTGTCGTTCGGCGTGTACCTGAGCATCCGCCGCTGGGTGATGACCAACGTGCTCAGCCGCGATCCGATCACCACGGAGCGGCTGTTCGAGCGCCTCTACCGCATCGCGCGCGAGCTGGAGCGCCGTCCGGAGCGGCTGGACGATCTGATGGCTCGCCTGATGCGCGAGCTGTTCGACCCCATCGAGGTGACACTGGTCGATGGCGATGTACCCACCACCGCGCTGCGCGGCAACGGCGGCATCCTGCTGGTGCCGCTGCCACGCCTGTCGCACACGGAGGGCTGCACCAAGGTGTTCGTGCTCAAGCATGCGGACAAGGGCCGGCGCCTGTTCACCTCGGAAGATGCACGCCTGGCCGACCGCATCGTGGAGCAGTTGCACCGCGTGCTGACCTTCGACCGCGCCGTGGAGCGTGGCCGCAGCGAAGAGCGCATGCGCCTGGCGCAGGACCTGCACGATGACATCGGCGCGCGCCTGCTGACCCTGATGTACCAGGCGCCCAACCCCGACATCGAGGATTACATCCGCCACACGCTGCAGGATCTGAAGACGCTCACGCGGGGCCTGGCCGTGCAGACGCACACCCTGAGCGATGCCGCCAGCGAATGGAAACGCGACCTGAGCCACCGCCTGCACGCCGCGCGCTGCGAGCTGGACTGGACCCTGTCGGTCGATGAGGACGTGGAGCTGACCGTGGTGCAGTGGTCCTCGCTGACACGCATCCTGCGCGAACTGGTCAACAACACCATCAGCCATGCCAAGGCCAACCGCGTGCGGGTACAACTGGTGCTCAAGGAGGACCGTCTGACGCTGTCCGTGACGGACAACGGCCAGGGCCGCTCACCGGAATCGTGGTCGCATGGCCTGGGCCTGGGCGGTGTGCGCAAGCGGGTCAAGCAACTGGGCGGCACCGTGGCCTGGCACGAGCTCGATCCGCAAGGGATTGGCTGCGAGGTCGTCGTGGAACACTTCTCGGCGCCCGTGCCAGGCTGAACCAGGCGGCGTTCAGATCTCCCACTGCGGGGTGTTGCGCAGCACTTCGTCGAGCGTGGTCAGGCCTTCGGCCACCTTCATGACACCGCCCAGGCGCAAGGGCTTGAGCCCCTCCTGCACGGCCTGCTGGCGCAGACGCGCCATGTCCACCGTGGGATGCATGGTCTGGCGGATGACCTCGCTCAGGGGCAGCAGCTCGTACAGGCCCACGCGGCCCTTGTAGCCCGTCATGCGGCAGTCCAGGCAACCCACGGGCTTGTAGGGCCGCGGCGTGCCGTTCAGGCGCCAGGGCTTGATGGTCTCGGCCAGCATGTCGGCCGTCAGGGATTCGTCCGGCTTCTTGCAGGCCACGCACAGGGTGCGCACCAGGCGCTGCGCCAGCACGCCAATCACGGTGGCGCTGATCAGGTAGGCCGGCACGCCGATGTCCACCAGGCGCGTCACGGCCGAGGCCGCGTCATTGGTGTGCAGCGTGGAGAAGACCAGGTGGCCCGTCAGCGAGGACTGGATGGCCATGTCGGCCGTCTCGCGGTCGCGGATTTCGCCGACCATGATGATGTCCGGGTCCTGCCGCATCAGGGCGCGCACGCCCTCGGCGAAGCCCAGGTCGATGTTGGGCTGTACCTGCGTCTGGTTGAAGGAGGGCTCGATCATTTCGATCGGGTCCTCCACCGTGCAGACGTTGACCTCTTCGGTGGCCAGGCGCTTGAGCGTGGAGTACAGCGTCGTCGTCTTGCCAGAGCCGGTGGGCCCGGTGACCAGGATGATGCCGTGCGAGCGCGCCGTGAGCTGCTCCCAGATGGCCAGTTCGTGCGGGGCGAACCCCAGTGCCTCGAAGGTCTTGAGCGTGTTGTCCGGATCGAAGATGCGCATCACCAGCTTCTCGCCGAAGGCGGTGGGCATGGTGGCCAGGCGCATTTCGACTTCTTCGCCAGCGGGATTGCGCGTCTTGATGCGACCATCGAGCGGGCGGCGCTTTTCGACGACATCCATGCGGCCCAGCAGCTTGATGCGCGCCGTCATGGCCTGCATCACCGACAGCGGCACCTGGTAGACCATGTGCATCACGCCGTCGATGCGAAAGCGGATGGCACCCATGTCGCGGCGGGGCTCGAGGTGGATGTCCGAGGCGCGCTGGTCGAAGGCGTACTGCCACAGCCAGTCGACCACCTGGATGATGCCCTGGTCGTTGGCGTCGAGCTGGCGGTTGGTGCGACCCAGCTCCACCAGCTGTTCGAAGCTGCTGGCCGTGCTGTCGCCGGTCTTCTTGTTGGCGTCACGGACCGACTTGGCCAGCGTGTAGAACTCGGTGCGGTAGCGCTGAAGCTCCAGCGGGCTGGCCACCACCAGGCGGATGGATTTCTTGGTGTGGGCCAGGATCTCGTCGATCCAGCCGACATCCAGGGGCTCGCAAGTGGCGATGGTGACTTCGTTCAGGCCCACCTGGATGGGCAGGGACTTGCGGCGCTCGGCGTAGTTGATGGACATGACATCGGCCACGCGGGCCACGTCCACCTTGAGCGGATCGATGCGCACGTACGGCATGGACACACGCGAAGCCAGCCACTCGGTGAGCGGCTCGAGCTCCAGCACGGTGCCCGTGTCCTGCCGGGTGAGGCCCAGGCCGGCCAGGCGAACCAACGGGTGCTGGGCGCTGCTGCCGGCGGAAAAGCGCGCCGCCACGCGCTCGGCATCCTTGAGGGCGATGACACCGTCCTCGGTGAGCCAGGTGACCAGGAGCTTCCAATCCAGCAGCCCCTTGTGGGTGATGGGCCGGCCATGGGGCCGGGCCTGCGGGGCCGAGGGCGGGGTCGCGACGGGAGGCACGGCACTCATGGTCTTGGATGGCGTCTGGTGGCGGATCAGGGGGCGGCCGGCGCCTTGCGGGTGCCGGCGAAGGACGACAGGAGCTTGACCCATTTTCGCGCGGGCAGCTCCCAGCGCGCTTGTAAAGTTTCCCCTCTTGACGCCAACTCGTCACGCGGGGGCAGATCAAAACCCTTCCAGGCCAGCACGATGGTGTTGCCTTCGGTGGTGGGCTTGAGCATGGCCATGCGGTCGGCGCCGAAGGCGGCCGCGATGCGCTCGGCGCTGCGGTCGAAGCTGGCCTCGCGGCCGAACAGGTTCACGCTCATCACGCCACCGTCGTCCAGCACGTTCCAGCAGGCGCGGTAGAAGGCCTCGTCGTCCAGCACGGGGCTGGCGGCATCGTGGTCGTACAGATCGACGCACAGAGCGTCAAAACTGCCGATGTGGGCCGGGTCGGCGACGAACCGCGCCGCGTCCTGCTCGAGCACGAGCAGGCGCTCGTCGTCGAAAGGCAGGTGGAACCAGGCGCGGCATGCGGCGATCACGCCCGGGTTGATCTCGACCACGGTGGTGGGCAGGCGCAGTACGGCGTGGCAGTACTTGGTGATGGCGCCGGTGCCCAGGCCGAGTTGCAGGCAGCGGGTGCCCGGCAACGCGCCTTCCGGGCGCAGCAGCAGCCAGGCCATCATGCGCTGGATGTATTCGAGCTCCAGCTTGAGGGGCTTGCGGATGCGCATGGCGCCCTGGATCCAGGGCGTGCCCAGGTGCAGGTAGCGCACGCCGCGCTCTTCGGAGATCGTGGCCTCGGCCAGGGTGGGTTTCTTGGGGCGTTTCACGGGGCGTGAGTGTCGCACGAGGGCTTTTTGGATAATGGCCGCATGCCGCGAGTTCAGCGCCCTGCCCCGCCTTTGCCGTCTACAGCCGACGCCTCCGTGACGTCCCTGCTGGGCCTTGCGCCCATCATTTCTCCGAACACGAAACTGATGGTGCTGGGCAGCTTTCCCGGCGTGGCCTCGCTGGTGGCGCAGCAGTACTACGCCCACCCTCGCAACCACTTCTGGCCGATCCTGTCGGCCTTGTGGGGGTTGGAAGATGATGCGGCCTTGCAGCGTCGGCCTTATGCCGAGCGCATCGCAGAAGCTCAGCGGCGAGGCCTGGGCATCTGGGACGTTTACGCCCACTGCCTGCGCGAGGGCAGCCTGGACAGCGCCATCCAGCAGGCGGAACTGAATCCGCTGCACCACCTGCGCGAGTGGGCGCCCGGGTTGCGCGGCATCGCGCACAACGGCGGTGAATCGGCGCGGCACATGAAGATCACGCAGGCCCTCGGCTTGCCGGTCTTCAGGCTGCCATCGACCAGCCCGGCCAATGCCTCCTGGTCGTTCGAGAAGAAGCTGGCGGCCTGGGCCGCGGCTTTCGAGCGTTTCGACCTGCGCTGAGCGCGCTCGATTCCGCTCAGGTCGACCGGCAAGCCGACGCGCTGGGCCACACCTCCAGGGTGGTGCGCAGGCAGGCGGAAGGCTGGCAGACGGCATTCGGCATGAAGTTGATGCTGATGCTGATGCTGATGCGGCATGGCATCTCCAGCGGGGGGCCTGCATCCACGATGGGCTGGAAGGCCATTGAAAATTCAAAGGGCAAGCCCCCCGCGGCCTGCCATGGATGCCAACCGAGGATTCTTCACGCCCGTGTGGCCGAATCGCCCCCTTTTGGCGACCATCGCGGTGCGGCGGAACCCGTGCGTCAGTCCGCTCCGGCTGACAGCAGGCCGTGCAGCCGGGGCAGCGCCCTCAGCGCATTGGCCGAGGTGCGCAGGCGCGTGTCCTCCACCGTCCAGCCCCGCAGCGTGGCCAGGGTCTCGGCGATCCGCGGCAACTGGGCCGGCTCGTTGCGGCTGCGCGCCCCCCGGGCGCGTGCCTCGGCGGTCTGGTAGAGCCAGTGCGGCGGAATGTCCGGCGAGTCGGTCTCGAGCACCAGCCGGTCCTCGGGCAGCCAGGCGGCGATGCGGCGGATCTGCAGCGCACGGTCGAAGGTCATCGCGCCGCCGAAACCCAGGCAAAAGCCCAGTTCCACGAAGGCCTCGGCCTGCTGTTCGCTGCCGTTGAACGCATGGGCGATGCCGCCCTGCACCGGGCGGCCTTCGGCCTTCATGCGGCGCAGGTGCTTGAGCAGTTGATCGGCCGTGCGGCGCACGTGCAGGATCACGGGCAGCCCGGCCTCCTGGGCCACGGCCAGTTGCGCGGCGTAGAGCCTGTCCTGCCGCTCGCGACTGGCCGCGTCCTGGATCGCGGGCACGAAGCCGTCCAGCCCGATCTCGCCGACGGCGACGAGGCGGGGATCGTCACGCCAGCGCTGCAGGGCCTCGCGCAGACGCTCGGGCGCGTCGTCGCCTACCTCATTGACGAACAGGGGATGGCTGCCCAGTGCATAGGCACCGTCGCAATCGATGGCGGCCTGCCGCGCGGCCTCGAAGGTGCCCGGGGCGACGGACACGATCACTTGCCGGACATTGGCCTCGCGCGCGCGGGCGATCACCTCGGCGCGGTCGGGGTCGAACTCGGGCGCGTCGAGGTGGCTGTGGGTGTCGATCCAGAAGTCGGCCATGGTGCCATCATGCCCTGCGCGCGATGGTGCCGTCGCGGGAGGGCAAAGCGGATGCCTGCGGGGGGCTCGACGCTCAGGGCTCAGGGTCGCGCCCCTGCCAGCACGACGATGGTGCGCCGGCACGGTGATTCGTTGGCACAGGGAGATTCCAGGTCGGTCTGCACCATGCCCTTGGGGCCAGCCCAGGAGCTCCAGGACGAGGGCTGGCCGGACTGCATCTCACGCATATACCCCTGAGCAGCCATGTGGCGCGCGAAGGCTTGGGGCCGAGGGGCCACCACGTCGATGCGCAGCACGGCCTCGCTCGGGCCATCGGCCGGCACCGACTCATAGCGCTCGGGCTGGGCGAAAGGCTGGACCGCGGCCTCACGCCACTCCTGAGGCACCAAGACCCAGTAGAAGAGCGCACCGGGGCGCATCTCCAGACGTGTCGCCGTCAAGGTCACCAACGCCACCACGGCCACGCCGACGCACAGCGACACGAACACCAGGGTGCGCAACAAGGAGCGCGAGACGGGGCGCCTCATCTCAGGGCAACACGCGGTAGAGCTTGCCTGGCGCAATGGGCTTGATGCTGTCCAGGAAGGGCGGCAGTTTGCCGACCTGTTGCTTGCGGCGGCCGGTCTTCTCGTCCCTGGCGAACAGGATGGGATCAAAGCTCCTGTTCTTCATGCTGCCCACGGCACCGAACTCGTCCCAGATCTTCAGGGCTTCGTCCTTCGAGACGGGCTCGCACATCGCCACATAGGACTTTCCAGGCAATACCGCCCGGTAGAAGGAGATCAGGTCGGACACCAGGTCCTCGGCGCTGAAGCCACTGTCGGTCTTCCATGAAAACACCCATGAGGCCTGCAGGCCCTCGAAGCGAAGGGACACATCCTGGAAGATCGCGAGCGCCACGCCGCGCAGCTCGTCCTCCGTGAGGCCTGGCTGGATCTCATAACGTTTCTGAATGCCGACCTTGACCATGCGGTTGCCCATCATCTGGGAATAGGCCACCGAACTGGCACGGCCGCTGATGCTGGGCCGGCCGCCCTGGGCGGAGTCTCGCGGCCGCTGGCCGGCATCGCCGTCGGTCTGCGTGTTCTTGAGGCGTGTCCAGAATGCCGTGGCCCCGTGCTCACCCTGCGGGCTGGCATGCCCCAGGTCGATCCAGCCACAACGCTCCGTGTAGACCAGGCCGTAGCGAACCTTCTCGGCCGCAGCGGGGTCGATGATGTCCTCTCTTTTGCTCATGTTCCGCCTTTCGGTGGATGTCAGAGGCTCAAGCGCCCCTCGATCAAGTGAGCCTGCACGTCGCAGCGCGCGGCCAGGGCCTCGTCGTGCGTCACAAGCACCAGGGCCGTGCCCTGTTCGCGGGCCACCTCGCGCATCAGCGCGAACACGCCGTCGGCCGTGCGGCGGTCCAGGTTGCCGGTGGGCTCGTCGGCCAGCACGCAGGCCGGCTGGGTGACCAGGGCACGGGCCACGGCCACGCGTTGGCGCTCTCCGCCGGACAGCTCCGCAGGGCGGTGCTCGGCGCGGGCGCCCAGGCCCACGTGGCCCAGCACGGCCAGGGCCGCGCGGCGCGCCACCTCCAGCGGCTCGCGGCGGATCAGCAGCGGCATGGCCACGTTGTCCACGGCAGAGAACTCGGGCAGCAGATGGTGGAACTGGTAGACGAAGCCGAGGTGGCGGTTGCGCCACTGGCCCTGCTCGGCGGGCGACATGGCGGCCCAGTCACGCGCCATCAAGGTGACGCGCCCCTGCGTGGGCAGGTCCAGCCCGCCCAGCACGTGCAGCAGCGTGCTCTTGCCCGAGCCGGACTGGCCCACGATGGCCAGGGACTGCCCACGCGACACGGCGAGGTCCACGCCCTGCAGTACGCTCACGTCCAGCGGGCCCTCTTCATAGCGCTTGTGCACGCCCTGTGCCGACAGAATGATCTCGCTCATGCGCGAATGCCTTCCTTGTTCTTATTCATAGCGCAGGGCTTCGGCCGGCTGCACGCGGCTGGCGCGCCAGCTGGGGTAGATGGTGGCCAGCAACGACAGCACCAGCGACAACACCGCGATGGGGATGATGTCACCCGACTGAGGCTCGCTCGGCATCTTGCTGATCAGGTAGATGCTGCCCGGCAGGAAATGCACGCCCAGCAACTGCTCGATGAAGGGCACGATCACGTCGATGTTGAAGGCCACGAGCAGCCCCAGGCCCAGGCCCGACAGCGTGCCCAGCACGCCCGACAGCGCGCCCTGCACCATGAAGATGCCCATCACCGAAGCGGGGCTCGCACCCAGCGTGCGCAGGATGGCGATGTCGGCACGCTTGTCGGTCACTGTCATCACCAGGGTGGAGACCAGGTTGAAGGCCGCCACCGCCACGATCAGCGTCAGGATGATGAACATCATGCGCTTTTCGACCTGCACGGCATCGAACCAGTTGCGGTTGGTGTGCGTCCAGTCGCGCACGACGATCTCCGCGCCCAGGGATTCGGCCAGTTCGTTGCCGACCACGCGGGCCTGCTGCGCATCCTTGAGCTTGAGCTGCACACCGGTGGGGCCGCCGGTGCGGAACAGGCGGGCCGCGTCGTCCATGTGGACCATGACCAGGCCGCTGTCGTATTCGTAATGGCCGGCCTCGAAAGTGCCGACCACCGTCATCTGCTTGAGGCGGGGCACGACACCGGCCGGCGTCACCTGGCCGCTGGGCGCCACCAGGGTGACCGGATCGCCCACCTGCACGCCCATGCTGCGGGCCAGCTCGCCACCCATGACCACGCCCCAGGCACCGGGTTGCAGCTTGTTGAGCACGGGTTGCAGGCTGTGCGCCAGCGGTGTGACCTGCCCTTCCTGGGCCGGGTCGATGCCGCGCACCAGCACACCGCGCATGTCCTCGCCCCGGGCGATCAGGGCCTGGGCCGGCACGAAGGGTGCGGCGCCGACCACGGCCGGGTTCTTGCGCGCCTCGTCCGCCAGCACGTGCCAGTCCGGCAGGGGCGCGCCGCCCGAATTGAACAACTCCACATGCGCCACGACCGAGAGCATGCGGTCACGCACCTCCTTCTGAAAGCCGTTCATCACCGAGAGCACGATGATCAGGGCGGCCACGCCCAGGGCGATGCCGATCACGGACACGCCCGAGATGAAGGAAATGAATCCGTTGCGCCGGGCGCTGCGCCCGGCCCGAGTGTAGCGCCAGCCGATGCGCCATTCATAGGGAAGCTTCATGGTGCGAGCAGTGTACTCATTCGATAATCCACCCCATGCCCGCGCTGCCTGATCCGATTTTTCCGACCTCCGACCTGACCCCGCCTCTGCCCGGCACCGCTGGGGCAGAGCACCTGGTGATCCCCTGGGCCGTGAGCCTGGCCGAACCGCAGGAAGAAGCTGGCGCCGGGCTGGACATGACCGATGCCCTGCCGGAATTGCCGACACTGCAGCATCTGCTGGAGCACCTGACCGAACAACAATGGCTTCGCGGCGATGAGTACCAGCTGGCCGCACCGCACGAGCGTTTTCTGGCCAGCGCGGTGGGCTGGGGCGGCGCAGAAGAGACCTGCGAGGGCGGTTTTTCGGAGGCCCAGCCCACCCAGGCCTGCTGGGCCGCGCTCTGGGCCTGCCAGGATGGCCTGCCGGCGTCCCCCGGCGAAGCCTGGGGCCTGATGACCCCTTCGCACTGGCTGATGGGCCGCGACCACCTCACCCTGCTGCACCCCGATGAACTGGCCCTCAGCGAGACCGAATCCCGCACCCTGTTCGATGCCGTGCGCCCGCTGTTCGAGAGCGAAGGCTGGGAGTTGATCTGGGGGGCTCCCTTGCGCTGGTACGTGCGGCACCCCTCGCTGGCCGGCCTGCCCAGCGCATCGCTGGACCGCGTGATCGGCCGCAACCCTGATCTGTGGATGCCCAACCACCCGCAGGCCCGCCTGCTGCGCCGCCTGCAGAACGAGGTGCAGATGCTGCTGTACCAGCACCCCGTGAACGACGAACGCGAAGCGCGGCGCGCGCTGACCGTGAACTCGTTCTGGCTCAGCGGCACGGGCACCCCTTCGGCCGCCACCAACTGGCCACGATGGCCGCTGCGCGTGGACAATGCCCCCCGCCAAGCCCTGCTGCGCGGCGATCTGCCCGCCTGGCAAGCAGCATGGCGGGCACTGGACACCGGCCCGCTGCACGAACTGCGCGGCGCACTGGACGCCGGCCGGCCGGTTCGCCTGACCTTGTGCGGCGAGCGACACGCCCTCACCTTGTCCCTGCCGGCCCAGCGCCCGGGCCTGTGGGCCAGCGTGCGCCGCGCCCTGCCGTGGGGCAAGCCGGCCACCTGCGCCGCCGACCTGCTGCGCCAACTCTGAATTCGATCCGATCGCCATGAAGTTCATCGCCCGCGACATCCCGCCACGCCCCACCTGGGCGCTGGAGCAGGCAGGCACCCATCCGCTGCTGGCCCGCCTGTTGGCCGCGCGCGGCATCCGCACCCTGGAAGAGCTGGACGACGCCCCCGTCAAGCTGCTGCCACCCACGGGCCTGCGCGGCATCGACACCGCCGCCGCCCTGCTGGCCGATGCCATCGAACAGGGCCAGCGCATCTGCATCGTGGCCGACTACGACTGCGACGGCGCCACCGCCTGCGCCACCGGCCTGCGGGGCCTGGCCATGCTGGGCGCCACGCCGGATCAACTCAGCTACGTGGTGCCCGACCGCGCCCTGCACGGCTATGGCCTGACCCCCCCCATCGTCGACCTGGTGCGCGCCCGCCGGGCCGACATCCTCGTCACCGTGGACAACGGCATGGCCAGCCACGAGGCCGTGGACAAGGCGCGCGACCTGGGCATGAAGGTGCTGATCACCGACCACCATTTGCCCGTGGTCGATGCGCAGGGCCAGCCCAGCCTGCCGGCGGCCGATGCCATCGTGAACCCCAACCAGCCCGGCTGCGCGTTCGACAGCAAGGCCATGGTCGGCGTGGGCGTGATGTTCTACGTGCTGCTGGCCACCCGCGCCGAGCTGCGCCGCCGTGGCCGCTTCGATGCAGGCAATCAGCCCCGCATCGATGCCCTGCTGGACCTGGTCGCCTTGGGCACCATCGCCGACGTGGGCAAGCTGGACACCAACAACCGCCGGCTGGTGTCGCTGGGCCTCAAGCGCATCCGCATGGGGCGCCTGCAGCCCGGCCTGGCCGCGCTGTACCGTGCCGCCGGGCGGGATCCTTCCCGCGCCAGCGCGCAGGATTTCGGCTTCGCGCTGGGCCCGCGCATCAACGCCGCCGGCCGCCTGGCCGAGATGGGCCTGGGCATCGAATGCCTGATCACCGACGATCCGAACCGCGCCGAAGCGCTGGCCCAGCAGCTGGACGCCATCAACCGCGAGCGCCGCGAGGTCGAGGCCGGCATGCGCGACCAGGCCGAGATGACGCTGGACAACCTGCTGCCACAAGGTGAAATTCCCTCGGCCCTGTCCCTGTTCGACGAAGGCTTCCACGAGGGCGTGGTCGGCATCGTCGCCTCGCGCCTGAAGGACCGGCTGCACCGCCCCACCTTCATCTTCGCGCTGGGGCAGGACGGCCTGCTCAAGGGCTCGGGCCGCTCGATCCCCGGATTTCACCTGCGTGACGCCCTCGACCTGGTCAGCAAGCGCCACCCCGGGCTGCTGCGCCGCTTCGGCGGGCACGCCATGGCGGCCGGTTGCACCATCGCGCCGGAAGATCACGACCTGTTCAAACGCGCCCTGCTGACCGTGGCCGACGCCGGCCTGGATGCCGACCTGCTCTCACGCCGAGTGCACACCGACGGCGCGCTCGACGCACAGTGGTACACCGCCGAGGTGGCCCAGTTGATCGACCAGGCCGTGTGGGGCCCGGGCTTCGAGGCCCCGGTTTTTTGCGATGTGGTGGAGGTGGTGAACCAGCGCCTGGTCGGTGAGCGCCACCTCAAGCTCAGCCTGCGGGTGCAGGGACAACTGAGGGATGGGATCTGGTTTGGGCGCAGCGAGCCCTTGCCGGCGCGCACGCGGCTGGCTTTCCGCCTGTCGCTGGACGACTTCCAGGGACGGCAGCGCGTTCAGATGGTCGTGGAAGGGGCCGAGACGGCCTGACGCCTGCCGCGCGCAGGCGGGCGGGACTGCTGCGCGCTCAGCCCTTGTAGGCCGCGCGCATGGCGGCGCCAGCGCCCGAGGCGGGTGGCTGCAGCGCGCCATAGGTCGCGCCCTGCCCCGGCTCTTCCGGGAACAGCACACTCAGGGTGCGCGACATCGACGAGCCGGCGCGGTGCACCGTGGCCTGCAGGCCGGACACCCGCGTCTGGGCCAGCACCAGTTTCTGGCGCATCAGCGGCGACAGTGGCTGCAGCCCAGTCTTTTTTGCCTGATGGAATGCCGCGAGGGCATCGGCCAGGCACTTGTGCAACGCTTGCGACGCAGCTTCGAGTTCGGCCGGGTTCTGGGCGCGCAAAGCCTCGTCCAACGCCTGCAGGCGACCTTCGAGGGCCTGGGCGTGGCTCGACCACGGATCTTGCGGATCGTGGGAGAAAAAGGCGCTTTGTTCGCTCAAGTTGACCCTGCCTGCGGCCGAAGCCGTGGTGGTGAGCCGTTTATTGGCGGCTCAGGACTTCCTTCGCGTTGGCGATCAGCTTGTCGGCGATCGCGTCGGCGTTGACCTTGTAGGTGCCATCGTCGATGGCCTTCTTGATGCGGTCGACCTTGGCGCTGTCGAACGAGCCTTCCGAGGATGTGCTCAGGCCATTGGCTGTCCCGGACAGGGTCACCTTGGCGCTGGCTTCCACACCGCTGTCGGCCGAACTGGTCTTGCCAGCCGTGGTGGCGTTGGTGGCCGCATCCGTGCGCGTGGCGGTGTTGGCACCATTGACCGCCTTGTCTGCACCGTTGTTTCCGATCTTCATCATCTGCTCCTTGCTCCCGGCATGCACCGGGCCTTGACACCTGTCTTATCGTCCCAGGGGCGCGCGACTTTAATGCCAATGACCGAATCCCCCGTGGTTGAGGGGGTGGGATGCCGGTTTTTTCGTATCACAAAGTAACCTCCACCCGTCTTTCACCCACCGGGATACCACACAGGACGCGGCCACTGTCGATGCGTATCCTCGCACAGCGGCCCTCATCGCCGTGGGACAGCGCAGTGCCTTCCGCCCCCACGGCAAACCCATCGCCCTTCACCAGCACCTTGACTGGCTCGCCGGCGGCGAACCAGCGGCGCAGCTTGATGTCATCCTGGCGCAGGCTCTCGCCAGGCTCCACATTCCGGATCATGGTACGGCCAACGATCTCGGCCGCGTCCACCACGGCCGGCGACATGCTCTCTGCCATGTCGACTTCCGCGATGCGCAAATCTGCTTCGGTGATGGTGGCCCCCGCATGCAGCGGGTTCGCAGCCACCAGGGCCGGCGCCCAGACCTTGACGGTCACCGGCCAATAGACATTCCAGCGCACGGCGCCCTGCTCACAGCGCAGGCCGACGCGGGTGCGGCCCCACAGGCGGGTGCCTTCGGGCAGGAAAGCGCGCACTTTGTCGCACGGCGCCAGTTTCAGGCGCGGATCCAGTTTCCCCAGCACCACTTCCAGGCGCGGCTTGAAGACCTGAGGAGCCTTCCCCGCGGGTGCTGCTCCAGAGGCAGCAGCAGCAGGGGCTGCGGTCTCTTCTTCTGTCTTGGTCTTGAGCAGGGCTTCGAGTTCGTGCTGGAACCCCGCCATCTCGGGGGTGGCTGCCGGCTGAGGCGCAGAGGGCGCAGCCCCCCAGTTCATCGTCTGTGCGTGCGCGGGCACCCACGGCATGGCCGGCAGCACGGCGGCCACCAGCGAGGCGATGAGGAATGCGGGACGCAGGAACGCTTTCATGGTGAGTGCGACTCTACGCGCCGCCCCGTTGCGCCGCTGCCCGAATTGGCCGGTCTTGTGCCTGCTATTTCGGCTCATGTTTGGGGGCTGGCCGATTCACCATGCCGACGTGATTTTCCGAAGGTTGTTTTTCAAGGTGATGCCATGCTGAACCGTCTCACTGACAGCATCGACTTCCAGGCCCAGGCACTGACCCTGCGCTCGGAGCGCCAGCGTTTGATCGCCAGCAACATCGCCAACGCCGATACGCCCGGCTACACCGCGAAGGACTTCAAGTTCTCCGAGGCGCTCAGCCAGGCCACGGGCCAGAAGTCATCGGGCACGAGCCCGCTGGCCATGCCCCGCCTGCAGATGGCCACCACCACGGCCGGCCAGATGAACCGTGACGGCTCCGCCGCCGGCAGCGCCCCCAAGCCCGAACTGGGATACGGCACCGCCTCGATGACCAGCCTGGACAACAACAGTGTCGACATGGACCGCGAACGCGCGAACTTCGCCGACAACACCGTGCGCTACGAAGCCACGCTGCGCTTCATCAACGGGCAGATGAAGACCTTGACCACGGCCATCAACGGCCAGTGAAGGAGTTGAGCCATGTCCATGTTCCAGATTTTCAACGTCTCCGGATCGGCCGTCAGCGCCCAGGCCCAGCGCCTGAACGTCGTGTCGTCCAACCTGGCCAACGCCGACACGGTGGCGGGTCCCGACCGCAGCGCCTACAAGGCCCGCCACGTGGTCTTCACCACCGAGCCCATGGGTGACGTGGGCGCCGCCGGCGTCACCGTGAGCAACGTGGTCGAGGACAACACGCCCGGCCGGATGATCCACGACCCCGGCCACCCCCAGGCCGATGCCAACGGCAACGTGACCTACAGCAACGTGAACCCGATCGAGGAGATGGTCAACATGATCTCGGCCTCGCGCTCCTACCAGAACAACATCGAAGTGATGAACACCGCCAAGAGCCTGCTGATGAAGACGCTTCAGCTGGGCCAGGGCTGATCCGCCAAACATCCCTGAACAGGAAAGCCCGCCATGACCACGACCTCGTCCACCACCAACACCGCCGCCAGCACCATCCCCACCAGCCTGCTCAACGGTGGCTCGACCAAGAGCGACAAGACGACGGAAGCGTCCGACCGCTTCCTCAAGCTGCTGGTCACGCAGATGCAGAACCAGGATCCGCTCAACCCGATGGACAACGCCCAGGTGACCAGCCAAATGGCGCAGATCAACACGGTGACCGGCATCGAGAAGCTCAACACCACCGTGACCGGCCTGAACAGCTCGATGGCCTCGGCCCAACTGATGCAGAGCGTCGGCATGGTGGGCCACACCGTGCTGCTGGAAGGCAACAAGCTGGCCGTCAACGACAAGCGCGTGGGCACCGGCGGCGTGGAGCTCACCTCCGACGCCTCCAACGTGAAGGTGGAGATCCTGTCGGCCTCCGGCGCCACGCTGGACACGCTGGACCTGGGCGCCGCCAAGGCCGGCCAGCACGGCTTCGAATGGACCGTGCCCGAGAACATCGCCACCAACGGCCTGCAATTCAAGGTCACCGCCACCAGCGGAACCACCACCATCAGCTCCACCCCGCTGATGACCGACATGGTCGATGCCGTCAGTTCCAAGGACGGCGGTCTGAACCTGCAACTGCGTTTGAGCGGCGACACGGCCTACAGCAAGGTCAAGGCCCTTTCCTAATTTCCCGCATCACCTTTCCTAGGAGCAACAACCATGGGCTTTCAGCAAGGACTCTCCGGCCTCAACGTGTCGGCACGCAACCTCGAGGTGATCGGCAACAACGTCGCCAACACCAGCACCTACGGCGCCAAGGCCGCCCGTGCGGAGTTCGCCGACATGTACGCCAGCGCCCTCAATGGCTCGGGCAGCAACAACATCGGTATCGGCGCCAACATCGGCGCGGTGGCCCAGCAGTTCACGCAGGGCAACATCACCACCACCGAGAACCCGATGGACCTGGCCATCAACGGCAACGGCTTCTTCCAGCTGAGCGATGGCAAGAACCCCACCATCTACTCGCGCAACGGCCAGTTCAAGCTGAACCGCGAAGGCTACATCGTCAACAACGAAGGCCACATGCTGCTGGGTTACCAGGCCGACAACCAGGGCACGATCATCCCGTCGCAGGCCACCCCGCTGACGCTGCCCACCTCGGGCATCGAGCCCAACCAGACGGACCAGATCAAGCTGCAGATGACCTTCGACTCGCGTTCGGGCGTGGCCTCGGGCACCGCGATCGATTTCGACGATCCCACCAGCTACAACTTCGCCACCTCGCAGACCACGTACGACATCAAGGGCCAGGCCGTGGGCCTGACCTACTACATGCGCAAGACCAGCGCCGACAACTGGGACGTCTACGTGGCCGCCAACGGCACCTCGCTGCAGAGCGACGGCGCGGGCGATCCGGTGCGCGTGGCCAGCATCACCTTCGCAGCGGCCGGCGGCACACCCACCACCACCAGCACCGGTGCGCTGCAGGGTGACCCGGGCACCATCACCACCTACGACGCCAACAACAACCCGATCACCACCGTGACGGACGGCAAGTTCACGCTGCCCGACATCCCGGCCGTGACCATGTCCTCCGGCGCACTGACGGAGCCCATCTCCGGCATCAGCTTCAACCTCGCCGAATCCTCTGAATATGGTTCGAGCTTCGCCGTGACGGGCCTGACCCAGACCGGCTACGCCCCCGGCCAGCTGTCGAGCATCAACATCGAGTCCAACGGCATCGTGATGGCCCGTTACTCGAACGGCCAGTCCAAGCCGGCCGGCCAGGTCGAACTGGCCACCTTCCGCAACCCTCAGGGCCTGCAGCCCATGGGCGGCAATGAATGGAGCGCCACCTACGCCTCGGGCGACCCGGTCACCGGCATCCCCGGCGACGGCAACATGGGCCTGCTGCAATCGGGTGCGCTGGAGGAATCCAACGTGGACCTGACCGGCGAGCTGGTCAACATGATCGTGGCCCAGCGCATGTACCAGGCCAACGCGCAGACCATCAAGACGGAAGACCAGGTGCTGCAGACCCTGGTGAACCTGCGCTGAGCCTGATTGACGACCACGCCTGACCGGAGCCCGCGATGGACCGCATGATTTACCTGAGCATGGCCGGCGCCAAGATGGACATGCAGCGCCAGGATGTGCTGGCGCACAACCTGGCCAACGTGTCGACCACGGGCTTCCGTGCCGAGCTGCAGGCCGTCCGCGCCGTGCCCGTGCGTGGCGACGGCTCCACCACGCGTGTCTATTCGCTGGAAACCACCGTGGGCTACGACGAGGCTCAAGGCCCGCTGAACCACACGGGCCAGCCGCTGGACGTGGCCGTGCGCGACAAGTCCTGGCTGACCGTGCAGGCGCTGGACGGCACCGAGGCCTACACGCGCAACGGCGCCCTGACGGTCAACAACGAAGGCACGCTGGTCACGTTCACGGGCTACACGGTGATGGGCGATGGCGGCCCGATCACCATCCCGCCGAACTCCCAGCCGTCCATCTCCAGCGATGGCACGGTGAGCGTGCGCGAATCCACCGGCAAGGTCACGCCCATCGGCAAGCTCAAGCTGGTGACGCCCGAGGCCAAGCTGGACCGCCGGGAAGACGGACTTTTCCGCGCGGCCGACGGGGACCTCCCCGCCGACCCCAATGCCCGTCTGCACGAGGGCACGCTCGAAGGATCGAACGTGAACCCGATCGAAACCATGATCTCGATGATCTCGGCGGCCCGCCAGTACGAAGCGCAGATGCGCTCGCTGCAGACCGCGGAGAAAGACGAGCAGCAGGCCGCGCAGTTGTTGTCCAACACGTCCGCCTGAACTTGATTTGATGTTTGAAGGAGAACGGCCATGATGCGATCACTGTGGATTTCGAAGTCGGGCATGGATGCCCAGCAGATCCAGCTCGACCATGTGTCCCACAACCTGGCCAACAGCTCGACCTACGGCTACAAGGCCTCGCATGCGATCTTCGAGGATCTGATGTACCAGAACCTGCGCCAGGTCGGCTCCAACAGCTCCGAACAGACGCAGCTGCCCACGGGCCTGCAGGTCGGCCTGGGCGTCAAGCCCGTGGCCACCGCGCGCCAGTTCACGCAGGGCACGCTGCAGCAGACGGGCAACACGCTGGACGTGGCCATCAACGGCGACGGTTTCTTCCAGATCCAGATGCCCGACGGCACGACGGCCTACACGCGTGACGGCTCGTTCAAGCTGTCCTCGCAAGGCCAGATCGTCACCAACGAGGGCTACACCGTGCAGCCCGGCATCACCGTGCCGCAGAACGCGATCACCGTGAGCATCGCCGGCGACGGCACCGTCACGGCCACCGTGCCCGGTCAGACCGCCCCGGCCAACCTGGGCCAGATGCAGGTGGCGCACTTCATCAACCCCGCCGGCCTGGACCCGCGCGGCGGCAACCTGTTCACCGAATCGGAGGCATCGGGCACGCCCACGGTCACCAACCCCGGTCTGGATGCCACCGGCACGCTGTCGCAAGGCTTCGTGGAAGCATCCAACGTCAATGTGGTCGAGGAATTGATCACGATGATCCAGACCCAACGGGCCTACGAGCTGAACTCCAAGGCCATCCAGACCTCCGACCAGATGCTGCAACGCCTGGGACAACTGTGATGAACAAACTTCTGTCACCCACCGCCCGGGTTTTGGGCGGCGCGGCCTTGGCCGCCCTGATGACTGGCTGCATGGCCACCGCCCCCCGTGTCGAGGTGATCGAACCCACGCAGGCACGGCCCGTGGCCGTGGTGCCGCCAGCCACCAACAGCGGCTCGCTGTTCGCGAACGTGGCCTACCGGCCGCTGTACGAGACCCCGCGCGCGCGCCAGGTCGGCGACATCGTCACGATCAACATCGTGGAAAAAGTCACGGCCAAGCAGGAATCGACCAGCTCCATCGACAAGACGGGCACCGTCAGCGGCAGCGTCTCGGCCTTCCCTTTCCTGCAGGCGGGCACGCTGGCCAAGCTCAATGCCAATGGCACGTCGAACAACTCGTTCGACGGCAAGGGCAGCACCGAGAGCAACAACACCTTCACCGGCAACATCACGGCCAGCGTGATCGAGGTGCTGCCCAACGGCCACCTGATCGTGGCCGGTGAAAAGCAGATCGGCGTGAACCACAACGTGGACGTGCTGCGCTTTTCCGGCCAGATCGACCCCATCACCATCCAGCCCGGCAACGTCGTGAGCTCGGCCAGTGTGGCAAATGTCCGGGTTGAGCAGCGAGGGCGCGGCGCCCAGGCGGAATCGCAGGGAATAGGGTGGCTGGCGCGATTCTTTTTGAGTCTTTCGCCGATCTAAAGTCTAGAACAATGGGACCGAACCCCCTCCACGATCGGTCCCGCCATGAAGCTCGAACGCCCTCTCCAGATCCTCGTCTCCTCGGCGTTCGTGGTGGCCGCCGCCTTCGCCACCGTGGTGCCCATGTCTGCCCAGGCCACGCGCCTGAAGGACATCGCCTCCGTGCAGGGCGTGCGTCCCAACCAGCTGATGGGCTACGGCCTGATCGTCGGGCTGGACGGCACGGGTGACCAGACCACCCAGACGCCCTTCACCACCCAGAGCCTGAACGCGATGCTCCAGCAGATGGGCATCACGGTGCCGCCCGGCGCGGCCATGCAGCTCAAGAACGTGGCGGCCGTGCTGGTGACGGCCACGCTGCCCCCCTTCGCACAGCCTGGCCAGGCCATCGACGTGAACGTGTCGTCGCTGGGCAATGCCAAGTCGCTGCGCGGCGGCACGCTGATCGCCACGCCCCTGAAGGGCGCCGACGGCCAGATCTACGCGCTCGCGCAAGGCAACATGATCGTCGGCGGCGCGGGTGCATCCTCGGGCAGCTCCAAGGTGCAGGTCAACCATCTGAGCGCCGGCCGCATCCCTGCTGGCGCCACGGTGGAACGCGCCGTGCCCACGCCCTGGCTGCAGACCAGCGTGGCCCAGCTCGACCTGCAGACCGAAGACTTCAACACCGCGCGCAACGTCGCCAACGCCATCAACAAGGCCAAGGGCGCCGGCACGGCCGAAGCCATCAGCGGCCGCACCGTGGCCGTGCGCCTGCCGCAGCAACCCGGCGAGCGCGTGGCCTTCATGGGCGATCTGGAGAATCTGGCCATCGACCAGGCCGTGCCCATCGCCAAGGTGATCGTCAACGCCCGCACCGGCTCGATCGTGATGAACCAGGCCGTGGCCCTGGGCCCCTGCGCCGTGGCGCACGGCAACCTGTCGGTCACGATCAGCACCACGCCTTCCGTGAGCCAGCCCTCGCCGCTGTCGCAGGGCCAGACCGTGGTCACCGAGAAGGCGGACATCCGCATCAACCAGGAGCCCGGCGCGCTGATCCAGCTGCCCGCGGGCACCAAGCTCACCGACGTGGTCAAGGCCTTGAACACGCTTGGTGCCAACCCGCAGGATCTGCTGGCGATCCTGCAGGCGATGAAGGCCGCCGGCGCGCTCCAAGCGGAGCTGGAGGTCATCTGACATGAGCAGTCTCACCTCGACCACGTCGAACGCCAATGCCTCGCTGTCCATGGACCTGCGGTCGCTGGACAGCCTGCGCTCCAGCGCCGCCAAGGGTGGCAAGGACACGGCCGGGCTCAAGGAAGCCGCCAAGCAGCTCGAATCGCTCTTCATGGGCGAGCTGCTCAAGTCCATGCGCGCCACCACCATGAGCACCGGCATGCTGGACAACCAGGCCACCGAGATGGGCAACAACATGCTCGACACGCAACTGTCGGGCAAGATGAGCGGCCTGCCCGGCGGCCTGGGCGAGATGATCCTCAAGCAACTCGAGCGGCAGGTGGGCAAGGTGGCCTCCGACACCAAGGGGGCCAACAACACCGGCCTGAACCTGCCCTCCGGCCGCCTGGGTGGCCTGACCGGCGCCATCGACACCAGCGGCATCACCGCTGCGGGTAGCGGCACCTCGGCCATCGACGACAAGAAGCTCACGCCCGCGCAGCGCTTCGTGCGTGACCACGCCGAAGCCGCCGAAGCGGCCGAGAAAGCCACGGGCATCCCGTCGGAACACATCCTGGGCCAGGCCGCGCTCGAATCGGGCTGGGGCAAGAAGGAGCCCAAGATGCCCGACGGTTCCAGCAGCCACAACCTGTTCGGCATCAAGGCGGGCGCCAACTGGACAGGCAAGGTCGCCGAGGTGACCACCACCGAGTACATCGGCGGTGTCGCCAGAAAAGTCACGGCCAAATTCCGCGCCTACGACTCCGACGAAGAGGCGTTCAAGGACCACGCCAAGCTGCTCAGCCAGAGCCCGCGCTACAGTCAGACCGTGGCCCAGGCCGACACCGCCAAGGGCTTCGCCCAGGGCCTGCAGAAGGCCGGCTACGCCACCGACCCGGCCTATGCGGACAAGCTCACCAAGGTCATCAACACCACGCTGCGCCTGCAGCGCTCGGTGACCTGACGATCCGGAGGCGCTGAACCATGGGATCAGGACTCTTCGCTCTCGGCACCCGCGCCATGTTCGCGAACACGGCGGTGCTGGACACGATCAGCAACAACATCAGCAACGCCAACACCGACGGCTACTCACGCCAGCAGGTGGAACTGGCCACGGAAGACGGCCGCTTCACCGGCGCCGGCTTCTTCGGCCGCGGCGTGCGCATTGCCACGGTCAGCCGCACCTCCGATCCCTACCTGGCCCGCGAGGCCAACAACACTGCTTCCACGGCCTCGGCCGACCAGGCCCGCCTGGACAAGCTCACCCAGATGGAAAAGGTGTTTCCTCTGGGCGAATCCGGCCTGGGCTACTCGGCCGGCCAGATGCTCAACGCCTTCGTCGACGTGGCCAACCAGCCGCAGGACCTGTCGGCCCGCCAGGTGGTGCTGGCCCGCGCGGAAGACGTCGCCTCGCGCGTGCGTTCCGCCAACTCCCAACTCTCGTCGCTGCAGGAAGGCGTGGTCAGCGACCTGCGCAACACGGTCAAGCAGGTCAACTCGATCGCGCAGAACATCGCCGACATCAACCAGAAGATCGCCTCGGTCAAGGGCGTGGGGCACGAGCCCAACGACCTGCTCGACCAGCGAGACCTGTTGGTCAAGCAGCTCAACCAGCTGATCCAGGTCTCCACGGTGGAAGCCGACGACGGCACGCTCAGCGTATTCATCGGCGGTGGCCAGCGCCTGGTGCTGAGCAACACCGCCGAGAAGCTGGCCATCGGCACCGACGAGTACGACTCGTCCAAGGCCACGCTGCTGCTGTCCGACGTGGGCATCAACCGCCCGGTCAACCAGAACCTGGTCGTGGGCGGCACCGTCGCCGGGCTGCTCAAGGTGCAAAACGAAGACATCCCCCAGGCCCGCGCACTGCTGGGCCAGATGTCGGCCGCGCTGGCCTGGCGCGTGAACCAGCAGCAGTCGCTGGGCCTGGACCTGGGCACCCCGCCCGGCAACGGCGTGCCCATCTTCAGCACCGGCACGCCGCTGGTGCTGCCGTCCAACAAGAACACGTCCTCGCTGTCCTCGCCGCCCGTGTCCATGACCATCGTCGACGGGCGCGAGCTGCAGGCCAGCGACTATTCGCTGGTGCCCGACCCTGCCGTGGCCGGCCAGTACACGCTGACCCGCATGAGCGACGGCACCGTCACCAGCGTGACCGACGGCACCGAGATCGATGGCTTTCGCATCAACATCACCGGCACCGTGAACGCCGGCGACAAGTTCGAGCTGCGCCCGGTCAGCGCCTCCGCCGGACAGATGCAGCGCGTGCTGGACAAGCCCACCGGCATCGCCGCGGCATCGCCCTTCACGGCCACCACCAACGCGGCCAACACCGGCACGGCCACGGTGGGCTCGCTGACCATGGTGTCGGCGCCCGATGCCACCCTGCCTCCGCTCAACGGCACCGAGCTGAACATCGTTTTCACCTCGGCCACTGGCGACTACGAGCTGCAATCGCCCCTGGGCACGGCCGTGGCCAGCGGCACATGGCAGGCCGGCAGCCCGATCAGCTACAACGGCTTCGAACTAAAGCTCAACGGCGTGCCGTCCAACGGCGACGTCATCAAGGTCGAGAACACCACCTACCCGGCGGGCAACAACGGCAACGCCCTGTCGCTGCTGGCCCTGCGCGACGAGGACATCGTGGGCCGCCGCGACACAGGCGGAGGCAACACGGCCCCGGGCGCCACCATCACCAACGCGTACTCGCAGCTCATCGGCGCCATCGGCGTGCAGGTGCAGGGCGCGAAGACCTCGGCCGACATCTCGGCCAGCCTGGCATCCAACGCCCAGGAGATCCTGTCCAACAAGACGGGCGTCAACCTCGACGAGGAAGCCGCACGCCTGATCCAGTTCCAGCAGAGCTACCAGGCCGCGGCCAAGATCCTGCAGATCGCGCAGACGATCTTCGACACCCTGCTTGAAACCGCCCGCTGAGGAGTCTCACGATGCGCATCAGTACCGCTTTCAGTTTCGATTCGGCCATCGCCAACCTGCAAAAGCGCCAGAGCGATCTGAGCGACTCGCAGACGCAGCTGACCACGGGCAAGCGCGTCAACAACGCCAGCGACGACCCCGTGGCCGCCGCCCGCGCCGAGCGCGCGCTGGCGACCATCTCTCGCAGCGATGCCAACCAGCGTGGCCTGGAGGCCAGCCGCAACGCCATGACGCTGGGCGAAGGCGCCCTGAGCGATTCCGTCGAACTGCTGCAGCAGGCCCGCGAAACCCTGGTGGCCGCCGGCAACGGCAGCTACTCCGACGCCGAGCGCCAAAGCCTGGCCGTGCGCCTCAAGGAAATCCGCAACCAGCTGCTGTCGGTGGCCAACCGCTCGGACGGCAGCGGCGGCTTCGTGTTCGGCGGCCAGGGCTCCTCGTCCCCGCCCTTCATCGACGCGCCCGGCGGCGTGCAGTTCGTGGGCCAGGGCGGCGAAGCGCAGGGCACCTCCAGCGAGAACGTGAACCTCACCGTCGATGGCGACCTGGTCTGGCTCAAGGCCAAGACGGGCAATGGCGTGTTCTCCAGCGGCGCCGCCAGCACCAACACCGGATCAGCCTGGGTGAGCCCCGGCACCGTGAGCACCCCGAGCGAGGTGCCCTACCCGGCCAGTTCGGGCACCACCCCGCCCACCTACACCATCCAGTTCGACGTGACCGGCGGCGTGACCACCTACTCCGTGCTGGAAGACGGCAACGCGCTCAACAGCGGCATGCCCTACACCAGTGGTTCGGGCATCGCGATCCCGGGCAGGGGCATGACGGTGAACGTGGCCGGCACCCCGGCCAGCGGCGACACCTTCACGATCGAGCAGTCCACCAACTCGCTGAGCGTATTCGACACGCTCGACAAGGTCATCGCCGAGCTGAACACGACCAGCCTGAACAACGGCCAGATCCAGCAGTCCGTCAACGGCGGCCTGAGCAACCTGGACAGCGTGCTGGGCAACATGATGTCGGCCCAGTCCGCGGCCGGTGAAACGCTCAACCGCCTCGACGGCATCGAGGGCCGGATCGCCACCCTCAAGCTCACCGCCCAGACCGACCGATCCAATGCGGAAGATCTCGACATGGTGGAGGCGATTTCCGCCTTCCAGAGCAAGCAAACCGGCTACGATGCGGCCTTGAAGAGCTATTCGATGGTTCAGAAACTCTCGCTGTTCCAGTATGTCAATGGCTGATCCCCGCGTCCCACACAAGCCGCCCCGCCCATGAGTGAACACCCGATCCTCGGACAGATCGCGCTGGCCTACAGCCCGGTGATCGACCGCAACCGCGCCGTCATCGCCACCCGCCTGACGGTGTTTCCGCTCCAGCAGGGCAGCCAGCTCGATGCGGGCGCGCTGCTGCAGGCCATCGCCGAAGTGTGGCCCACGGGTGGCGCCAGCCAGGTGTGGCTCAATGTGCTCAGCGAGAACCTGCTCGAAGGCCTGATGCAGGCCCAGCCGGCCACGCACGTGTTCATCGAGATCCCGGCCTTCATGGCGGGTGATGCCAGCCATGTGCAAGCCATCACCACGCTGCATGCCAACGGCAACACGCTGCTGCTCAAGGGCCGCCCGCTGCAGGAATTGCCGCGCGAGGTGCTGCCCTGCTTCAAGTACGCCATCGTGGATCTGTCCGATGACCGCCGCGTGGACGAGACCGCCGCCAACGCCTCGGGCGTGACGCGCACCGTCAGCCACGTGCAGAACGGCGTCACCAACGTGGCCGACATGGAAGCCGCCTTCCGCCGCGGCGCCACCGCCGTGCTGGGCTGGCCCATCGACGACGCCATCCAGTCCGGCGCGCGCAAGGCGGAGCAACCGTCGCTGCAGGCCATCGTGATGCTGATCGACCAGGTGCACAAGGAGGCCGACATCGAGGACCTCGAAGGCACGCTCAAGCGCGACCCGGCCCTGGCCTACAAGCTGCTGCGCTACATCAACTCGCCGGCCTTCGGCCTGTCGGTCGAAATCTCGTCCTTCCGGCACGCCATCATGGTGCTGGGCTACCAGCGGCTCAAGCGCTGGCTGGCCCTGCTGCTGGCCACCGCGAGCAAGGACCCGAACATGCGCCCGGTGATGTTCGCCGCCGTGCGCCGGGGCCTCCTGATGGAAGAGATCTCGCGTGGCAGCAGCGACGAGATGCGCAGCGAGCTGTTCATCTGCGGCGTGTTCTCGCTGCTCGACCGCATGTTCAACCAGCCCTTCTCCGAACTGCTCAAGACCATCCCGGTGCCCGAGCGCGTGTTCCAGGCGCTGGTCGACGGCACGGGCCCCTACGAGCCCTACTTCCGCATGATCAAGGCCATCGAAGGCACCACGCTCGATGAGATCCGCGAAGCCAGCGACGGCCTGATGATGGCCCAGCAGGACATCAACAGCGCCCTGCTCAAGGCCATCGCGGCCGCCTCGCAGCTGGACTGAACCCTGTTGGGAAGGCGCGCCGTCTCAGGGCGCGCGCAGCCGCAAGACCTTGCCGTTGCCGTCGTCCGTCAACAGGTAGATCCAGCCGTCCGGGCCCTGCACCACCGTGCGGTAACGCTCGCCCCGGTTGGACAGCAAGGCCTCACGCGAGGTCACCGTGTCGCCCGACAGGGTCAGGCGCCACAGCACCTGGCCGGCCAGCGCACCGATGAAGGCATTGCCCCGCCACGGCGCAAACCCGGCCCCTGTGTAGAACATCAACCCCGAAGGCGCCGTGGAGGGCTTGGGCCACCAGGTCACGGGCTGTTCCATGCCGGCCTTGGCCGTGCCCTCGCCGATCGGATTGCAGGCACCATAAGTGCAGCCATAGGTGATCACCGGCCAGCCGTAGTTGCGCCCGGCCCGGTCGATGTTCAGTTCATCCCCGCCTTGCGGGCCGTGCTCGTTCGTCCACAGCACGCCGGTACCGGGATGCAATGCCGCCCCCTGCACATTGCGGTGGCCCCAGCTCCAGATCTCGGTGGCGGCGCCGCCCGTGCCCACCAGCGGGTTGTCGGCCGGCACGGAACCATCGGTGTTGATGCGTGCCACCTTGCCCAGCAGATTGGACTTGTCCTGCGCATCCCTGGGCCGTGAGCTTCGCTCGCCCATGGTGATGAACAAGGTGCCATCCCGGGCGAACACCAGCCGGCCGCCGAAGTGCAAGGCGCTGGCCACCTTGGGCCGCTGCCGAAAGATCACGGTGCCATTGCGCAGCGCAGCGCCGCTGGCGCTCAGTTCGCCCCGCCACACCGACGTGCCATTGGTGCCACGCTCGCTGCCCGTGCCTGCTTCGGCATAACTGAGGTAGACGCGGCGATTCGCCGCGAAGTTCGGGTCCAGCACCACATCCAGCAGACCGCCCTGGCCCTGCACGTCGATGTTGGCGGGCAGCCCTGTCACGGCTGCGCTGACAGTGCCATGGGCGTCGACGACGCGCAGGCGCCCGGCACGCTCGGTGACCAGCATGCGCCCATCTGGCAGGAAGGCGAGGCCCCAGGGGTGGTCCAGCCCGCTGGCCACGGTGTCCACCGTGAAAGCCACAAGCGGCGCACCTCCTGCAGGGCTTAACTCACCCGGGCCGGCGGCCAACCCAGAACCCAGGCCCATCAGGCCCATCAAGGCGGCGCCGACGCGGCCCCGCCAGACGCCCCGCTTTCCACCATGCGAAGCAATGCGTTTTCGATTCAGCACGACACCCCTCATATCAAGGGATAACCCTTACATCACAGAGAGAGGGCCGCTAAGCTGCACGCCATCGCGCCGTTCTGACACGGCCCCTCCCGACCCGCAGTCCCCCGTTCTAACATGGACACCCTCAGCCCCCTGTTCGGCGTGGCCATCCTGGCCCTGGTGTTGACCGCCAACTACTTCTACACCGCCTGGCGCATGGGCATCCTGCGCGCCTTCGGTCGGCGCCACCCGGTGACCTGGCGCACGCTGGTCGCCAGCAGCTTGGCGGGCTGCCTGCCGTTCGCGGGCGCTGTCGTGGCCATGGCCATGGTGCCCACCGGCGCTCCCGGTGAGCCCGAAACCTCGGCCGCGCTGCTGGCCCTGCAGTTGTCGCTGTGCGGCTTCGTCGCCCATGCGCTCAACGATGTCCTTGTGCAGTGGGGCATGCCTCAGGCCACGACCTGAGCCCGCTTCGGAACGGCGCGCTACCATCGGGCATGACCGACCGCCCCGCGCCCGACGACGAGCCCTTCTCCGACCTCACCCCCTACGCCCAACTCACGCCCGATGCCGTGATCGACGCGCTGGTGGCTGCGGGCCTGGATCCCGACGGCCGCCTGCTGCCCCTGAATTCCTACGAAAACCGCGTCTTCCAGGTGGGCCTGGGCGATGGGGGCATGGCGGTGGCCAAGTTCTACCGCCCGGGCCGCTGGAGCGATGCGCAGATCCTCGAGGAGCACCGCTTCGCACTCGACCTGGCCGAGGCCGATGTGCCCGCTGTGGCGCCCTTGCCCCTGGTACCCCCTGGCCATGGCGAGGCCGCCGAACTGCTGGGCACACCTCCCACCCTGGCCGCATGGCAGGCCGAAGGCGCACGCCACCGCTATGCCGTGAGCCCCAGGCGCGGCGGCCGCGCCCCCGAGCTGGACGACCCTGAAGTGCTGCAATGGCTCGGCCGCCTGATGGCCCGCTTGCATGCCGTGGGCCGCCAGCGTGCTTTCGAGCACCGCCCCGCCCTGAGCGTGGACTACCTGGGCCGCGATGCCTGGCGCTGGCTGCGCGATCATGGGGATCTGCCCGAGCCCCAGCGGGGGGTGTGGCTGGCGGCGGCCCAACAGGCGCTGGACACGGTCGAAGCCGTGTTCGACCGGGTGCCAGGCCTGCGCCTGGGCCGCGTGCACGGCGACTGCCACCTGGGCAATGTGCTGTGGACACCCGACGAAGGCCCGCACTTCGTCGACCTGGACGATGCCTGCACCGGCCCCGCCGTGCAGGACCTGTGGATGCTGCTGGGCGGCCACCGCCGCGAGCGCCAGCCCGCCCTGTACGCGCTGATGGACGGCTACGAGAGCATCGCCGAGTTCGACTGGCGCGAATGGACGCTGGTCGAGGCCCTGCGCACGCTGCGCCTGGTGCACCACAGCGCCTGGCTGGCACGCCGCTGGCACGATCCAGCCTTCCCGTCCGCTTTCCCTTGGTTTGGCCAGGCCATGTACTGGCAGCAGCAGGCCGACCAGCTTCGCCAGCAGGTCCAGCTGATGCAGGAAGACCTGGAGAGCCCCGGGTTCGGATAAGCCAGCAAGCGTGCATATGCCGCACATGCACCCCCCGCAATCGCGGGGGATGCCGCTCGCGCTCTTACAGTCACGGCACTGGCACAAGGGAGCTTGAAACGATGAGCGGCAGCGCCTCCATGACCATGACGCGCAAGCACAAGGGCAGCGACTGGACGCTGGCCATCGGCATCGCGCTGGGCGCCTTGCTGGTCGCCTTCGGTGCCTGGGTCTTCACGGAGATGTCCGCGATGGACAAGCCGCGCAACGGTGCCGTGTGGCTCAACGTACCCAAGGTCATCTCTCAGCTGGCCGATGGCCGCATGGTATCGGTCAAGGTCAATCTGCAGCTGCGCAACAAGGACGATCCTTCCACGCTCGAAGGCCACCAGCCCGCCCTCAAGGCCATGATCGAGCAAGTCGGCACCACCGTAAGCCGAGAGGACATCAAGGGCGCCGACGGCATCCAGCGCTACGGCCGCGCCATCCAGCACGCCATCAATGGCTACCTGGACGATCAGCAGATCGACGAACGCGTCAAGATGGTGGCCTTCGACGAATTGGTGCTGATGCCCTGAGGCGCCACTTCGTGCACGGTCACGCAACGTGACCTGAAAAGACATGATCTGATCGGCACCTCACCGATCACAGCCCTTTCAAAGTCACTCCCTAGAGTCGCCTGCGCTTCCGCCTTACGGAATGCCCAGGCAGACATCGCCCATGGCCGCCAGCCCTCCCTTGCTGGCACGCCATCCACTGTTGTCCGGGCCCGAGGCGGATGAGTCCCCCGCTCATCACCCGAGACAACACCATGACACGACAAGACCGCCGCAGCTTCCTGCGCAACATGGGCACGGCCGTTGGCGCCAGCGCCGCCCTGGCCAGCTTCCCCCCCGCCATCCAGCGCGCGTTGGCCATCCCGGCCGCGCAGCGCACCGGCACGATCAACGATGTCGAGCACATCGTGGTCCTCACGCAAGAGAACCGCTCCTTCGACCACTACTTCGGCACCCTGGCCGGCGTGCGTGGCTTCGCCGATCCCTTCCCCATCCCCGTGATGGACCGCGCCGCCTTCACGCGCAAGAGCGTGTTCGCGCAGCCCATCGGTGGCGCCGCCGCCGTGCCCGGCCGCCCAGGCTGGGGCAGCACGCAGACGGCCATCGCGCCCTTCCACCTCAACACGCAGCAGGACTTCGCGGTGATGCGCGTGTCCGGCACGCCGCACTCCTGGGGCGATGCGCAGGCCGCCTGGGACCTGGGCCGCATGAACAACTGGCCCAAGGCCAAGCAGAACCACTCGCTGGGCTACTACAAGGAAGCGGACATCCCCTTCCAGTTCGCGCTGGCCCGCGCCTTCACGCTGTGCGACCACTACCACTGTGCCACGCAGACCGGCACCAACACCAACCGCCTGTTCCTGTGGAGCGGCGGCAACGACCCGCTGGCCCTGGCCGGCGGCCCCTCCACCGACAACAGCCACGACTGGTTCAACGAGAACCCCGCCACCGACTACACCTGGGTGACCTACGCCGAGCGCCTGCAGAACGCCGGCATCAGCTGGCAGGTCTACCAGAACATGGCGGACAACTTCACCGACAACTCGCTGGCCGGGTTCCGTCCCTTCCGCGACGCGTACTACCAGCGCCCCGGCTACTCGCAGGCCCTGCGTGACCGTGGCGTCTCCACGCGCGATCTGGACAAGCTGAAAGAAGACGTGCTGGCGGGCAAGCTGCCGCAAGTCAGCTGGATCGTGGCCACGGCGGAAGGCTCCGAGCATCCGGGCCCCTCCAGCCCCGCCCAGGGCGCCGACTACACGGCTCGCGTGCTCGATGCCCTCACGTCCAACCCGGACGTCTGGAGCAAGACCGTGCTGATCATCAACTTCGATGAGAACGACGGCTTCTTCGACCACATGCCGCCCCCCGCCGCGCCCAGCTACCTGAGCTACGCCGCCAACCCGGCCCAGGCTGTTCTGGCCGGCGCCTCCACCGTGGACACCACGGGCGAGTACCACCACAACCTCAACGGCTCGGACCCGCAATACCAGCACCGCCCCTACGGCATGGGCCCGCGCGTGCCGCTGTACGCCATCTCGCCGTGGAGCAAGGGCGGCTGGGTGAACTCCCAGGTGTCGGACCACACCTCGGTGATCCGCTTCATCGAAGCCCGCTTCGGTGTGCAGGAGCCCCTGATCACGCCGTGGCGCCGCGCCGTGAGCAGCGACCTCAGCAACTGCTTCGACTTCGCCACGCCCGAAGACAGCGCCTTCGTGCAGAACCTGCCTGCCACGCAGGCCCGCCGCCTGCTGGCCCTGGCGCTGCCGTCGACGAAGACCCCGGCCACGCCCAGCTCGCTGGTCGCCCCGGTGCAGGCCGCCGGTGTGCGCCCGGCCCGCGCCCTGCCTTATGACCTGCACGTGCACGCCACCGTGCAAGCCACCAGCGTGAGCCTGCGCCTGCAGAACGACGGCGAAGCCGGTGCCGTGTTTCACGTGTACAACCGCCTGGCGCTGGCTGAAGCGCCGCGCCGCTACACGGTCGAGCCCGGCAAGCACCTCGATGGCGTGTGGGCCACCACCGCCGGCAGCGCCTACGACCTGTGGGTGCTGGGCCCCAACGGCCTGCACCGCCATTTCACGGGCAGCACGCCCGCCGCCAACAGCACGGCCGCGCGCCCTGATGTCCGAGTCAGCAGCGACCGCGCCAACGGCGAACTGGTCGTGCAGCTCGTCAACGAGGGCAACACCGCCTGCACCTTCGTGCTGCAAGCGCTGAAGTACGACGCCAGCCCGGCCCGCGAGATCGCCGTGCCGGCCCGCAGCGCGCAGACCCTGCGCCTGCCCCTGGCCGACAGCCACCATTGGTACGACCAGGGCGTGCGCGTCAAAAACCTGACGGGCTGGAGCCGACGCTTCGCCGGCCACCTGGAAACGGGCGAGGCCTCCATCAGCGATCCGGCCATGCAAGGCACGGCCCAGCTCGACCAATACCAGGTCTGAGCGAACGCATCGAATCTTTTTGAAGAAAGCAGCACCATGAAATTCAAGCGCTTCCTGGCCATCGCAGCGGCCACCCTCAGCCTGGCCGCGCAGGCCAGCGTCAACTACGGTGACAACCTGATCAGCAATGGTGGCGCCGAAAGCGGCACGACCGGCTGGACGGCCTTCGACGGCTACGACCTGTTCCAGTCCGTGAGCTACGGCAGCAACTGGGTCCTGCCCACGCAGCCCGGCCCCGTGGACCGTGGCGCCAAGATGTTCACCGGCGTCGGTGCGCAAAGCGCGGGCTTCCAGGTCATCGACGTGAGCAGCCTCACGGCCAACGGCACGGCCGTGGAATACTCGCTCAGCGGCTGGCTGGGCGGCTGGCAATCGCAGGGCGACAACGCGCTGCTGTACGTGTCCTTTCTGGACATCACCGGCAACGAGATCGGCTCTGCCGCCATCGGCCCCGTCCTGCCCGCCGACCGTGGCAACCAGACAGGCCTGTTCTTCCAGCAGAGCCTGGGCACGCTGCCCGTGGGCGTGAGCAAGATCCAGTTCTCGCTGTCCATGGAGCGCCTGGGCGGTGGCGACAACGATGGCTACGCCGACAACCTGTCCTTCGTGCTGACCTCGCCCGTGCCTGAGGCCGACAGCCTGGCCTACGCGCTGGCTGGCCTGGGCGTGGTGGGCATGATGGCCCGCCTGCGTCGCCGCGGCTGACGCACGCGCCGCCCCGTCGCCGCCACGTGCCTCGTGGATCGACGGGGCGCTCCATCACGCTGGCTAGAATCGCTCCAACAAAGCAGGAGCGCACGATGCCCAAGCCACGTGATTGGATACGTCACATGTCACGCGACACGGTGGTGGAATCCATCACTTTCATCGCGGTGTTGACGCTGATCACACTACTGCTCGGGTCCGCAAACCGACGCTTCGCCGAACGGCAACTGCACAGTCACGCCGAGGGCCTTGCGTTGGCATTTCAGAACAACATCGAGCGCGCGCGCGAAGAGCTGCAGCGGCTGCCAGCGCCGGCTCAGTTGGACTGCCCCCAGGGGTTGAGCCCGTTGCTGGCCCAGCACACCTTCGACAACGGGTCGCTGCGCTGGATCGCCATCGAGCGAGACGGCGTCCTGCTGTGTCGAAGCCACGTCGTGGGCATTCAGTGGACGGGCCCCGACGTACCTCCCCGGCAGCTTCACCGCCTGGACGACACAATGGCACTGGTGGCCCTCCAGGGCGGAGAGCACCGCTTCGGACTGTTCCTCCAACTCACCCGCGATGGCGTGCATTATCTGGCGGCACTGGAGCCTCCGCGCCTCGGCTATGTGGGTGACGTCGACTGCGCCGGCTGCCGCGCCTTCTCGCTGCGGATAGACGGAGATCCGCCGCTGCTGCTGGACTCCGAGCCTTTATCCCATGCCGCGACGCTCGAGCAACGCATCACCCGCGCCCGTGGCGCCTTGTTGCTGGAGCTCATCCTCCAGGCCGACGACAACTTCGTCGACCACTACCGCCTGCAAGGCTGGGTCGCAACACTCCTTGTCGGCCTGTGCCTGGCCAGTGTGATGACCTACGCGATCCACCGCGTGCTCAAGGTCCGTCACTCGATGGACTTCCTGATTCGCGAAGGTTTGCGCCGGAGGGCCTTCCTCCCCTACTACCAACCCATCGTCGATTCACGCGATGGCAGCATCCTCGGCGCCGAGGCCCTGGTACGCTGGGTAGGCCGTGATGGCCAGGTCGTTCCGCCCGCCCAGTTCGTACCCTATGCCGAAGAGACCGGCCTCATCCAGCCAATCACCGACCAGCTCACTGAAACCATCGTCCAGGACATCGCCCATTTCGGTTGGACAGGCACCAAGCTCTACGTCAGCATCAACCTCGTGCCGGAACAGCTCGGCGACACGCGCTATGGCAAGCGTCTGGGTGAGCTGATCGCCCAGCACGGGCTGGCGGGACACAATGTATCAGTGGAAGTCACCGAACGACGCCAGTTCCACGACCTGGTGCGAGCCAGGCAGGTGCTGAACGTGCTGGTGCAGCAGAACATCGAGATCAAGCTGGACGACGCTGGCACGGGCTTCGGAGGCTTCTCCTATGTGCAGGAGCTGCCGATCGGCACGCTCAAAATTGACAAGATGTTCGTCGACACGCTTCGTCCTGGCGTGGACGCCAAACGGCCGGTGCTCGACGCCATAGTCGAGTTCGCCAAATCGTCCGGGCTGGCCATGATCGCGGAAGGGGTCGAGACCCCGGAGCAGGTCAGCGCACTGGCCGCCATGGGTGTCTATGCCATCCAGGGCTATGTGTACGGCAAGCCGATGTCGGCGCGCGAATTCATGCAATGGGCCGCAGTACGTTGACAGGTCGATATGCAACAGCCGCATGACTTCAGGTCCTTTTCGTGCTTGGGGGCATGCCGGCGACCGCTTCGCTTTCATGCATGATCCCGGGCTGGACCATCACTCCACCCGACGCTCATGATCCAGCCCAGTTCTCGCCTGTACGGTGCGCTTCTGCTGTGCGCCATGCCCTTCGTGATGCATGGCCCCGCTTTCGCCTATGGACCCAAGGCGGCCAGCGCCACGGCGGCCTCCGCCAGCGCCGCGGGTGAAGGCGCGCCCAAGGCATCGGACGACGCGGCCAAGGGCCCCGCCTGGCGCCAGTACACCTTCTCGTGGAAGTTCCTGAACGAATCCACGCTGGCACCGCGCGGTGGCAGCACCACCGGCACTTCGGTTCAGCCTGTCACGCAGCCGACGGCCGAATGGCAGGCCCTGCAGGCCCCGGGCCTGGGCAAGTTCGAACGTGACCGCCGCGCGATCCTCGCCATGGCCGGTGCCTACCGCGCCAGCTTCGACTTCATCGAGGTGGCGGGCTTCAAGGCCGGCTTCCAGCCCGACAAGCCCTACCAGAGTTGGGGCACCGAGAAGGTCTACGTGCTGGAAGACAAGGGCACGTCCATCATCCTGCAGCACCTGCTGGTGATGACCATGGTGGGCGACGATGGCAAGGTCGAAGGGCCCTTCGTCGTCAAGCACTGGCGGCAGGATTGGCAGTACGAGCCCAAGGACCAGCTGGTCTACCGCGGCCTCAACACCTGGCAGCGCATGGCCGTGCCCGCAGCACAGCGCAAGGGCCAGTGGCGGCAAACGGTCTACCAGGTCGATGATTCGCCGCGCTACTCGGGCGTGGCCGCGTGGGAGCACCTGGGCAACTACTCCGCCTGGAGCGACACCGATGGCTGGCGCCCGCTGCCGCGCCGCGAGTTCAGCGTGCGTGATGACTACCAGGTGCTGATCGGCAACAACCGCCACATCATCACGCCGACGGGCTGGGTGCATGAGCAGGCCAACCTCAAGGTCAAGCTCGATGCGGCCGGCCGTGTGCTGGCGGGCGACCCCGTGGTAGCGCGCGAGCTGGGCTTCAACCGCTACGAACGCATCGAAGGCTATGACTGGAGCGCCGGCGACCGCTACCTGCAGGCCACCGAGCCGGTGTGGTCCGAGGTGCGCAAGCAGTGGGACCGCCTGATCGCCCGGCCAGAACCACTGCGCCTGAAGGGTGCGCCCGACAAGGACAGCCTGTTCGTGCCGCTGTACGAATACGCCGCGCAGTTCGACGAGCCCGGCAAGCCCCTGCCCACGCCCGCGGAGATCAAGCTGCACGTGGAGAAGGCCGTGCGGGACTACCTGTTGCCCGCCGCGCCCCAACCCTGATCGGGCAGCATTCAGGCTTCGGGCCACTCCCAGGCATAGCCCACGCCGTACACCGAACGGATCGGGTCGATGCCGCCGGGCGCGGCCTCCAGCTTGCGGCGCAGGTTGCGGATGTGGCTGTCGACAGCGCGGTCGGTGATGGCGCGGCCATCGTCGTGCAGTTGATCGAGCAACTGGTCGCGTGAGAAGACACGGCCGGGCTGCGCGGCCAATGCGCTGAGCAGGCGGAACTCGGCGGGCGTCAGGTCCAGCGTGTGGCCACCCACGCTGGCGCGCAATGCGGTGTCATCGATCTGCAAACCTTGCACTGCGGGCTGAGGCGGTGCGACACCCCAGCCACTGCGCCGCAACTGCGCCTTCACGCGCGCCACCACTTCGCGCGGGCTGTAGGGCTTGCAGATGTAGTCGTCGGCGCCCAACTCCAGGCCCAGCAGGCGGTCCACCTCTTCGACGCGCGCGGTCATCATGATGATGGGCACCTGCGTAAAGCCGCGCAGCGCCTGGCAGACGGCCATGCCGTCTAGGCCGGGCAGCATCAGGTCCAGCAGCACCACGGCGGGATCGTGCTGGCGCACGGCGGGTTCCACCGCCAAGCCGTCATCCACGTGCACACTCGGCAGGCCGGCCGCTTTCAGGTAGTCGGTCAGCAAGGCGGCCAGCTTGGGTTCGTCCTCGACGATCAGCACGGGGCGGCTGGCTGGATCAGGCGCGGTGTTCATTGCCGCAGGGCTCATGCGATCGGCCTTTCAATGGGCAGGCGCAGGGTGATGCGCACACCGCCCAAAGGCGATTCGGCGGCATCGATCTGGCCACCATGGGCCAGCGCGATGTTGCGGCAGATGGCCAGGCCCAGGCCGGTGCCGCCCGAGGCGCGGCTGCGCGAACGGTCCACGCGGAAGAAGCGTTCGAACAGGTGCTCGCGCAGTTCGGCCGGCACGCCCGGCGCACTGTCGTGGACCTCGATGTGCCACTGGGCGTCGCGCCCGGCCGTGGTGATGCGAACCTCGCCCGGGGCATCGGTGTAGCGGCGGCAGTTCTCCAGCAGGTTGTCCAGCAACTGCTGCAGGCGGCCTTCGTCGGCAAGGGCAGGCATGGGCGTGGCCGGCAACTGCAGGTTCAGCGCCAGGCCCTGGGCCTCGATGCGGCGGCGGTGCGTATCGGCCACACGTGCCAGCAGTGTGCGCAGGTCCAGCGGTTCGAGCTTGTGGCTCATGGCACCGGCATCGGACAAGGCCAGCTCGTACAGGTCGTCCACCAGGTCGCTGATCTGACTAACCGCGCCTTGCAGCGACTTGACCGCCGCCGCATCCAGCGGGCGGATGCCGTCCTCCAGCGCTTCGAGTTCACCACGCAGCACGGCCAGGGGCGTGCGTAGCTCATGCGAGACATCGGCCATGAAATCGCGGCGCAGGGTCTCGTTTCGGGCCAGGGTGTGCGCTAGGTGGTTGAAGTCGCGCGCGAGCTGGCCGACCTCGTCGGTGCGGTTCTCCAGATCGACGCGGGTGTCATGGTGGCCGGCGGCCAGCAAATGCGTGGCGGAAGCCACCCGGCGCACAGGTGCCAGCAAGCGACTCGCCACCCACGAGGCGATCAGCGCGGCCAAGGCCACGCTCAGCGCACCGATGGCCAGCGCCGCGTGAGTCTGGCCCTGCTGGAAGCGTTGCGCTCCGGTGTCCGCCACCGACTGGAACGGGGCCAGCACGATCCAGCCCACCGTGCGCCCCTGCACCCGCACCGGCCGGCGCAAGGCTTGGGGCGAGAGTTCACGGAAACCCATCACCCACTGGTCCTGCGCATCAAGCAGGCTCAGGCGCAGCATGGCACCGGTCAGGTCAGAGGTGAGCGGCATGCCGAACTGCGTGGGCGTGTGCGCGGGCAGTTCCTCACCCGGCACGGGACGCAGCAGGGTGAACCACTCCGGCGGGTTGTCACGCAAAAAATCCCAGTTGCCATGGGCCTGGTAGGCCTTGGCCAGGCGCGGCTCCAGGAAGGCCAGCCGCTCGGCCGCCAGCTCGTTGAGGTAACCGAGGAAGCCGCGCTCGAAGTTCCAGCGCGTGGCACCGATGACAAGCGTGACAGACAGCACGACCGTGGCCAGGATGGCCAGGAACAGGCGGGTGGACATTCCGATGCGCATGCCCGGCATTGGGCCAGCGGTACCGCCATATGGCAAGTCGGGCCGGCCCTGGCTGAATGTCTTCAATTTTTCTGCACATTTGGTGGCGAGCATGTGGGCATGTCCGAAATGGAGCCTCTCATGTCGTTGCCTCAATCACTGCGCCGCCCCGTGGGCGCAGCCCTGCTCAGCGCCCCTCTCCTGCTCACCCTGGCCGCCTGTGGCCCGTCGAATGGTGGCCAGCAGCAGCCCCCTGCCACCGAGGTCGGCGTGGTCACCCTGCACGCCCAGCCCCTGGCCCTGAACACCGAGCTGCCCGGCCGCACCGTGGCCGCCCGGACCGCCGAGATCCGCCCGCAGGTCAGCGGCATCATCCGCGCCCGCCTGTTCACCGAAGGCACGGTCGTCAAGGCCGGCCAGGCCCTGTACCAGATCGACGCGGCCAGCTACCAGGCCGCCTATGACAGCGCCCAGGCCAGCGTGGCCAAGGCGCAGGCCGCCCTGGCCTCGGCGGAGCTCACGGCCAAGCGCCAGAACGAGCTGCTGGCCGCCGATGCCGGCACGCGCCAGGATCAGGAAGACGCCGAATCCACATTGCGCCAGGCCCAGGCCACCTTGAAGGCCGAGCAAGCCGCGCTGGCCACCGCCAAGCTCGATCTGGAGCGCACCCGCCTGGCCTCGCCCATCACCGGCCGCGTGGACACGTCCACCGTCACGGCCGGCGCGCTGGTCACGGCCAGCCAGACCACGGCGCTGACCACGGTTCAACAGCTCGATCCCATCCTGGTCGACATCCCGCAAAGCAGCGTGGACGTGCTCAAGCTCAAGCGCCAGATCGCCAGCGGTCAGCTCAAGAACGGCGAACTGGCCATCCGCCTGGTTCTGGAAGACGGCACGGCCTATGCGCACCCGGGCACGCTCAAGGTCAACGGGGTCACCGTGAACACCACCACCGGTGCCGTGACCCTGCGCGCCGAACTGCCCAACCCCGAGGGTCTGCTGCTGCCAGGCATGTACGTGCGCGCCGTGATCGACCAGGCGCGTGACCCGGCCGCCATCCTGGCGCCGCAAGCTGGCATCACCCGCGATGCAAGCGGCCAGGCCACGGCCCTGATCGTGCAGGCCGACGGCAAGGTGACCCAGCGCAGCGTGACCGTGGCCGACACCGTGAAGGGCCAATGGCGCGTGACGCAGGGCCTGCAAGACGGCGATCGCCTGATCGTGGAAGGCAGCGGCAAGGTCCGCCCGGGCCAACTGGTGCACGCCGTGACGGCGGCCAGCGCAGCCTCCGCCACGTCCCCGTCGGCATCGTCGGCCTCACAAGCTGCCAGTCGCTGAGGAGCCCGCCATGGCACGTTTCTTCATCGACCGGCCCATCTTCGCGTGGGTCATCGCCATCGTCATCATGCTGGCGGGCGCGCTGTCCATCACCACGCTCTCACTGGAGCAGTACCCCGACATCGCCCCGCCGCGCATCACCGTCAACGCCACCTACACCGGCGCCTCCGCGCAAACGGTGGAAGACTCGGTCACCCAGGTCATCGAGCAGAAGATGAAGGGCCTGGACGGCATGCTGACCATGTCGTCTTCGTCCAGCTCGGCGGGCAGCGCCAGCGTCTCATTGAGCTTCGTCGCCGGCACCAACAGCGATGTGGCGCAGATGCAGGTGCAGAACAAGGTGCAGCAGGCCATGACGCAGCTGCCCCAGACCGTGCAGAGCCAGGGCGTGACCGTCACCAAGTCGGGCACCGACTTCCTGCTGATCGCCAACCTCACCTCGGACGATCCCAAGGTCACCTCGGCCGACATCGGCGACTACGTGGCCAGCACCCTCGTCGACCAGATCAGCCGCATCGACGGCGTGGGCGATGTGACCACGCTGGGCTCCAGCTACGCCATGCGCATCTGGCTGGACCCGACCAAGCTGCAGAAGTACGCGCTGATGCCGTCGGACATCACCACGGCACTGACGAACCAGAACACGCAGGTGTCGGCCGGCCAACTGGGTGCCCTTCCCGCCGCACCCGGCCAGGCCCTCAACGCCACCATCACGGCCCGCAGCAAGCTGCGCACCGTGGATGAGTTCAACAAGGTGGTGGTCAAGTCCGCCACCGATGGCGCCATCGTGCGCCTGTCGGATGTGGCCCGCGTGGAGCTGGGCAGCGAGAGCTACACCTTCCAGTCGCGCTACAACGGCAAGGCTTCGGCCGGCATGGGCGTCAAGCTCGCCACCGGCGCCAACGCGCTGGGCGTGGCCACTGCGGTGAAGGCCAAGATCGAGCAGCTCGCGCCCTTCTTCCCCAACCAGATGAAGGCCGACATCGGCTACGACACCACGCCCTTCGTGAAGGTGTCGATCAAGGAAGTGGTCGTGACCCTGGCCGAAGCCATGGTGCTGGTCGTGATCATCATGGGCCTGTTCATGCAGAACCTGCGCGCCACGCTGATCCCCGCGATCGCCGTGCCCGTGGTGCTGCTGGGCACCTTCGGCGTGCTGGCGGCCTTCGGCTACTCGATCAACACGCTCACACTGTTCGGCATGGTGCTGGCCATTGGCCTGCTGGTCGATGACGCCATCGTGGTGGTCGAGAACGTCGAGCGCCTGATGCGCGACGAAGGATTGAACCCGCGCGAAGCCACACGCAGGAGCATGGGCGAGATCACCGGTGCGCTGGTGGGTATCTCGCTGGTGCTGTCGGCCGTGTTCATCCCGATGGCCTTCTTCGGAGGCTCCACCGGCGTGATCTACCGCCAGTTCTCGATCACCATCGTGTCGGCCATGGTGCTGAGCGTGCTGGTCGCCATGACGCTGACGCCCGCGCTGTGCGCCTCGCTGCTGCGCTCGGGTGACCACGCCACGGGCAACGGACTGCTGGGCCGCTTCTTCGGCGGCTTCAACCGTGGCTTCGAGAACGGCACCAACCGCTACCAAAGCCTGGTGCAGCGCGTGCTGTCGCGCGGCCCGCGCATGCTGATCATCTACGGTCTGCTTGCCGCCGGCCTGTGCTTCAGCTTCACCAAGCTGCCGACCTCGTTCCTGCCCGATGAAGACCAGGGCCTTCTGATGACCATGGTGCAGCTGCCCGCCGGCGCCACCGATGCCCGCACCTCCGAAGCGCTGGCCCAGGTGGAAGCCTACCTGGCCAAGCAGCCCGAAGTGGCCGGCGTGATCTCGCTGCGCGGCATGAACGGCGACCAGGCTTCGGGCAACCTCTTCATCAAGCTCAAGGACTGGAGCGAACGCGAAGGCACCGAGCATGGCGCGCGGGCCCTGGCGGCCCGCTACACGAAGGAGCTGTCCACCATCCGCGATGCCCGCGTCTTCGTGATGCTGCCGCCGGCCGTGCGTGGCCTGGGCAGCAACGCCGGCTGGACGCTGGAGCTCGAAGACATCGGCGGCCTGGGCCACGAGGCCCTGTCCAAGGCGCGTGACCAGTTCATCGCCGAGGCCAACAAGGACAAGCGCCTGAGCGGCGTGCGTCCCAGCGGCCTGGCCGATTCGGCCGAGATCGCCGTCACCATCGACGACCAGAAAGCCAGCGCCCTGGGCCTGTCCACCAGCGACATCAACGACACGCTGTCTGCCGCGCTGGGTGGCAGCTACGTCAACGACTTCATCAACAAGTCCCGTGTGAAGAAGGTCTACCTGCAAGGCGACGCCAACTTCCGCATGCAGCCTGAGGACATCGGCCACTGGTACGTGCGCAACAGCAACAACGAGATGGTGCCCTTCAGCGCCTTCGCCACGGTGAGCTGGTCCACCGGCCCCGCCAAGCTGGAGCGCTACAACGGCCTGTCGTCCTTCGAGATCGTGGGCTCGGCCGCGCAGGGCGTGAGCTCGGGCGACGCGATGGCCGCGGCCGAAGAGATCGTGGCCAAGCTGCCCAAGGGCATCAGCCACGAATGGGCCGGCCAGTCGTACCAAGAACGGCTGTCGGGCTCGCAGGCGCCGGCGCTGTACGCGCTGTCCATCCTGTTCGTGTTCCTGTGCCTGGCTGCGCTGTATGAGAGCTGGTCGGTGCCCTTCTCGGTGATGCTGGTCGTGCCGCTGGGCGTGATCGGCGCCGTGCTGGCCACCTGGGCCACGGGCCTGTCCAACGACGTGTACTTCCAGATCGGGCTGCTGACCACGGTGGGCCTGTCCGCCAAAAACGCGATCCTGATCGTGGAGTTCGCGCAGCAGCTGCAAGCCGACGGAGAAGAACTGGTCGCCGCCACGCTGCACGCCGTCAAGCTGCGCCTGCGTCCGATCCTGATGACCTCGCTGGCCTTCATGTTCGGTGTGCTGCCGTTGGCCCTGTCCACGGGCGCGGGCTCGGGCAGCCGCCGCGCCATCGGCACCGGCGTGCTGGGCGGCATGCTCACCGCCACCGTGCTGGGCCTGGTCTTCGTGCCGCTGTTCTACGTGCTGATCCGTGGCTTCTTCGACCGCCGCAAGGCCGCACGTGCAGCCCATGCAGACACCCTGCCCGCCAACCTGAAGGAATCGACATGAACACCCGCCTGAGCTGCATCTCCGTGCTGCTGGCGATGGCCCTGGCCGGCTGCGCCACGCTGGATCACAGCACCAACCTCGCCGCCGCCATGCCGGTGCCCGCCACGCTGACGGCCAAGGCCGCACCGGCTGCCGCGGTCCCCGCCGTGCACGGCGATGGCCCGGTCATCACCGAAGGCAGCGCCCTGCCCGACTGGCATCAGGTCGTCACCGACGCGCGCCTGCAACGGCTGATCGATCGAGCCCTGCTCAACAACCGCGATCTGCGACTGGCCGCGCTCAACATCGACAAGGCCCGCGCCACCTACCGCATCAGCGAGGCCAGCCTGCTGCCCACGGTGAATGCTTCGGCCGGCGGCAGCGCCACGCGCACCTCGGCCGCCGTGTCGAACGGCAGCTCCACCATCACGCGCCAGCTCGACGTGTCCCTGGGCGTGGCCTCGTGGGAGCTGGACCTGTGGGGCCGCCTGCGCGAGCTCAAGGCCTCGGCACTGGCCACTTACCTGGGCACCGAGCAAACCCGCCAGAGCGTGCAGTCCACGCTGATCGCCGAGGTGTCCCAAGCCTGGCTCACGCTGGCCGCCGACCAGTCGCTGGCCCGCCTGGCCGAGCAGACCCACGCGGGCCGCCAGCAGACCCTGAGCCTCACCAGCAAGCGGCGCGAGTTGGGCGCCGTGTCCGCCCTCGACGTGGCCACCGCCGAAGCCGCCGTGCAGACAGCGCGCGGTGACCTGGCCACGGCCCGAGCCCAAGTGACGCAGGATCTCAACGCCCTGCGCCTTCTGGTCGGCGAAGAGCCCGCCGCCGATCTGCTGCCCGGTGCCACGGAATCGCAACCGGTCGCGTCCTTGCTCAAGGTGCCGGCCGAGTTGCCCTCCACCGTGCTGCTGCAGCGCCCCGACGTGCGCGCCGCCGAGCTGTCGCTGCAGGCCGCCAAGGCAGACGTGGGCGCCGCCCGCGCAGCGCTGTTTCCCACCATCAGCCTGACCACCTCCATCGGCCAGGCCAGCACCGGTCTCAACAGCTTGTTCAGCTCGGCCAACCGCACCTGGAGCTTCGCCCCGTCGATCTCGCTGCCCGTCTTTGATGGCGGCACGGCCCGCGCCAACCTGCAGATTGCCCAGGTCGAGCAGAGCATCCAGTTGGCCACCTACGAGCAAACGGTGCAGACCGCCTTCAAGGAAGCCGCCGACGCGCTGGCCGTGCGTGGCAGCCTGGACGAACGCCTGGCCGCCCAGCAGGCCCAGGTGCGTGCCTACGAAGAAACCGTGCGCCTCACGCAAAAGCGCCAGGCCTTGGGCATGGACAGTTCGCTGGCGGTGCTGACCGCGCAGCTCAGCCTGTACAGCGCCCAGCAAAACCTCATCAGCCTGCAGCTCACCGAGCAGGTCAACCGCCTCACCTTGTTCAAGGTGCTTGGCGGCGCCTGACCCTCGCCGCCAAAGCGTGGTCGGCGCCGAGCCCCGAGCGGCCACCCCGGCCCTCGGGGCTTTGCCTCGCCGCTACGATGCTTTCTCCATCAACGCATCACCACGCAGGAGCGCCGCGATGTTGAGCCACCAGGAACTGCTGCTCCGCCTGATCACCGCTGCCGTGCTGGGCGGCCTGGTCGGGCTGGAGCGTGAACGCATGGAATGGGCCGCCGGCCTGCGCACCCACATGCTGGTGTGCATCGGCTCGGCCCTGCTGATGATTGTCTCGGCCTACGGTTTCGCCGATGTGCTGGGCAAGCCCAATGTGGTACTCGATCCGTCGCGTATCGCGGCCCAGGTCGTCAGCGGCGTGGGCTTTCTCGGCGCGGGCACCATCCTCTTCCTTCGCCAGCGCGTGATCCGTGGCCTGACCACCGCGGCCAGCCTGTGGGCCGTGGCCGCCGTGGGCCTGGCCATCGGCGGTGGCATGTTTTTCGCGGCCACCGTCAGCACCGTGCTGGTCGTGAGCACGCTGGCCGTGCTCAAACCCATCGAGCGGCGTCTGTTCCGCCGCCACCCCGCCCGCGTGATCACCGTCGTCATCGACCGCGAGCATGTGAGCCTGCCGGAGCTGCAGAACACACTGCGCCACGCCAAACTCACCATCAGCCGCGTCACGCTCAAGCGCGTCCCCAAGAGCGCGAGCGACGACAGCCTCGAGTTCGAACTGGACCGCAGCGGCACACCGGAGAACGTGATGAGCGCCATGGCGGCATTGCAGGGCATGAACGGCGTGCGCCAAGTCAGCTACTGAAGCACCGCCCGAGCAATGGCCGACAAACCCGGCGTCAGCCGACGCCTACAGCGCGTCGAGCCATCGACCTGCTTCACAAATTCTCACAGGCCTCTATGCTGGGCGCCGATGCCGCACCGGGACCTCCCTCGTCCCGGTGGCGACCGACAGACCTTTTTCCTGCCGATCCATGCCCATCGACACCCACCGCGCACGGTTTGCCCAACCCCTCCCTCTGGCCTGGGCTTCCGCCGCGCTCGCCTTGATGGCGCTGCCCGCGTCTGCCCAGCAAGCCGCAGCGCCCCCGGGCCAGCCGCCCGATCTCCAGGCGTGCCTGAAGATCACCGAAGACAAAGACCGCCTGGCCTGCTATGACCGGCAGATGACGGGCAAGGCCATGCTGGCGCTTCCGCCCTCCCCCGTGGCGGCACAGGCGGACACTGCGCAACCCGGCGAGCCCGCTCAGACCGTGGTGGCGCCAGCGGGCGGCACGCCTGCCAGCGGCAACACCCCGCCCGACGAAGGCTTCCTCTCGCGCTTCTGGGAACTCGCACCGGGTGACAAGCGCGGCACGTTCAACTACACCGCCTACCGGCCCAACTTCTTCCTGCCGATCCGCGGACTGCGCGAGATCAACCAGCACCCGAACAGCCCGTCGCGCGGCGTGGCCAACAACCTGCCCAAGTACCAGCACTTCGAGACGAAGCTGCAGATCTCGTTGCGCACCAAGGTGCTGGAGGATGTGCTGCTGCCCAATGCCGATCTGTGGGTGGCCTACACGCAGCAGTCGATCTGGCAAACGTGGAACCACGAGGAATCCTCGCCCTTCCGCAACACCGACTATCAGCCCGAGTTGCTGTACGTCGTGCCGATGCCCACCGGCCTGCAGAACCTGCCCTTCGACTGGAAGTGGGGTCTGACCAGTTTCGGTCTGGTTCACCAATCCAATGGTCAGTCGGATGCCTTGTCGCGCAGTTGGAACCGCGCCTACGTCTCCTTTGGGGCGGAACGCGGCGGGCTCAATGCCAACCTGCGCATCGAAGCGCCGCTGGCCAAGAGCAACGACAAGTACGACGACAACCCGGACATCGAGCACTACCTCGGCCATGTGCAGGCGCAAATCAACTGGTCGCCGGGCCGTTCGATCGCCTCATTGCTGTGGCGCCCGTCGTTCAGTGGCCGGGGCTCGGTCGAACTGAACTGGTCCTACCCCGTCAATGCCGAGCGGCCCGATGGGCTGCGCTGGTACGTGCAGGCCTTCCACGGCTTCGGCGAAACCCTGCTGGACTACAACTTCAAGCAGACCAGCCTGGGCCTGGGCCTGACGATCTTCAAGTTCTGAAGAACCGGCCCAGGTTGGCAAGACTCAGTGCCGCAGCGAGCGTGGCTCCGCCATCTTGCGGTGCTGCTCGGCCAGCAAGGCCGAGGGCGTGACATGTGCCAGCGCTGCCTGGAGCTTGTTCTTCCAGCCGGCGACCACGTCGCCATCGCCGTCCATCATGGCCTGGAAGCCGATCTGCGCCACTTCGGCCGGATCGGCCTTGCGCTCCTGCCCCACCTGGGTGTCGAGCATGTCCGCACGCTGAAAGAAGGCGGTTTCGGTGGGGCCGGGCATCAGGCAGGTCACCGTCACGCCCGTGTCCTTCAACTCATGGCGCAGCGCCCATGAGAAAGAATCGATGAAGGCCTTGGTGGCGTTGTAGACCGCTTGGTAGGTGCCCGGCATGAAGCCGGCGATCGAGCCAGTGATCAGGATGCGGCCCTCGGCGCGGTCGCGCATCTGCGACGCCACGCGCTGAAGCAGGTAGAGCGTGCCCAGCACATTGGTGTTGACCACCTTGGCCACGTCCTCGAAATCCTGCTCCAGGAAGGCATGGCCCAGGCCCCGGCCGGCGTTCGCCAGCAGCGCGTCGATGGGCCGGCCTTGCGTGGCGGCCAGCAACTGGTCCACGCCTTCACGCGTGGCCAGATCGACCTGCAGGGCCGACACCCGCACGCCCATGGACGACAGCTGCCGCGCCGCCAGCTGGATCTGCGGCTCATCGGCCGCGATCACCAGATCGAAGCCTTCCTCGGCGCAGCGCCGCGCCAGTTGGAAGCCGATGCCGGACGACGCGCCAGTGACCAGGGCCAAGGCCCGTGTGCCCGTCATGGGCACCTTGGGAAGGTTGATGGATGCCATGTCAGTCTCCTTCGGGCTCTTGGCCCTGTCACGGCGCGGCAGCCGGCCTCAGGCCAGCGCGTCCACACCCATTTCGGACAGCAATGCCTGCTTGCGGGTCGCCATCTCGGTGCCCAGTTCGGCCAGGTCTGCCTCGGACTTCTTCACCTCAGGGAAGAGCTCGGTCTCTTCTTCCTTGACGTGGTGCTCGATGTACTCGCCCAGCACCTTCACCTTGGCGTCGTAGAGGTCCTCATCGGGGCTCATGCCTTCGATCTGCGCGATCAGGTCCTTGGCGCTGGCGTGTTCCACCGTGGCTTCGTCCAGCAGGTCAGCATCGTCGATGGCTTCTCGGGCCGCAGGGTAGAAGATCTCTTCTTCGATGGTGGTGTGCACCTTCAGCAGCAGGCAGATCTTCTGGGCCAGGGCCTGGCGCTCATCGGCCGGGCCTTCCTTTTCTGCCAGCTTGTTGTAGTCCTTGAACAGCGCCTTGACCTCCTTGTGGTCCGCCGTCAGCAGCTTGATCGCGTCGTTCTTGGACGCCGCGGTGCGCTTGGTGGTCGACTTGGCGCTGCTGCTGTGCGACGAGGTCTTGCGGCCGGAGGTTTTGTGGCTGGTAGAGGTGTGGGTAGCGGTCATGAATGTGCTCCTTGGGGATGGAAGGAAGGCCGTCTGGGTGAGCGCAATGGCCGTACACCGTCAGGCCGGGCAAACACCCTTTGGCAATCTGCGCGCCTGCCTCGTGCACCTTCCCCGCCATGCAGCCACGTACCCCATAACTCAGGCGGCACGGCCTTTGCCCTTTCGGACACCACAAACCGCCTGCATGAAAGGAGCCCCCATGGCCACCACCCCAGCCTCTCAATCCGAGCCCTTGGTCACGCCTGATCTGGCGCCCGGCGACGAAGCCGCATCAGGCACACCGGGCACAGGCGAAGGCATCTGCCCGCGCTGCGGCGGCAGCGGGCGCATCGCAAGCAACGCCTGCCCCGAATGCGGGGGCAGCGGCAAGGTCGTCATCGGCATTGGCGGCGGTTGAACACCGCCATGCCATGTGGACCGTGATGCTGTGGGATCAGTCCGCGTCGGGCACGCGCTCGAGCTCTGCCAGCCAGGTGACGGCCGATGCATCGCTGGGCGCACGCCAATCTCCACGCGGCGACAGCGAGCCGCCCGAGCCCACCTTCGGTGAGTTGGGCACGCACGAGCGCTTGAACTGGTTGGTGAAGAAGCGCTTGAGGAACACACCCAGGTGCTTCTTGATCTCGGCCAGCGTGTACTGGTTGTGCGGCACGCCCGGCCCCTGCGGCCAGCGGCCCTGTGCACGGTCGTGCCAGGCGCTGTAGGCCAGAAACGCCACCTTCGACGGCGCATAGCCATAGCGCACCAGCTGGAAAAGGTGGAAATCCTGCAGTTCGTACGGGCCGATGAAGCTTTCGGTGCTCTGGCCCGGCTGGTCCGCATCCTTGTCGCCTGGCACCAGTTCAGGGCTGATCTCGGTGTCGACGATGGCGTGCAGCACCTCGCTGCCCTGATCGCCCAGTTGCTGCGTGTCGGCAACCCAGCGCACCAGGTGCTTGATCAGCGTCTTGGGCACGCTGGCGTTCACGTTGTAGTGCGACATGTGGTCGCCCACGCCATAAGTGCACCAGCCCAGCGCCAGCTCGCTCAGATCGCCCGTGCCCACCACGATGCCGTGGTGCAGGTTGGCCAGGCGGAACAGGTGGCTGGTGCGCTCGCCGGCCTGCACGTTCTCGAACGTCACGTCGTAGACGGGGTTCTCGGGCGTGTGCGGGTGGCCGATGTCTTTCAGCATTTGCTCGCAGCTGGGCCGGATGTCGATCTGCTGCACGGTGCAGCCGATGGCCTGCATCAGGCGCAGGGCCTGGTCCAGCGTGCGTGAACTCGTGGCGAAGCCCGGCATCGTGATGCCCAGGATGTCGCTGCGCGGACGGCCCACCAGGTCCACGGCCTTGGCGCACACCAGCAGCGCGTGGGTGGAATCCAGTCCGCCGGACACGCCGATCACCAGCTTGCCCTGGCCCGCCACGCTCAGGCGTTGCACCAGCGCCTGCACCTGGATGTTGTAGACCTCGTGGCAGCGCTCGTCACGGCGGCGTGGGTCAGAGGGCACGTAGGGGAAGCGCTCCACGTGGCGCTGAAGCGGGCGGCGCGCCTGCGGCAGTCCCAGCGTGAAGGACACGCGGCGGAACGCCTCGACCTGCGAGGCGTGCAACGCGACCGACTGGCCGAAGCTGGTCTGGCGCATGCGCTCGTGCGCCAGACGTTCCAGATCGACATCGGCCGTGATCAGGTGAGAGCCTGCGGCAAAACGTTCCGATTCGGCCAGCAGTTCGCCGTTCTCGCAAACCAGCGACTGCCCGTCCCAGGCCAGGTCGGTGGTCGATTCGCCCGCCCCGGCCGACGAATACAGGTAGGCCGCGAGGCAGCGCGCCGACTGCATGCTGACCAGCCGCTGGCGGTAATCGGCCTTGCCCACCGTGATGTTGGACGCGGACAGGTTGACGAGCACCGTGGCCCCGGCCAGCGCCGCGAAGGAGGACGGCGGGATCGGCACCCACAGGTCTTCGCAGATCTCGATATGGAAGGTGAAGCGCGCCACGTCGGAGCACTCGAACAGCAGGCTGCCGAAGGGCACGGCCTGGCCCAGCAGCGTCACCGTGTCGCGCAGGGCGGTGGGCGCGGCGTTGAACTGGCGCGCCTCGTAGAACTCGGCATAATTGGGCAGGAAGGTCTTGGGCACCACGCCCAGCACCCGGCCACCCTGCACCACCGCCGCGCAGTTGAACAGGCGGTCGTCCACGCGCAGGGGCAGGCCCACCACGACAATGATCGGCAGCGCCTTGGACGCCTGAACCACCTGGGCCAGAGCCGACTCGCAGGCGTCCAGCAGGGTGTGCTGGTGGAACAGGTCATCGCAGGTATAGCCCGACAGCCCCAACTCCGGAAAGGCCACCAGGGCAGCGCCGCGTTGTAAGGCCTCTTGCATCAGTTCAACCGTACGCGCAGCGTTCCAGGCCGGGTCGGCCACGCGGATGGCGGGCACTGCCACCGCCACGCGGGCGAAGCCATGGGAATAGATGTCGAAGAAGTCTTGAGAGGCGTCCATCTTGGCGGGTGGGCTTGAGGCTGGGAACTGAAGCTGCGGGCCACGTCGGCGGGTCGCGCGCGTCGATCACGGGCTTCATTGTGCCCGGCCAGGCGGCAAAGTGCCGACCATGCCGGACACACCACGTGGCAGGCCGCATTCCTGGGTCGGCAGCCGGGGCTTGCCTGGCCGCCTACCATGGGCCTTCATCCCTGCAGGCAACGGGAGGCACGCTCGCCCATGGAGTTCCACGATTACTACGCCAGGCTGGGCGTTTCACGCCAGGCCACGCCCGAGGAGATCAAGAAGGCCTTCCGCGGCCTGGCACGCCGTTTCCACCCGGACATCAGCAAGGAGCACAACGCCGAGCAGCGCATGCGCGAGCTCAACGAGGCCTACGTGGTGCTGTCCGACCCCGACAAGCGCGCCGCCTACGACCGCCTGGCCGAGCAGCGACAGGCCGGGGTGGACGCCCCCCGTCCGCCTTTCGGCAAGGAGGCCGCCCGCCCGCGCAGCCCAGCCGAGGCGGCCAAGGCCTACGCGGACACCGCGGCCCACACCAGCGCCAGCGCCGCCTCGGGGCCGGGCACCGCGGACACCAGCGGCTTCAGCGATTTCTTCAGCGACCTGTTCGGCCGCATGGGCGTGGGCGCGCGTGGCAAGGCCGGCGGGCGGGGTGAAGACCAGCACGCCACCGTCGCGCTGGAGTTGGCCGACGTGTGGCGTGGCGCCACGCGCACCATCACTCTGCGCGGCGCCAACTTCGATGCGCAGGGGCACGCCTCGGTGGGCCAGCGCAAGCTGCAGGTCAAGATCCCTGCCGGCGTGCGTCCGGGCCAGACGATCCGCCTGGCCGGCCAGGGCGGCGCCGGCAACCCGGCGGGCGATCTGCTGCTGGAGGTGCAGATCAAGCCCCATCCCCGTTTCAAACTGGACGGCACGCACCTGCTGGCCGAGTTGCCAGTCGCGCCGTGGGAAGCCGCTTTGGGTGCCGTGGTGCCCGTGCCCCTGCCCCATGGCCCTGGCTTGAACGTGCGCGTGCCGGCCGGCGCGCAGAGCGGCCAGAGCCTCACGGTGCGCGGCAAGGGGCTGCCCTCGCCCACGCCGGGCGATCTGGAACTCAAGCTGCGCGTGGTGCTGCCCAGCGCGCACGACCCGCGCGCCAGGCGGCTCTACCAACAGATGGCCGCCGAACTGGGCGGCGAGTTCGACGCCCGCAAGGTGGCCGCCTCGGAAGCCGACTGGCGTCCGCAGGAGGAAGAACAATGAACCCGACCGAAGAAGCCCTCGTGGAAGCCACGCTCGAAGAGCTGTGGCTCGACCTGGACGACCTGTGCCGCCTGGGCCTGGTCGAGGCCTGCTGGCTCGAAGAGCGCCTGGCCGACGGCCTGGTGCTGGCTTGCACCGATGCGCCGGATGCCACGCGCTGCTACAACGCCATCACGCTGGCCCGCGTGCGCCGCATCGCCTGCCTGGAGCGGGATTTCGAGGCCGCGCCCGAACTGGCCGCCCTGGTGGCCGATCTGGAAGACGAGATCCAGCGCCTGCGCAAGCGGCTGGACTGCCTGGAAGACTAGGACAGCGTCCCCACCAGCACCGCCTGCAGCAACAGGCAGCGCTTGTCTTCATGGGACGCCTCACCCGGCAATTGCCCGGCCAGTTGCGCCAGTGGGTGGCCCGCCGAACTCATGCCGTCGTACACCGGCACCCCCGCCCCCCGCGCCACTTGCTCCAGCATGGCCAGCGGCATGCCCGGCCACTCCACGGCGGCGTACAGCCGCCCCAGCACCCGGGCCGTTTCCTCGATGTCACGGGGTGAACTGCCAGCGCCCAGCGCCGGCCGGATGCGCGCCACCTGCATGCCCAGGCCGGTCGCGGCCCGGCGCAGCAGCGCGGTATCGGCGTTGTCCTCTTCGCACACCAGCGCCAAATTTCGCCCCCGCAACGCCGGCGCGCCCCCGCCCGCCGCCAGCGAACGCGCCAGTGACAGCAGCGCGCCGCCCTCGGTACGGGGCAGCGTCGCCAGTGGAAAGGCCGGTGTGGGCACCGGCCGCGAATCGGATCGGGAAGGCATGGGAAGTGGCCCGGCCACGGTTGAAAGCACGATGGCGGCAAGCCTATCAATGGCCATCGGTGCGCCGCTTGCGCTTCGTCAAGCGCCGGGCAAGGCGGCTCTGATACCGCGTTGATACACACCGTTCACACAGCATTGGCCAACCGTTACAGAGCGACGCCTGCCGTTCTCACGGCGTTATCCGGGGCTGCCCAGAATCACCTGCAACACGACACGAATCCCTTTCACGCATTCAAGCCCCCCGCAGGAGTCCCCATGTTCAACGTCCACGCCGCCACGGCCACCGCCCCAGCCGTCTCGCCCCTGCCCTCGGTGCCGGCTAACGCGCTGCGCGCCCGCCCCCTGGCCACCCCGGCCCCCAAGCGCGTGGACGCCGAGGCTTACCAGCGCGCCAGCCAGCAGATCACCGACACCCTGGCCGTGCTGCGCGACACACTGGCACCGCAGCGCCGCGTGGTCCATGCCGGCGACATCGTCCACAGCGCGGGCGAGCAGTTCACGCACCTGTTCATCGTCAACGCCGGCCTGTACAAGGTGATCAACCTCACACCCGATGGCCGCGAGCAGGTCGTGGGCCTGAAGTTCCGCGGCGACTGGCTGGGGTTCGACGGCATCGCCGGTCAGCAGTACACCTGCGACGCCATCGCCATGGACACCGGCGAGGTCTGGATGGTGCGCTACGACGCCCTGCTGGCCAGCGCCGCGCGCCAGCCCGTGCTGATGTCGCTGCTGCACGAGGCCATGAGCCGCGAGATCCGCCGCGACCGCGATTCGCTGATGGCCGTGTGCACCCTGCCCGCCGATGCCCGCGTGGCCGACTTCCTGCGCGACTGGGCCGATTCGCTGGCCCGCCGTGGCCTGCGCACCGACCAGATCACGCTGCGCATGACCCGTGCCGAGATCGGCAACTATCTGGGCATGACGCTGGAGACCGTCAGCCGCGCGCTGTCCAAGCTGGCCAAGCAGCAGTTGATCGGCTTCGACGGCAAGGGCCGCCGCGACATCCGCATCCCCGATGTGGCCGCGCTCACGGCTTTCGTGCAGGATTGCGTGGCGCCCGAGGCCAACGGTGGTGTCACGCTGCAATGAGCATCACGCAGCGGCCGCGAGGGTCATGGCTTCAGCGCCCATCCAGCGCGCGGGCAATGGCCGCGGCCAGTTCCTGCCTTGAATAGGGCTTGGGCAGCAGTTCCCAATCGGCCGGCGAGGTGCGGTCCGCGTCGATCAGGTCGGCCGAGAAGCCGGACATCAGCAGCACGGCCATGGCCGGGTACTGCTGCTGCGCCCGCGCGGCCAGCTCGGTGCCGCGCATGCCGGCACCCAGCGCGATGTCCGACAGCAGCAGGTCGAAGGCCTTGCCGTCCTGCAACGCCAGCAGGGCCTGCTCGGCATTGATCACCGCTGTCACGTGGCTGCCCAGTGCCTCCAGGAAACGCTGGGCCACGGCGCGCACTTCGGCATCGTCTTCCACCAGCAGCACCGACAGGCCCGGCGGCACGGCCTGGCTGCCCTGTGCCACATCGCTAGCGTCGACATCCTGCTGCCAGGGGCGCGGAATGTAGAGCGTGAGCGTGGTGCCCTGCCCCGGCGCGCTGTCGATGCTGACCGCGCCGCGCGATTGCTTGGCGAAACCGTAGACCGTGCTCAGCCCCAGGCCCGTGCCACGCCCCGCGGCCTTGGTGGTGAAGAAGGGCTCGAAGGCACGCTCCTTCACCTCATCGGGCATGCCGGTGCCGGTGTCGCTCACGCCGATGGCCACGAAGCCGCCGGCCGGCGCGCTGGGGTCGTCCAGGCCGCCGCGCACCTCGGCGGGCAGCGCCGGGCAGGCCTGGGCGCCGAAACGCAGGGTGCCGCCCTCGGGCATGGCATCGCGCGCGTTGATCGCGATGTTGAGCAGCGCCGATTCGAGTTGCCCCGGATCGGCCAGCACGGGCGGGCAATCGGCGGCGGCATCCACCTCGATGGCGATGCGCTGGTCCAGCGTGCGGCGCAGCATGTCGGCCAGCGAGCGCAGCATGGCCTCCACATCGACCGGCTCGGGCTGCAGCACCTGCCGGCGCGAGAAGGCCAGCAGCTTGCTGGTCAGCTCCGCGCCACGCCGGCTGGCCCGCGTGGCCGCGCCGACCAGATCCTGCGCGTACGGGTCGGCCTCCAGCACGGGCAGCTCTTCGAGCACCTGCAGGTTGCCCTGGATGATGGTGAGCAGGTTGTTGAAATCATGGGCGATGCCCCCCGTGAGCTGGCCCACGCTTTCCAGGCGTTGCGAATGGCGCAGTGCTTCTTCGGTCTGGGCACGCTGCAATGAGGTCGTCAGCAGGTTGGATACCGATTGCAGGAAGCCGATCTCGTCATCGCCCAGCGCCATGGGCTCGCGCGAGGCCACGGTGAACACGCCCATCGCGCCATCGCGGTCCAGCAGCGGCACGGACAGGGCACAGGCCAGGGCCTGGTCGTCCGCCGGCACCTTGAAGCGCGTCTCATGCGCCAGCGGGCCCATGATCACTGGTGCGGCCTGCGTCAGCACATGGCCCGGCGCCGTGTCCGGCTGGTTGGTCACGAACGCACCCACCTCGCCCTGCGCGCCCCCGCCCACGGCCGCAGCCACGCGCAAGCGCTGTCGCCCCGGCTCCAGCAGGAACAGGCGCGCCACATCCAGCTGCAGGGCTTGCGCCACCGTCGACGGCGCCTGGGCCAGCAAGGCCGGCACGTCGCGCATGTCCACGGCCATGCGGCCCAGTTGCGCCAGGTGCTCGCTGTAGCGCGCGCGGCGCAAGGCCTGCTTCACGCGCGGGTAGGTCGCGATGTCGCGGATGGCGGCCATCACATAGGGCACGCCGTGCTGCTGCAAGGGGCTCAGCGCGATCTCGACCATCACCTCGGTGCCATCGCCGCGCTTGGCCACCAGGTCCATCTGCGTGCCCATGGGGCGCGGGCGCGGGTTGCGTTCGTACGACGCGCGGTAGGACGCATGCCGGGACCGGATCACGTCCGGCACCAGGTCGTCCACGTTCATGCCCTGCAGGCGCTCCAGCGGGAAAGCCAGCAGCTTGGCCGCCGCCGTGTTGGCCAGCACGATCACGCCATCGGCACCGGCCACGATCAGCGCATCGGGCGAGGCCATGAACAGCGTGCGGAACAGCGCGAACTCGTCGATGCCCGGCGGCAGCGGGGGCGCGGGCATCGGTGGGAGGCTCATGCGCGGGCTTCTTCCGTGCGCACGGTGGGTGCGAACACATAGCCCGCCCCGCGCACGGAGCGGATGATCTGCGGCGGCTCCACGCCGGGCTCCAGCTTCTTGCGCAGGCGGCCCACCTGCACGTCGATCGTGCGGTCGAAGGGGCCAGCCTCGCGGCCACGGGTCTGCTCCAGCAGGAAATCGCGCGAGAGCACACGGCCCGCGTGCTGCACGAACACGGCCAGCAGGTCGAACTCGCCGGTGGTCAAAGGCACCTCCTGGCCTTGCGCATCCAGCAGGCGGCGAGCGGCGTCGTCCAGCGACCAGCCCTCGAAGTGCCAGCGCTGGCGCGCAGGGGCTGCGGCCGAGGCAGGTGCAGCCATCGCAGGCGCGGCCCTTGGCTCATCCACGGCCGGTTGCAACCGGCGCAGCACGGCCTTGATGCGGGCCAGCAACTCGCGCAGATCGAAGGGCTTGGTGACGTAGTCGTCGGCGCCCACCTCCAGGCCCACTACCTTGTCCACCGAATCGCCCCGGCCGGTCACGATGACCACGCCACAGCGCCAGTGGGCGCGCAGCTCGCGCGCGATCGAGAAGCCATCCTCGCCAGGCAGGCCCAGGTCCAGCAGCACCAGGGCGGGCGTGTCGGCGGCCATCAGGTCCATCAGCGCACGGCCATTGTGCAGCTGGGACACGCGGTAACCCTGCCGTTGCAGGTAGCCGGCCAGCAACTGGGTGATATCGGCCTCGTCGTCGAGGATGGCGATGTGCGTGGCAGTGGTCACGGGTGGGGGCAGGCGTGGCGAAAGGCATGCGTCCATCAGGGCCGCTGCGGCCAAGATTAGCAGCTTTTCAACGCAGCGCGTGAGGCACGTACCGTCCCGTCAACGAAGGTCCGCGGTCTCGGTGGCGGCCTTGCCAGGCCGTGCCTGCCTGGGCGTTGCCACGGCCATGCCGGCCGCCCTGGGCACCAGCCCATGCGCCATCGCGGCAGCCTCGCGGGCACGCTCGACCACCAGTGCACCGAAGGCCGCCTCGGGCACCGGCTTGCTGTACAGGTAGCCCTGGAACAACCGGCAGCCGATGGACAGCAGGAAGTCGCGTTGCGCCTGGGTCTCCACCCCTTCGGCGATCACCTCCAGGTTCAGCGTCTGGCCCAGCGACACCACGGTGCCCGCGATGGCCGCGTCATTGGCATTGCCCAGCACGTCACGCACGAAGGCTTGGTCGATCTTGAGCTGGTCCAGGGGCAGGCGGCGCAGGTAGGACAGCGACGAATAGCCCGTGCCGAAATCGTCCAGCGAGAAGCCCACGCCATGGCGGCGCAACTCGGTCATCTTGCCGATCAGATCCTCGACGTCGTTCACCAGCATGCTCTCGGTCAGTTCCAGCTTCAGCCGCGAGGGGTCGACACCCGCGCGCTCCACCGCGGCCAGCACGCGCGCCACGAAATCCGGCTGCCGGATCTGGTGCGCGCTCACGTTCACCGACAGCTTGAGCGAAGCGGTCTCCGGCGTGGCGGCCCATGCCGCCAGTTGCGCGCAGGCCTGCTTGAGCACCCAGTCGCCCAAGGTGACGATCAGGCCGGTCTGCTCGGCCAGCGGGATGAAATCGGACGGCGGCACCATGCCATGCCTGGGGTGCTGCCAGCGGACCAGCGCCTCCGCGCCGATCACACGGCCATCGTCGGCCACCTGGGGCTGGTAGTGCAACAGGAACTGCCCCTGGATCACCGCCTCGCGCAGGTCCTGCTCCAGCTTGTTGCGCTCAGCCACGTCGGCTTGCATGATGTGCAGCGCCAGGTACAGCGACAGCATGGACGCCACGTTGTAGCTCCAGTTGCTCAGCTGGCGCACGTCGTCCGGCAGGTTGTAGGTGCCGCCGAACAGCCCCATGGGCAAGCCGTCCAGCAGCACGTAGGACACGAACATCACCGCCGTGGTCACCCAGCGCTGCACGGGCCTGCCGCGCAGCAGCACATAGCCGCAGGCGCCCAGCGCCGGCAACAGGTGATGGAAGGAGCGGGGCACGCCGGGCGTCGGGATGTCGATCACCAGGCACACGCCCCAGATGGCCACGAGCAGCGGGACCAGCACCGCATAGCCCGCGGTGATGTAGCGCTGCCGGCGGGCCAGCGCGATGCCGACCAGGCCGCACAGCGTCAGCGCCACTTCGACGCACACGCCCAGCCACTGCCGTCGCAGCGCGAAAAACACACCCCAGTAGCCCGCCCCGGCGATCACCATGCCGCAACCGGTGAAGACCAGTCGCTCGATGCGGCGCTGGTGCTTGATGCCGGGACCGCGCCAGACCATGCCACCAGTGGACTGTCCGAACAAACGGGTCAGCAAGGTGGGGGCGAGCATGGGTACAACGGTGCAGGGCGAAATTCGACCACCCTGATTCGGCAGATCGGGCCCTGCCTTGAGCACCTGGCGGCGCTCAGGCGGCAGGCCCGTGACCGACGTCACACAAGCCTTGTGCGGCACCCGGTGGTAGGCCGTGTTGGACTTGAACCAACGACCAAAGGATTATGAGTCCTCTAGTTTGAGCCTTTCGAGCCTAGCAAAATCAAGGGTTTAGCGCCTAAGTGCTTGATTTCCTTGATTTTTTGCCTACCGCTACATTCCGTTGGATACCGTTGATTTCCGTCAGTCTGTAGCCTTTTTTGTAGCCTAGTAGCCTAGAGTTCGCTAAAATGATGTTTCCACACAACATCTCAATGAACCCTAGACACGAGTCACAG
>DXIO01000123.1 GCA_019112875.1 Candidatus Aquabacterium excrementipullorum
GCAAATTGAAACCATCCGGAAAACAGGTCACAAGCGCGATTCAAATGCGCCGGCGCCTTGCTGGACTATTCCGATGGAGTGATCTCTGGCGCCAGATGTAATGAGTTTCAATCTGGCACTAATTGGCCGGCGTTTTCCGCGTAAGGGTATTCATTTACCCGACCGAATCGCTGAGGCGACGGCCTGGCCCAGTTGCACCACGGCCAGGGCGTAATAGCTGGACTGGTTGTAACGCGTGATCGCGTAGAAATTGTCCGTGCCGGCCAGGTAGGTGGGTTCAGCGCCGCCGTTGTGCAGCATCACCAGGGCCAGCAGGCCGCGGTGGCGCTGGCCTGCGTCGTCGAGCTGTGCGCCGGCCTGCTGCATTTCCGCGGCGGTGAAACTGGGCACGATGTCAGGCTGCAGCAAGTCGGCCCGGGCATTTTCGTCCTTGGGCGGCACCACGACGTACAGGGCGGGCAATCCCCGTTGCCAGCCGTTCTGGGCCAAGTAGTTGGCGACGCTGCCGATGGCATCGGCCGGGCTGTTGCGCAGGTCGATGTGGCCGTCGCCATCGAAGTCCACCGCGAACTTGCGGATCGACCCGGGCATGAACTGTGGCAGGCCGATGGCGCCGGCCGAAGAGCCGAGCACCTGCATGGGGTCTTCGTTCTGTTCTGCGCACAGCTTGAGGAACTGGCCCAGTTCATCCTGGAAATAGGCGCTGCGGTCGCTGCGTCCTTTGGGAAAGTCCAGGCTCAAGGTGGCCAGGGTGTCGAGCACAGGGGTGTTGCCGGTGTAGCGGCCGTAGATGGTTTCCACGCCGATCACCCCGGCGATGATGTCCATGGGCACGCCATAGGTGGCCTGGGCGCGTTGCAGGGTGGCTTCATTGGCTTTCCAGAAGGCCACGCCGGCTCGGATGCGGATGGGTTCGATGAAGCGGGCACGGTAGGCGGACCAGTTTTTCGCCCCCGGGTTGGCGGCCGGCATGATCAGTCGCGTCACGGTCTCGTTGAGCCGTGCCTGCGCCAGCACCGTGGCCGTCCACTTCGGATCGAGCTCCTGGCGTTGTGCGATGGACCGTGCCAGTGCGAGTGCATCGGCACGGTGGGCATAGCTGTTGGTCGATGGGGCGAGGTCCAGGGGAGAGGGCTGCAGCTCGGTCGGGGCTGCCACCGGCTGGGCATGCGTGCTGTCAACGGACGCGCCGGCCGCCGAGGCTGCCACGGTGGGCGTGGGCGCAGCCAGTGGGGCAGCGGGTGGAGGCGATGGCGGCGTGCCACAGCCTTGCAAGGCCAGACCGAAGGCCAGGGCGGCCACACTGGCGTGCCATCCGGGATGGGCACGGAAAGAAGTGAGCATGCAGGACAGGCGGGACGTGGTCGCTTGGATCATGGCCTGGAGTGTGCCCCATGGCCGAGAGGCGGCTCCGCGGATTCTCTGGACAAGGCTTCGATCTGTCGCACCAGCGGCAACCAATGCATGGGCTTCAAGGGCGCAGTGTCTGCGCCCGTCCATCCGTAGCGCAGGGCATCGAGTTGGTCCACCAACTGCACAAGTGCTTCCTGTCGATCGGTGCGTTTGTCCGGCCACGCGCGTTGCAGGGTGGCGCGCCAGGCCGATGCCGCCGCAGGTTCAGGACCGGGTGGCGGCGTGACCGGCAAATGTTGCAAGGCCTTGTGAACCCTCATCAAGGGCACACGCCAGGGTTGCCTGGGCGAGCGCTCGCGGGTCCACCAGGCAAAGATCGCTGCGCCGATGCCCAGCGCCCCCAGCCCCCACCCCAATGCCTGCCCCAGGCTCTGCATGTCGGGCTGCTCCCAGCCCAGCGATTTCAGCAGCGACATCTGCTGGCCGCGCGAGTACTGAAGCACCCAGACGTTCCAGCGGTTGTCGACGGCCTCCCACAGGTCCCGCAGGTGCCTCAACGAACTGGGGTCGAGCTGGCCCAGTGGCCCCGGCAAGCCTGCGAAGGGATGCAGTCTCGGTGGGCGCTGCACGCGCTCCGGCGCGACGGCGGCGGTGGGGTCGGCGCGCAGCCAGCCCTGGCCGGGTTGCCAGAACTCCGCCCAGGCATGAGCGCTGCTGTTGCGCACGATGTACTGGCCATCCACCGGGTTCAGTTCGGCGCCCTGGTAGCCGGTGACCACGCGCGCAGGCACGCCCATGGCCCGCATGACGACGACGAAGGCGGTGGCGAAGTGCTCGCAGAAGCCTTCACGGCTGTCCATCCAGAAATCGTCGATCAGATCGGTGGTCGGCCTCGCTGGCAGGCCGGGGCTCAGGGTGTAGCTGTAGCCAGCCGTGCGGATGTGAACCAGCACGGCGTTGGCCAGCAGCAGCGCGGGAGGGGCCTTTTCAGGTGATGCTTGCTGGTGTTGGATCTGATCGCGCAACTGCGTGGCCCAAGCCAGGGTCCGGGGGTTGAAGCCTTCTGGCAACGAAGTCCAGTGCTTGAGCAGGCGGGGGCTGAGGTCTTCGCTCCACTGCCAGCGAGGCCAGGCGCTTGCTTCCACCATCAGGCGCTGGTTGTGCGCGCCGCGGCGTTGCCATTCCAGCCCGAACTGGCGTATCTGCGCGTTGTTGTCACCGCCAGCGGCGATGCGTGCCTCGGCGGTGCCTTCGAGCAGAGGCAGCACGGGCAGTGGCGTGGGCTCGATGGTGATTTCGTAGTCCACCGGGCGCCCCGAAACCGTGGGTTTCTGGTTCGACAGGAACTCGGCATCCGGGGTCCAGACCTTGCCGTCGAAGTTGCCCAGCGTGGGCCCACGGAAATACATCTGCTGAGGCGGCGGCACGGCCTTGAGAAAGCGCAGCCGAAGCGCGATGCTGTCATCCTGGGCCAGTTCTGCCACCTGCCCCAGCGTGAGCGTGTCCGACAACCCTGTGCGGCCCTTGGCATCGGTGGGCAAAGCCCACAGAGGGCCGAAGCGGGGGAACAGTGCAAAGAGCACCACCATCAGTGGCAGGCCCCACAGCATCGCGCGCACGGCATCGCGACCGACTTCGGCCACGGCAGGGCGCCCAAGAGGCCGCTGCCCCAGGATGAGGCCGGTGAGCAACCCCCACACGGCCACCAGCATCAGCAGCGCCGTGCCGATGCCCTGACTGTAGAAGAACTGCGTCAGGATCAGGAAGAATCCAAGGTACAGGCAGACCAGGCTGTCGCGCCGGGCCTTGAGTTCCAGGCTCTTGAGCGTCGTCAGCACCACGACCAGCGTGATGCCGGCCTCGCGGCCGATCAGGGTGCGGTAGGTGAGCCAGGTCATCGCGAGCAGGGCAGCAAGGAGCAGTGCGAGCAGCCAGCGCCTTGGCAGCTTGCCATCCGTCCAGGCCAGGTGGGCGCGCCAGAGCAGGGCCATGGCCGCGCCGGCATTGGCCCACCAGGGCAGGCGTGTCGCGTGCGGTGCCAGCACCAGGGCCAGCATGCCCAGCAGCCACAGCGTGTCACGGCCTTCGCGTGTCAATGCCTGCCAGCGTTGGCGCAGATCCCGCCATGCGGCCGTGGGTCGCGGGCTGATCATGTGGCCCCCCAGGTGGCCAGGATGTCCAGGCATTGCTGCAGATGCTGAGGGCCTTGCGCGGGCTCCAGCGTCTGGTTGGGAAGGCGCAGGCCATACGGCTGGCCCAGGTCCAGCGCCCGTTGTTCGGCCATGACGAGCCAGGCGGCCAGGCGGCTCAGGCGAGCCTCCAGCGGCAGGCCCTGGGCTTGGTCCCATTCCACCCAGCACTCCTGGTGGGGGCGCATCGAGGCTTCGCGGCTGACGGGTGCCAGGCCGCTGGCCAGCCGGGTGGCGGATTTTTTCCATGCGACAGAACGCAACGTGTCACCACGGCGCCACGGGCGCAGGCCGTCAGGCATATCGATCGGCCGGGCGGCCACCGCGGCCCGGACACCGCCATCCGCGCCGCTGTCGGGCAAGGGAGGGGCGTGCGGGTCCAGGGCTGGCCAGACCAGCACTCGCTGGCGCGCGCGCCAGTAGGCCCAGGCGCGGAACAGACCCAAGGGGTAGGTCGTGTCGATGCGCAGGCGCGGCAGCTCCAGCCAGCCGCGCTGCGATGCTGCCAGCGGCACCAGCACTGTGCTCTGGTGCCCATGCATGACCTCGCCGGGCACCTCGGAAGGCAGGGTGTCGTCGTCCTCGGTGTTGGCGCGCAGCACCAGCCCGAATCGGCCACGCGAGAGCTTTGTGGCATCCAACCTCACCGGCATGGACAGGCTCTGGCCCGCGTGCACGCTGGCGATGGTGCCCAGCGACAGGGTCAGGCCACGCAGGTTGGCATGGGTCAGCCACATGGCCGACAGGCCCACGCCGCCCAGCAGGAAGGCCAATGCATAGGCCAGGTTCAGTTGCTCGTTGATGGCGGCCAGCAGCAGCACCCCGACCACCAGTGCATAGCCCAGGCCGCCTTTGCTGGGGAGGATGTAGACGGTGCGCTGTGTGAGCGTGAGCTGATCCTGCCGCGGTGAGCGCGCATTGCTCCATGCCCGCCAGCGGCGGCGCCAGCCTGTGAACAGGAGCACGGCCATGGGTAGGACGCCCCGTGGTTCAGGGCACGGGGGTGGCGTCCAGCAGGGCCTGGGCCTGCTGGCTGGCATCGCCGGCCGCGCCTGCGCCAGCGGGCACCAGGCGGTGTGCCACCGCTGGCACCCACAGCGCCTGCAGGTCTTCAGGCGACACGTGTTGCCGTCCTTGCAGCAGCGCGCGGGCCCGTCCCAGCCGCAGCAGCGACAGGGCGGCGCGCGGGCTCAGGCCCTGAATGCACCAGCGCGGGCTGCGCGTGGCCGCCACCAGCGCCTGCAGGTAGTCCAGCAGGGCATCGGCCACGTGCACGCTGTCCACACGTGCCTGCCAGCCTCGCCACTCGTCCAAGGACATCACGGGCTTGATGGCCTGCAGTTCCAGCCGCTTGTCCAGGCCTTTGAGGAGCGCGCGCTCGGCCTGGGCATCCGGGTAGCCCAGCGAGATGCGCAAGGCGAAGCGGTCGAGCTGGGATTCGGGCAGCGGATGGGTGCCCAATTGCTCGATGGGGTTCTGCGTGGCGATCACGAAGAATGGCTCGGGCAGTGCCCGGGTCTGCCCGTCGATGGTGACCTGACGCTCCTCCATGGCCTCCAGCAGTGCGCTCTGGGTGCGTGGGCCGGCGCGGTTGATCTCGTCGGCCAGCAACACCTGAGCGAACACGGGCCCGGGGTGGAAGACGAAGCCTTCCCGCTCGCGCTCGTACACGCTCACCCCCAGCAGGTCGGAGGGCAGCAGATCGGCGGTGAACTGCACCCGCGAAAAACTCAGGCCCAGCGATCGGGCCAGCGCATGCGCCAGGGTGGTCTTGCCGACGCCTGGGATGTCCTCGATCAACAGGTGGCCATTGGCCAACAGGCAGATCACGCTGAGCTCGACCTGTCCGCGCTTGCCGATGACGATCGTGCTAATCTGGTCCACAAGTTTTTGAAGCATGCCGCCACATTACCCTAAAGCGCTGCCCGGGAGTGGCTTGGAGACACCTCATGGCGACCGGTTACTTCTCCCATTCCGCATGTCGCCGCCACGACATGGGGGCAGGGCACCCCGAGTGTCCTGAGCGGCTGTCCGCGATCGATGATCACCTGCTGGCGCAAGGGCTCGATGCCCTGCTGCTGCACAGCGAGCCGCCCGAAGCCACGGTGGACCAACTCGACAGGGCGCATGACCGCAATTACGTGCTGGGCCTGATCGACAAGCTGGCGCACCTGCATCGCAGTGGCGAGCACTGCTACATGGACCCGGACACCCTGGCCATGCCGGGTACCCTGCAAGCCGCGCTGAGGGCGGCCGGTGCCGCCGTCGCCGCCACCGACGCCGTGATCGAGGGGCGGCTGGACAACGCTTTCTGCGCCGTGCGCCCGCCTGGCCACCATGCCACGCGCCACGAGACCATGGGTTTCTGCTTCTTCAACAACGTGGCCGTGGGTGTGCGCCATGCGCTGGACGTGCACAGGCTCGAACGCGTGGCGGTGGTGGATTTCGACGTGCACCATGGCAATGGCACCGAAGACATCCTCTGCGACGACGACCGCGTGCTGATGGTCAGTTTCTTCCAGCACCCGCTGTTCCCCTACACGGGCACGCATCCGCTGGGCCGCAACATGGTCAATGTGCCCTTGATGCCCCGTTCGGACGGCGCCCTTGCACGCGCGGCCGTGACCGACAAGTGGCTGCCCGCGCTGGAGGCCTTCAAGCCCCAGATGATCTTCATCTCCGCCGGCTTCGATGCCCACCGCGACGACGAACTCGGCGGCTTGCGGCTGCTGGAGGCGGACTACGACTGGATCACCCGCCAGGTGGTGGGCGTGGCGGACAAGTGGGCGCAGGGCCGCATCGTGTCTTGCCTGGAGGGCGGCTACAACCTGCAGGCGCTGGCCCGCTCGGTGGCCGCGCACCTGCGGGTGCTGAGCGGCGCGGCGGGCTGACGAGGCTCACGCAAATCTGTCATATCTGTACGGACAGCGACACTTTCGCGCTGCGCCCGGCTGCCGGCAGGCCGATGCCCCCCAGGAAGCCGCTCAGCGTGCAGTAGGCCTCGTTGGCGACGTTGTCCACGCTCACCCGCAGCATGGTGCTGTCCTGGATGCGCCATGAGGCGAACAGGTCCAGGACATCGGGGCCGTACTGGATGGCGACGCGGCGCTGGTTAGGCAGTACCTGGCCTGTCAGTCGGCCGCACTCGGGCCGTACCTGGGTACCGGACAAGGTCACGCGGTCGCCATGGCTGCGCCAGCGCAGTCCGGCTTCGATCTTGTTGTCCAGCCAGCGGCTGCCCAGCGTGGCGGAGGTGAGCGAGCCGGGCAGGTCGAACACGGCGGGCGCGTTCGGCCCGCCGTCCTCCTGGCGGGCATCGACCCGTGACACCGACAGGCTCGCGAACCAGGTCGCCTGGTCGTAGCTGGCTTCCAGCTCGCTGCCATGGCGGTATTCCACGCCTGGCTGCTCGGCATGGCCATTGGCGGCGGTGATCGATTCCAGCACATGCCGCGTCGTGACCCGGAAGAAAGTGGCGCGAGCCTGCAGGCGGCCGCCCAGCACCTTGTCTTTCGGGGTCCAGGCCAGGGTCAGCTCGGTATGGTCGGCCACCTCCGGGCGGTACAGATGCCCACAGATGCCGGTTTCGCCGCTGAGCTCGTACAGCGCCTGGTCGCTGTTGCAGTAGCCGTTGTTGGTGAAGTACTCGTCGATCAGTGGCGGGCGGAAGGCGCGGCTGCGGCGCACGGTGGCAGACAGGTCGTCCAGCGCGCGCAAGGTCAGCGCCACGCTGGGCGAGGCCTGGCTGAACTCGATGCGCGAGGGCACGCCGGCACGGTTCATCACGTAGGCCGTGCCGCCCTTGGCCTCGGCCAGTTGCTTGTCCCAGCGCGAGCCGGTGGACAGGCTGGCCGGCCCCCAGCTCAGGGAATGGTCCAGGACCAGGGCGGTGGACTGGCTCAGGCCGGGTGGCTGCGCGCCGGAATAGCCCGGGAAGTCGGCCATGTCCGGGTCTATGTACAGGGGGTTGCTGTAGCGTACCGCGGCGTCGCGGTCGTTGCGCACGCGTTGCAAGCCCGTGGTGAGCTGGCCTTGCAGCGGCCCGGCCTCGTAACGGGCTTCGCCGAACAGCTCGGCCGTGTCGATCCGGTAGCGCCAGTCGTAGGTGTCGTCGCTGTCGCGCCTGGGGTTGTCTCGCATCAGGCGCAGATCCAGCAGGTGCATGTCGCCCCGGGCCAGGGTGCCGCGCAGCTTGAACCAGGGCAGGGCGGCCGGCGCGTAGTTGAAGCGCAGGCTGTGGGTCAGGTCGTCCACCGTGCGCTCGACCACGCCGAAGCTGTCGGTAGGCGAACCGCCCAGCACGTCGTACAGCTCCAGCGCGGGGCCGGAGTGCTGCTCCACCCGGCTGATGTCGATCACCAGGTCGTCGGTGGGCATCAGGCCCAGCTTGAACAGGCGACTGTGGCCATCGGTGGCCGACAGTGGCAGGCGGCTGCCGTCGGCCAGCTTCAGGTCGCTGCTTTCCCGGCCGGTCAGGGACACGAGCAGGTCCACGCGTTCGTGCGGGCGCCCGAACAGGCTCAGCATGCGCAGGCGCTCGTGGTTGTTGTCGTTGTAGCCCAGCTTGGCCAGGGCGCCCCACGCCTCGCCACGGCGCAACAGGTCGGCGGCTGATTTGGTGGCGGCCGAGATGGTGCCGCCCAAAGCGCCAGAGCCGGCCGTGAGGGAGGTGCCGCGCTCGACCTCGATGGACTTGATCAGCTCGGGGTCCAGCGAAATGCCACTGCCGTAGCGGTACTTCTCGAAACCCTTGACGGCGCCATCGATCTTGACGCGCACATCCTCGCTGTCGCTGTAACCCCGGATGCTGAGCTTGGTGGCGCTGTCGCGAGGGCCGCCCTGCACGGTCACGCCAGGGATGTTGCCCAGGGCATCGTTCAGAGTGCTGGTGTTGTGCCTTTCCAGTTCTCGGCTGTCCACGCGGGTGACAGGGGCCGTGGGGGACAGGCTGCGATCCTCCCTCAGCACGGTGCCTTGCACCTTCACGTCGGGCAGCCGGTTCGCCTCCGGGATGGCATTCGGTCCCTGCGGTGCCGAAGCCGCTGCTGCCGCGGACGGCGAGACCTGTTGCGCAGATGCCGGCAAGGCCAGGATGATGCTCGTGGCCAGGGCCGCCAGGCGGCGGTGCCACAGGCCGCGCGGGAAAGGACGGTGCTGCATGGAAAGGGATGCTTCGCGGGCCCGGTGGGGCGCGCAGGTGCATCGCGTGAAGACGATGACAAGGTCCGGCACACACTCGTCGGCGTGGCCGGACCGCCCTTCGGCAAGCGACTCAGTGGCGCATCCGGCGGCGTCGAGCCAGCCCCACGGCGACCACGCCCACCAGCATCAGCGCCCAGGTCTGCGGTTCAGGCACGGCCTGCGCCACGGTGGCGATGCTGCCGTACACGGCCAACTGGTCCAGGCTCATGTGGGCGTTGGAGGCCAGGAAGCGGAAGTCGTACACGGCGGTTGCCGGCACGTCCTTCCACACCCACACCCATTCGGCATCGGCCGCGGTGAAGCCGCCCATGTCCTCGTGCACAGTGGTCGAGCTGAGGTAGGTGTTCACGGCTGTGGCGCTGATCCCGTTGAGCGTGGCCACCGTATTGGGCAGCACCCCCTTGGTCGAGATGCGCAGCACGAAGTCGCGCGTTGCGCCTGCCACGGGACTGTTGTCCGTCAGTTGCAGCCCGAAGCTCAGCGGCTTGCCATCCACCGTGTAGACCAGACCGTAGAGGTTGCCGCCCGTCCAGTAGGCGGTGCGGCTGTACTCGTAGAAGGCCACACTGGTGTTGCTGCCGATGTTGGGTGTGGTCTGTGGCGTGGTGCTCAGCGTGTGGGTCGAGAAGCGTGTCCACGAATCCCACTCCGCGTACAGCGAGCCGGCCACGCCGGTGCTCCACGACTCGTCCAGCAGCCCCTGGAAGCTGTTGGCCGGCTGGTAGTCGGATCGCCAGACGTTGTCGACCGCGAAGGCGGCCGACATCGACGTCCACGCGATCACGCCAGCCGTGATGGCTTGGTGAAGGCGTCGCATGTGCTGGCCTTTCTCAGGCGGCCTTGCGGCGGCGCAGCACCACACCCATCATGCCCATGCCAGCCAGCATCAGCGCGTAGGTCTGAGGCTCCGGAACGGCCGTGGCCACCACCTGGTTGAACACGTCGCTTTGCGTCAGGCGGGCGGCATAGGTCTGGGTGTGCTCGACCACGTTCCAGGTGAT
>DXIO01000124.1 GCA_019112875.1 Candidatus Aquabacterium excrementipullorum
ACCAGTATGTGCACGGCCAGATCGGCCGCCGGGGTTTCCTGAACTCGGCCGCCAAGTACTCGGCGGGGGCCGTGGGCGCCGAGCTGCTGCTCTCGCAACTGGCCCCCAACTTCGCCTACGGCCAGCAGGTCAAGCCGGCCGACCCGCGCATCAAGGCCGAGTATGTCGAGATCCCCTCGCCTCAGGGCTACGGCAAGGTGCGCGGCTACCTGGTCAAGCCAGCCAAGGCCAGCGGCAAGCTGCCCACCGTGCTTGTGGTGCACGAGAACCGCGGCCTGAACCCGCACATCGAGGACATCGCCCGCCGCGTGGCGCTGGACAACTTCATCGCCTTCGCGCCCGATGCGCTGTTCCCGCTCGGCGGCTACCCCGGTGACGAGGACAAGGCCCGCGAGCTGTTTCCCAAGCTGGACCAGGTCAAGACCCGTGCCGACTTCATCGCCTCCGCCCATTACCTGAAGGCCCTGCCCGATGGCAATGGCAAGCTGGGCGTGGTGGGCTTTTGCTACGGCGGCGGCATCTCCAACTACCTGGCCACGCAACTGCCCGACCTGAACGCCTCCGTGCCCTTCTACGGTGGCCAGCCCAGCGAAGAAGATGCCGCCCGCATCAAGGCCCCGCTGCTGCTGCAGTACGCCGGCAAGGACGAGCGCATCAACGCCGGCTGGCCCAAGTACGAGGCCGCGCTCAAGAAGGCCGGCGTGCAGTACCAAGCCTACATCTACCCGAACGTCGAGCACGGTTTCAACAACGACACCACGCCCCGCTACGACGAGGCCGCCGCCAAGCTGGCCTGGTCGCGCACGATCGAGTTCTTCAACAAGCACCTTCGCGCCTGAGCACGCTCGGGTGTCCCCTTGCCGCCCCTTTTTGTCAACCACAGGAAACACGATGAAACTGCGTCCCCCTTCCTTCCTTGCCTCCACCCTGGCCCTGGCCGTGCTGGCGGTCGCCGCTGGCGGCGCCATCGCCCAGCAGGCGCCAAAGCCTGAAGTGCTGATCAAGAGCCGTCAGTCGGCCTTCCAGCTGGTTGCCTTCAACTCCGGTCGGATCAAGTCCAACCTGGAAGGCACCTACAACAAGGACGAGGTGATCAAGGCTTCCAACACGATCGCCGCCATCGCCAACTCCGGTCTGGGCGCCTTGTTCGCACCCGGCAGTGAAACCGGCAAGGGCTGGCACGACACCAGCGCCAAGCCCGAGCTGTTCAAGGACCTGAAGAAGTTCGCCGAACTTGGCGGCAGCTTCAGCAAGGAAGCCACCGAGCTGAGCAAGGTGGCCGCCGGTGGCGACGTTGCCGCCATCAAGGAGCAGTACGCCAAGCTGAGCCGTACCTGCAAGGCTTGCCACGACGATTTCAAGAGCAAGGACTGATCCGGAGCGCCCGGAGGAGACACACGCATGATGACGAAGATCATCCACCGCGGCGCCACCAGCCTGGGCCTTTGCGCCCTGCTGGTCGGCTCTGCGCTGGCACAGCAAGCCGCGGCACCTGCCGCCGCCACGGCCCCGAAACCGCCTTTCAGCTTCTTCGTGACCAGCACCGGCCTGGGCAAGGGCGCGGATCTCGGCGGTCTGGCCGGCGCCGATGCGCACTGCCAGAAGCTGGCCGAAGCCGCGGGCTCAAGCTACAAGGCCTGGCATGCTTATCTGAGCACGCAAGCAGCGAATGGCCAAGCCGCCGTCAACGCCCGCGACCGCATCGGCCAAGGCCCCTGGGTGAACACCCGTGGCGCCGTGGTGGCCCGCAACGTCTCGCACCTGCACGGCGACACGCTGGACGAAGCCCGCCTGGGCAACAACCTCAGCTGGGCCACTGCGTTCACCGAGAAGAACGAGCCGGTCAAGCGCGCGGGCGACCAGCCCAACGAGCACGACATCCTGACAGGCTCCACGCCTGATGGCCGAGCCTTCACCGACGCGGCCGACAAGACGTGCAAGAACTGGACGAGCAGCGCTGAAGACGGCTCGGCCCAGGTCGGCCACTTCGACCGCACCGGCGGCAACAACATCTCCTGGAACTCCACCCACCCGAGCCGGGGCTGCAGCCAGCCCAAGCTGGTGAGCAGTGGCGGCGCAGGCCTGTTGTACTGCTTCGCGGCCGACGCGACCGCTCGCTGAAGTCCCTGGGGCTGCCGGGGTTCCTTTCATGGAACTTAACGGCCGCTCCATGCATCATCCACGGGGGCGCCGAACAAGCGCCCCCGCATGGCCTTTCAAGGCCAGCCTTCTGGCCGATTTCACCGATTCTCTGCGGCCTGTGGGCCGCACCGACCGCATGCGCCACCTGACCGCCTTCACCCGACTGACCGCCAACACCCTGCTGGGATTGACCTTGGCCTGGTGCGCGCAGACGGCCATGGCCGCCGCAGTGCCCGAAGCCGACACCGGCCATGTGCGCGCGAAGCTGGTCGCCTCGACAGGCAGCGTGCATGCCGGCGACCAGGTCACCGTGGGCCTGAACCAGCGCATCATCGAGCACTGGCACACGTACTGGACCAACCCCGGCGATTCCGGACTCGCCACCACCATCGAGTGGACACTGCCCGCTGGCGCATCCGCTGGCGACATCCAGTGGCCCATTCCCCACCGATTCAAGATTGGCCCGGTCACCAACCACGGCTATGAGCGTGAGGTGACGCTGCTCAGCCCGATCACCGTGCCCAAGGATGCACGGCCGGGCAGCAGCTTCCCGATCGAAGCGAAGGTGAACTGGCTGGTCTGCCAGGACACCTGCATCCCGCAGGAAGTGCACCTCAGCCTGAGCCTGCCTGTGGTCGCGCACGGCCAGCCCACGACACCAGGCAGCCCCTTGATCGCACAGGCCCGCGCGCAACTGCCCGTGGCCAGCCCCTGGAAGGTCGAGGCGCAGGCACATGCGCACGGCGTGGCCCTGCGCATCCCGGATCCCGCCTTGGGCACATCGCAGGTCAAAGAACTCTGGTTCTATCCCTTGGCCTGGGGCCATGTGGCGCACAACGTCGACCAGACCCGTGAGGCCGATGCCCAGGGCGTGATCCTGAGGCTGCAAGCCGGCGAAGCGCCCCCCCAGCCCGGACAGGCCCTGGCCGGCGTGCTGGTGGTGACGCAGGCCGATGCCCAAGGCGGGGAGATCCGCCGTGGTTACGAGGTCAGCGTCACGGTGCCCCCCGGCGGCGCACCAGCGGCCACCGCCAGCCCTGCGCCATCCACCGATGTCGCGGGTGTCGACAAGCCGCCCGCAGCGGCCACCGATGAAGCGCCGATCGGCCTGGGCCTGGCGCTCGTGCTGGCCTTGCTGGGCGGCCTGGTGCTCAACCTGATGCCTTGCGTGTTTCCCGTGCTGTCGATCAAGGCGCTGGCCTTGCTCAGCCACAGCGACCAGACACCTCGCCAGGCCCGCCTGCATGGCCTGGCCTATACCGGTGGCGTGCTGGCCAGCTTCGCGCTGCTGGCCGCGCTGCTCGTGGCCGTGAAGGCCGGCGGTGCGCAGGTGGGCTGGGGCTTCCAGTTCCAGTCGCCGCTGTTCGTGCTGGCCGTGGCCTACCTGATGTTCGCGGTGGGCTTGAGCCTGTCGGGTGTGTTCACCATCGGCGGATCGGTCACCGGTGTCGGTTCATCGCTGGCCAATCGTTCGGGCTACACGGGCAGCTTCTTCACCGGCGTGCTGGCCACGGTGGTCGCCACGCCTTGCACCGCGCCCTTCATGGGCGGCGCTGTGGGCTTTGCGCTCACGCAGCCCACGCCCGCGCTGCTGGCCGTGTTCCTGAGCCTGGGCTTCGGGCTGGCCCTGCCTTACCTGCTGCTCAGCACCTGGCCTGCCCTGCAGCGCTGGCTGCCTCGCCCAGGCCTGTGGATGGAGCGCGTCAAGCAAGCGCTGGCTTTCCCCATGTACGGTGCCGCCGCGTGGCTGGTGTGGGTGCTGGCCCAGCAGGCCGGCATCGACTCGGTGGCCGCGGCGCTGGGCGGCATGGTGTTGATCGCTTTTGCCGCCTGGGCCTATGACAGCGCACGTGGGGCGGCTGTCACGCTGGCCCGACGCAGCGGTCTGGGCCTGGCCGGCGTGGCCTTGGTGGTGGCCGTGGTCGGCACCGGCCTGGCCGTGAGGTCGGGCGAGGCCGCCTCAGGTGGTACGAGCCTGGCAGCCAAGGGCAAGCCCGAAGGCGGCTGGGAGCCCTACTCCGTCGCCAAGTTCGACGCGCTGCGCGCCAAGGGTCAGCCTGTCTTCCTGAATTTCACCGCGGCCTGGTGCATCACCTGCCTGGTCAATGAGCGTGTCGCGCTGAGCAAGGCCCCTGTGGCAGAGGCCTTCAAGGCCCAGGGCATCACTTACCTCAAGGGTGACTGGACACGCCAGGACCCGCAAATCAGCCAGGTGCTGGAAAAGTTCGGGCGCAGCGGCGTGCCGCTGTACGTGTACTACCCGCAGGGGCTGGACAGCAAACCCGTGGTGCTGCCCCAGATCCTGACGCCCGATCTCGTCGTGGCGGCCGTCAAGGAAGGTGCGCCGGCCGTCACCTCGTCACTCAACCCCTGACCGCTTCTTCAGCGGTCGCCGATCCTCAGGAGCTCACCCATGTTGCGTCGCCATTTCTCGAGTGCCCTCGTCGCCGGCCTGGCACTGGCCTGCACCTCGCTCACCGCCAACGCCGCCGCCGAGATCGGCCAGCCGGCACCGGCCTTCTCGGCCCAGGGCGCCGACGGCAAGACCATCAGCCTGGCCGACTACAAGGGCAAGACGGTGGTGCTGGAGTGGACCAACCACGATTGCCCCTTCGTGAAGAAGCACTACGACAGCGGCAACATCCCGCGCCTGCAGGAGCAAGCCGCCGCCAAGGGCGTGGTGTGGCTGCAGGTGATCTCTTCGGCACCGGGCCAGCAAGGCCAGGTCGACGGCCCGACGGCCCTCAAGGTCAACGGCTACCGAGAATCCAAGCCGGCCGGCACGGTGCTGGATCCGCAAGGCACGGTGGGCAAGCTGTACGGCGCGCAGACCACGCCGCACATCTTCATCATCGATGCGCAGGGCAAGCTGGCCTACAAGGGCGGCATCGACAGCATCGCGTCGACCAACCCTTCCGACATCGGCAAGGCCGAGAAGTACGTGGCCAACGCGCTGACGGCCATCACCTCGGGCCAGAAGGTGGCTCAGGCCAGCACGCGTCCGTATGGGTGCTCGGTGAAGTACGCGAGCTGATCGCGGCCAGGCCCCGCGGACCCCGCGGGCCTCGTGCAAAAGAGGTCAGCGGGGTTCGCTTTATTTCTTCTTGGCGGGCGGCTCTGTCCGCTTCAAGGAGATCACCGGGTAGCGAACGCCCCTGATCACCACCGCGTTGAGGCGCCCAAAGCTGCCTGACGGGTCTGTGTCGAAGCCGAGGTTCTCGGTGAACGGCAGGTCGATCGCCGGCGCCTGAAGGCGCGCCACGTACCATTGCCCGCGCTGGTCTTGCAGCAGCAAGGCCGTGTCACCCGCAGGCTGCCAGTTCTGCACACCACCCTGGTTGGCGAAGGCGATGGTGGTTTCCTCGCCCACGCCTTGCGGTACGGGCGTGGCGTCGGCTTCCGCTTGCGGGCCGGCGCAAGCGGCCAGCATCGTGGACATGACGATGGCCAGTCCGGCGTGGCGCCATCGCGCAGCGGGGTCCGGCTTGAATGGGGTGTCGATGTCGGTATCGGCGGTGCCTGCGCTCACGGTCACTCCTTGCCCCTGTCCAGGGTTGCCTTGCCATCCTGCAACGCGCGTGCCTTGTCGATGCTGGCGCCGATCGAACGGGCCATTTCGGAGTCGGGCGGCACCTGGGTCAGCAGGCGCTGCCAGGGCTTCACGGCGTTGGCGTAATCCTTGCGCTCGAACGCGGCGCTGCCCGCCAAGGCCAGCGCCTGCAGGTTGTCCGGGTCCAGTGCCAAGGCGCGCTGGATCAGCTTTTCAGGCTCGCCGATCAAGGTCTCGCCCTGCGTCATGCCCAGCACCACGGCGTAGTCGGCCAGCAGTTCAGGCGTTTCGGGCACCAGCTTGAGCAGCTTCGCGTAGGCCGCTGCGGCATCGCCGAAGCGGCGCAAGGTCTCGTACGAGCGGATCAGCATGCGCCAGCCTTCCGGATCGTCGGGCTTGTCGGCCAGGCGCTTGGCCAGGCGGTCGACCATGCCCTGGACCTGCTCGGCCGTCATGGTGCCATCGGGGCCAGCGGCGAAGGGGGCCGATGGCGCGCCGGGCTGCGCAGCAGGCGCTGGGGCCAAGCGGTTCGCGGCGTCAAGCGCCGCCGGTGTCCCGGCCACCTGGTACAGGCCTACTGCGATGGCACCCACCACCAGGGCCACGGCCGCGGCGGTCCAGGGCTGGCGAGCCGGGCCAGCCAACGCCGCATGGGCCGGTGTCTCGCGGACATCCTCGACCACCCGCCGCACAAGGTCTTGCCGCGCGGCCTCATAGGCCTGTTGCGGCAAGGCACCGCTGCGCAGATCGGCGTCCAGCTCGCCTTGCTGCGCACGCAGCACATCGAGGTTCAGGTCATCGACCTGGGGTGATCGGCCAGCCGATGACACCCGCGTGCGCAACAAGGGCGGCAGCACGAAAAGCAAAGCAAGGGTCAGCAAGCCCGTCGCGGACAACCAGAAACCACTCATCGTGCGCTCTCCTCGCCGCGCAGGGGCGCCTGGGCCAACAACTGGGCAGCACGCTGCAGATCCGCCTCGGGCGTGAGGGCTTCAGGCGATTCGGCGGCCACGCGACGGACACGCAGACGGCGCCATAGCACCCACAAGCCCACCAGCAAGAGCGCGAAGGGGCCGAACCACAGGCCCCATGTCTGCGCCTTCACGGGTGGGCGGTAGAGGACGAAATCGCCGTAGCGCTGCACCATGTAGTCGATCACCTGCTCGTCGCTCCAGCCCTGTATCAGCTTCTCGCGCACCTGGTGCTTGAGGTCCATCGCCAGATCGGCATGCGAATCGGCGATGCTCTGGTTCTGGCACACCAGGCAGCGCAACTGCTCGGTGAGGTGGGTGACGCGTTCATCGACCTGGGCCTGCCAGGCGGCGGGCGCCGAGGCGGGAGCAGCCTGGGTCCACGAGGCCTGCATCAAGCCCCAGGCGGACCATGCGAACAGCCAGCCCAGCCAGCCGGCCATCATCCAGGCGGACTTGCGGGAAGCATCACGCACGGTTGAGCTCCTTGATCAGGGGCAGCAGCTTGTCCTTGACCTGTTCACGCGTGAGCGGGCCGGTGAACTTGAACCGGATCACGCCCTGCTTGTCGATGACGAAGGTCTCGGGCACGCCATACACGCCGTAGTCGATGCCCACGCGGCCATCCGCATCGAAGGCCACGTGGTGATACGGATTGCCGAAGCGGTCGAGCCACTGGCGGCCTTTTTCGCGGTCGTCCTTGTAATCCAGGCCGACGATGGGCACGCCAGCATCGCGTGACAGGTCCAGCAAAACCGGGTGCTCTTCACGGCAGGAGGCGCACCACGAGGCCCATACATTGAGCAGCCAGACCTTGCCGCGCAGATCGGCCGGACTGATGAGGGCATCAGGCGCCTCAAGACGGGACAGTTGGAAAGCCGGCGCTGGCTTGCCGATGAAAGGCGAAGGAATCTCCTGCGGTTTGAGCTTGAGGCCCACGCCCAGCAAGGCCAGCAAGACGGCGAAGATGCCCAGGGGCCAGAGAAAGCGGGTCATGCGTTCGGTAATGCGTTTTGCGTGAGTGCGAGAGATTGGCTTGGTGGCGCTCAGGCCACTTTGACGGCAGGATCAGGGCGATGCCCCACGGGCGGTGCGGCCTGCCCTGCTGCGCTGGAGGCCGCACGCCGACGCAGGCGATAACGGCGGTCTGAGGCCGCCAGGAAGCCGCCCAGCCCGATCACCACGGCACCGCCCCACACCCAGGCCATGAAAGGCTTGTGCTGCACGCGTACCAACCAGGCGCCATCGGGCGTGGCCTCGCCGAGCGAAACGTAGAGATCCCGCGTCAGGCCTCGGTCGATGGCCGCTTCCGTCATCGGCATGCGCTGCACGGTGTAGATGCGCTTCTCGGGATGCAGGGCCGGCAATTGCGTCGAGCCCTGCTGGACCTCGAAGGTGCCGCGGGCGCCCACGTAGTTGGGGCCACGCACTTCGTCCAGCGCGGTGAAGCTGAGCCGGTACGGGCCAGCCTGCGCGCTATCACCCACGCGCAAGTGGACGTCCTCTGCCGTGCCCAGGCCACGCGACAGCGTCACGCCGACCACGAAGATGCCCACGCCCAGGTGCGCCACCAGCATGCCCCAGTAGCCCAACTCCGGGCTGCGCAGACGCCGCAGCCACGAGGTGCCGGCGGGCAGCAGCTGCAGGCGATCCCAGAGTTGCAAGCCAGTGCTCAGCACGATCCAGGCCGCGAGCACCAGGCCCAGCAGCACCAGGGGCGAGGCCTTGATGATCAAGGCGATCAGGCCACCCAGCACCAGGCTCACCACAGCCACCGTGCGCAGACGGCGCAGCACCTTGCCGACCACGCCTTGCTTCCAACCCACGAAGGGACCGACCGGAATCAGCAGCAGCAAAGGCAACATTAAGGGCATGAACACCGAATCGAAATACGGAGGCCCAACAGAGATCTTGCCAAGGTTAAGCGCATCGAGCACGAGGGGGTACAGCGTGCCCAGCAGCACCGTGGCCGCTGCCACCAGCAGCAGCACGTTGTTGACCAGCAGCAGCGATTCGCGCGAGAACAGCGCGAATCGACCGCCCGGCCCCACAGAGGGCGCGCGCCAGGCGTACAGCGACAACGATCCGCCGATCACCACGGCCAGGAACACCAGGATGTACAGGCCACGGCGCGGATCGGCCGCGAAGGCATGCACCGAGGTCAGCACGCCCGAGCGGACCAGGAAAGTGCCCAGCAAGGACAGCGAGAAGGCCAGGATGGCGAGCAGCACCGTCCAGTTCTTGAAGCTGCCGCGCTTTTCCGTCACGGCCAGCGAGTGGATCAGCGCGGTGCCGACCAGCCAGGGCATGAAGGAGGCGTTCTCCACCGGATCCCAGAACCACCAGCCGCCCCAGCCCAGCTCGTAATAGGCCCAGAAGCTGCCCATGAAGATGCCCAGGGTCAGGAAGGCCCAAGCCACCAGCGTCCACGGACGTGACCAGCGCGCCCAGGCCGCGTCCAGCCGCCCCGCCAGCAGCGCCGCCACGGCAAAGGCGAAGGCCACGCCGAAACCCACATAGCCCATGTACAGCAGCGGCGGGTGCACGATCATGCCCAGGTCCTGCAGCAGCGGGTTCAGATCCCGCCCATCGGCCGCGGCAGGCAGTTGACGATCAAACGGGTTCGAGGTGAGCAGCATGAAGCTCAGGAAGCCGATGCTGACCAGGCCCAGCACGCCCAGCACGCGCGAAACCGTTTCTTCGGGCAGTTGACGGCTGAAGAGCGACACGGCGAAGGTCCAGCCTGTCAGGATCAGGACCCACAGCAGCAGCGAGCCCTCGTGCCCACCCCAGGTCGCCGCGACGCGGTAGTACACCGGCAAGGTGGTGTTGGAATTGCTGGCCACATAGGCCACCGAGAAGTCGTTGCCCACGAAGGCCTGAACCAGGCAGCCGAAGGCCAAGGCGACGAAGACGAACTGCCCCGCCGCCGCCGGACGGGCCACGCCCATCCAGCGCGCATCACCGCGCCAGGCGCCCAGCAAGGGCAGCACCGACTGCACCACGGCCAGGCCCAGGGCCAGCATCAGGGCGAAATTGCCCAGTTCAGGCGTCATGGCAGGGTCTCCTTGGCGAGGGGGGCACCTTGCTTGCGGCCCTGCTCCAGTGCATGGGCCGCTTCAGGCGGCATGTAGTTCTCGTCGTGCTTGGCCAACACTTCTTCGGCCAGGAACACGGCGGCCTCTGCGCCGCTGCCCAAACGGCCCTGCGCCACCACGCCCTTGCCCTCCTTGAACAGGTCGGGGAGGATGCCCTTGTAGCGCACGTTCACGCGTTTGGCCATGTCGGTGACGATGAAGCTGACGGTCAGCCCATCGGCCTGGCGCCGCAAGCTGCCGCGCTCGACCATGCCCCCGATGCGAAAGCTCCGGTCGCGGGGCGCCTCGCCCGACAGGATCTGCGTGGGCGTGAAGAAGAAGACCAGGTTCTTCTGGAAGGCCGACAGCACGAGCGCGGCACCCGCGCTCAGCACCACCAGGCCCAGCAGCACGAACAGCAGCCGCTTGTGACGCGCCTTCATTCGTGCCCCCCGGCGGCGCGTGCCGCCACCCGGGCGCGGGCAGCGCTGTCCAGCGCCTTCACCTGGCGGGCCTGCGCCACCGCGGCCAGTGCCGACCGGCGGGCGCTTGTCAGCCCAGCCACCTCGGCCAAGATCAGTGCGAACACCACGCCCACCGAGCCCCACACGTACAGGCCGTAACCGCCCATGGCCCAGAAGGCCTGCCAGCTGTCCCAGATCATGCTTTCACCTCCGGCAGCCGGGCCACCCAGTCGGCATGGCGCTCACGGGCCAGCACGATGACCCGCAGCCTGGCCAGCACGGCCGCGATCGCGTAGGACCACAGCCCCAGCGTGGTCACGAGCATGCCGGCCAGCATCACCGAAGCCATGCTGGAGCCCTTCAGGTTGATGCTCGACCCCTGGTGCAAGGTGTTCCACCACTGCACGGAGAAATAGATGATGGGCACGTTGACCGCGCCAACCAGGGCCAGCAGTGCACCGGCCTTGTCGCCCTTGCGCGGATCGTCGATCGCAGCCTGCAGGGCGATGAAGCCGATGTACAGGAACAGCAGGATCACCACGGAGGTCAGGCGTGCATCCCACACCCACCAGGTGCCCCAGGTCGGGCGCCCCCACAGGGCACCTGTCCACAGCGTGAGCACGGAGAACAGCGCACCCGTGGGTGCCAGCGCGCGCGCCATCATGAACGACAGCCGCGTGCCCAGCACCAGGCCCACGGCCGACCAGAAGGCCATGGCCACGTAGATCAGCATGGCCAGCCAGGCTGCGGGCACGTGCAGGTAGATGATCCGGTAGGCATCGCCTTGCTGATGGTCCGTCGGGGCCACGAAGAAGCCGATGTACAGGCCGATACCCGTCAGCAGCACGGCCAGCGCGGCGAACACCGGCCACAGGCGGCCCGCCAGCGGATAGACATGCTGCGGCGATGCGTAGCGCCACCACCAATGGCCGGCGCCCGCAGAGGCGGCACCGCCCGGGCCGGAGGCCGAGGCGATGTCAGGGAAGGTGGCGAGATCTTTCATGGGTGGGGACACCGTGAAGGGCAATCAATCGAGCGAGATGCGCAGCGCCGCGGCGGTGGCCCAGGGCGCCAGGGCCAACGAGCCGGCCAGCAGGCCGCCGAGCAACAGCAGGTGGGCCTGGGCCCCCAGGCCACTGGCCTGCGCGCCCACGGCGCCCGCGCCGAAGATCAGCACCGGGATGGTCAGCGGCAGGATCAGCAAGGACAGCAGCACGCCGCCACCGCGTGTGCCCAGCGTCAAGGCGGCGCCCACGGCGCCCACCAGGCTGAGCACGGGCGTGCCCAGCAGCAGGCTCAGGGCCAGCACACCGATGGCGTCGGGCGGCAGATCGAACTGCAGGGCCAGCAAGGGCGACAGCAGCACCAGGGGCACACCGGACACCAGCCAGTGGGCCAGCACCTTGCCGGCCACGATCACGGACAGGAGCTCGGACGACAGGGCCAGCTGCTCCAATGTGCCGTCCAGCAGATCGGGCGAGAACAGGCGTCCCAGGGCCAGCGTGGACGCCAGCAGCGCGGCCACCCACAGCACGCCGGGCGCCATCGCGCGCAGCGAATTCTTCTCCGGCCCCACGCCCAGCGGGAACAGTGTGCTCACCATCACGAAGAAAACGAGCGAGGCCAGCACATCGGAGCGGCGCCGCACGGAGAGCAGCAGATCGCGTCGCACGGTCGCCAGGAACACGGTCAGCATGCCGGCGCTCCCGCCGACAGGTCGAGCCGGCGCAGTGCGCCGGTGGGCACGGTGATGGGTTGGTGCGTGGTGTAGACGATCAAACCGCCCTGCCCCAGGTGCTCGCCCAGCAGGTGTGTCAGCGTCTGCACGGCAGCTTGGTCCAACGCCGTGAAGGCTTCGTCGAGCACCAGCAGGCGCGGCCGCTGCGGCAGGCACAGCCGTGCAAGCGCCACGCGTTTGCGTTGCCCTTGCGACAGCACCCTGGCGGGCAGATGCGCCACGCCCGACAGGCCCAGGTGTGCCAGCGCCTCGCGCGCCTGCGCCGCCGTGCAGGGATGGCCGGCGATCAGCGCGCCGTAGTACACGTTCTCCCAGGCCAGCAGGTCGTCTTTCACACCGGCCGCGTGGCCCAGCAGCATCAGTTCGTGGCGGTAATCCTCGCGCAAGCGACGGATGTCCTCGCCATTCCAGAAGATGCGGCCATGGGCCGGCTCGGACAGGCCGCACAGCAGCCGCAGCAGCGTGGACTTGCCCGCGCCATTGGGGCCTTGCACCCACAGCGCTTCGCCAGCGCCCAGCTCGAAGTCCAGCCCGGCGAAGAGCACTCGCTCGCCGCGCGCGCCAGCCAGGCTGGAGACCGTGAGGCTGCTCATCTGCGCGCGTTGCCCGTGGGGCTGCCATAACGGTCGGCCTGCTTGTCGGCTTCGACGCCATAGGTGCGCACGTCGTCGGTGATGGGCAGCATGCCCGCGTTCCACGCGTCCCACTGCTGCTTCAGCCGTGCGAGCACGTCGGGGTGCTTCTGTGCCAGGTTGGCCCGCTCGCGCGTGTCCTTGACCACGTCGAAGAGGAATTCGTTGCCGTTGATGCGCAAGTACTTCCAATCTCCTGAGCGGACAGCACGTTGCTCCAAAGCCTTGTAGCGCCAGTACAGCGTGCGCTCGCGCAAAGGCGCACCGGCATCCAGCAAGGTCGGCAGCACGCTTTCGCCATCAGGCGCGTAGGCCGGATCAGCCTGGCCGCCGGCGGCCGCGAGCAGCGTCGGCAGCCAATCCATGGAGATCGTCACCTGCTGGCTGACACGCCCCGCGCGGATGTGGGCAGGCCAGCGCACGATCAAGGGCACACGCACGCCGCCTTCAAGCAGCTCGGTCTTCTGGCCGCTGAACGGCCAGGTGCGCGAGAAGCGTTCACCGCCGTTGTCGCTGGTGAAGACGACGATGGTGTTGTCGTCCAGGCCCTTGTCTTTCAAGGCCTTGAGCACGCGCCCGATGGCACTGTCCATGGCACCGACCATGCGGCCGTACGTCTGCAGCGAACCGCCGTCGTAATGGAAGATGCTATTGATCTCCTTGGCGACGGCCTCGTCCTGCGGGCCCTCCCAGGGCCAGTGCGGCGCGGTGAAGTGCAGCGACAGGAAGAAGGGCTGCGCGGCGCTCTGCTGGCCGATGTAGTCCACGGCGCGGTCACCCAGCAACTCGGTGTAGTAGCCGATCTTGTGCACGGGCACTTCGCCCTCGTACAGGTCTTCCGGCACGTTCTCGCCCACGCCTGGCTTGTGCGTGAAGTAGTCGATCGCGCCGCCATAGTTGCCGAAGAACTGATCGTAGCCGCTCTTGAGCGGGCCGAAGGTCGGCAGGCCGCCCAGGTGCCACTTGCCCAGCAACGCCGTGCGATAGCTCACCTTCTTGAGCAGCGACGGCAGGGTCGGATGCTCGGGCGGCAGGCCGATGGCGCCGATGCCACCCGCGCCCGCCAGAGGCTCTTCCAGGCCACCGCGCAAACGATATTGGTAACGGCCCGTGATCAGGCCGAAACGTGTGGCCGAGCACACGGCCGAGTTGGCATAGGCCTGCGTGAAGCGGATGCCCTGCTTGGCCAGCCGGTCAAGCTGCGGCGTCTGGAAATCGGTCTGCCCGTAGACACCCAGGTCGCCCCAGCCCAGGTCATCGGCCAGGATGAAGACGATGTTGGGTTGGCGCCCGGCACCCTTGCGGACAGTGGGTTGTGCGAATGCGGAGGCGCCACCCAGCACGCCGCTGGATGACAGGGACAAGGCGGACAGGCCACCAAGCAGGCGGCGACGACGGGCGTCAGGGGCGGTCATGGAATGCGGGGATACTGCTTTGAATCGGGATGCCGTCTCGCGCCTGACTCAGGGCTGGGGCGAGATGCGGAAGGTGGTGATGTCTGGCGCCTGCACGGCCTTCTCGGAACGGGCAGCCCCTGCGGGCACCCAGTCATAGGGCACGGGCTGCGCGCGGTAGAGCGTGTTGCTGAGCACCGGCTGGCCATCGCCACCATTGCGCGATTCGCTGAAATACGGGCTCACGTACTCCCACACGATCTCGCCCTTGGGCGTGACCTGGAACACACGGCCGTTCATGCCTTCGTCGATCAGCGTGTTGCCATTGGGCAGACGGCGCGCGCTGCTGATGAAGGAGCTGTAGAAGCTCCAGGCCACGCGGCCCGAATCTGCGCCCGTGTACTGCCAGACGATCTCCTTCTTGACGGGATCGATCTCCAGCACGCGCGAGCGGGCCTGCGTGCCCGTACCCGCGCGCGGGTAGCCTGCCTCGCCCTGGTTGTCGAACACCAGCAGGTTGCCGGCACCCGGCAGGCCGGCGGGGATGATGTGCGCATCGTGCTGGCCGATGATCTGGTCGACCGGGCGCGGCACCTTGCTGCCGTTCGGCGCGGGGAAATCAGGCCCCAGACGCCACACGATGGCGCCCGTCTTGCGATCGATGATGCCGATGATGTTGGCATTGCGCGAATCGAACAGCAGGTTGTCCGGATGGAAGCGCTGATCGCCGGCGTCGAACCACTTGTTGGGGCCGACCACGGACAAGTTGTTGAAGTGCAGGTAATCGAACGGCACGCTCTTGTCACCGCGCGTGAGCGTCTCTTTCAGCAGCTTGAGCGATTCGGGGCTGAAGCCCAGTTCCGACAGGTGATCGCCCGCAGCCCATTGCCACACCACCTGGCCGGACGGCGAGACTTCGTAGATGGCATCGTCCAGCACCTTGTCGGCCTTGAAGCCAGGCAGCGGACGCACCACGTTCACCAGGATCACGGTGTTGCCATTGGGCAGGCGACGCCAATCGTGGTGCTGGCGGGCACCGCCGGCATTGGCAGCGGTTTCAGTGGACACACCGGTGCCACCGTAGGCATCCTGCACGCCGACGCCCTTCCACTCCCACACCACCTTGCCATTCCAGTCCAGTTCGCCCACGGACTGGTTGCGCAGGCCGTTGCCACCGGTCGGATTGCCGCCCTGGTTGGCCAGCTGAACCAGCACGTGGCCGCGTTGCCCCTTGTTGAGCGCCGGATCGATCAGCACCGATGGAAAGCCCTCGTAAGGCCAGACCTTCACGTCGTTGCCGTTCATGTCGATCAGGTGGGTCTTCTTGTCCTGCGCGGAGAACAGCACGTAGCCGTTCCAGGCCTTGGCCGGGTCATAGCGCGTCACCCCGGTGGGGTACACGCTGGGAAAAGCCTGGACCACGCCTGCCAGCCCCAACCCCAGGCCCATCGCCGCGCAGGCCAGCGCCCAGCGACGTGCCGTGGCGCGTTGGCCGCGGCGTGAGGACGAAGGCAGATCGGTGCGGGGCATGAAGCGGTCTCCGGTAAAGCTTGAAGGAATGGGACGCCATGCCTTGGGCACGACAGGCCTCGCACTCTATCCAGCGCCCCCGGACCGGCCAACGAACGAATTCGCACATGCATATGAGCGACACATGCGTGTCTGGCAGGCGCACATCCGGTCTGCGCATGAAGGAAGCGACCCGCCCGAGTCGCCTCTCATGCCATTCAGGCCTTGCCCGTGGGCTTGGCCGGCGCGGGGCCCGGTTTGGCGGGTGACTCGGCAGGCGCTTCCTTGGCCCGCACCGCCTCACCTTGCTCCAATGCATCCGGTGGGTTCAGCACCACCGCATCCTGTGGCGAGATGCCGGAGACCACCTCGATGCTCCGGCCGAAATCGCGGCCCAGCTTCACCGTCCGCAGATCGATGGTGCCGCTCTCAGTGACGACCGCCACCCGCGGACCGTCCTGCCGGAACTGCAGCACTTGAGGGGGCAGGGACAAGCCGCCCGCACCACCACCCTTCAAGGGCACGGACACCTCCGCATAAGCACCGGGCAGCAGTCGGCCATCCCTGTTGGGCAAGACCACCTCCACCTGCATGGAGCGCGTGGCCGCATCGATGGCCCCAGCCGTTCGGGCCACCGTGCCCTGGATGGGCTTGCCACCCTGCTCCACCAGGCGCACATCCACCTGCTGTCCCACCCGCACGCCACCGGCGTAGTTCTGAGGTACGGCCACCGTCAGCTTGAGCGGATCGGTCCGGGCGATGTAGAACAGTTCACGTGTGGCCGTGCCGCTGCCGGCGGACACCAGGGCGCCCGTGTCGATCTCGCGACGCACCACCACGCCATCGAAGGGCGCGGTGATGCGGCTGAAGCCCTGCAACTGCTGCAGGCGCCGGATCTGCGCATCGGCCGCCGCCAGGTCCGCCGTGGCCTGCTGATGCGCGGCACGGCGCTCGTCGAGCTCCTGCTGCGAGACCGCATCGCGCTCACGCAGTCCCTCCCAACGGCCCAGCGACGAGGCGGTCAAAGCCAGCCGCGCCTTGATCTGCTCGCGGCTGGCCAGAGCTTGCGCCAGATCCTGATCCACCTCGGGGGTGTCGATCACGGCCAGCAGTTCACCTTTGCGGACCGGCTCGCCGATGTCGCGCAGCCAGCGCTGCAGGTAGCCACTGGTACGCGCGTACACGGCCGCCTCGGTTGAGCCACGCAGCGTGGCCGGCAAGGTGATGCTGCGTTGCGCCGGGGCGGGCCTGGCGCGCGTGGTGAGCACGCTGCGCACGGCCTGCGCCTGCGTCTCGTCACTCAACTGGCGCGCCTGGGCCAGGTGCAGGTAGGTGCGCACGCTGGCGCCCCCAGCCAGCAGCAGCAACACGGCCAGGCCGATGTGCACGGTACGCCGGACGGCACGGTGAGAAGACGAAGGCAAGGCAGTCATGTCAGGATCCGCGGAAAATCAGGATGCACTGGGAACGAGTGGTGGCGTGGCGTCTGGCAAGGTCCCACGGCGCACGGCACGGCGTTGCCGCCAGTCGTGCAGGCCACCGAACACCAGCGGCACGAAGATCAGCGTGGACACGGTGGACAGCAGCAGCCCGCCGATCACGGCGCGGCCCAGCGGTGCGTTCTGCTCACCGCCTTGCCCCAGGCCCAGGGCCATGGGCGCCATGCCGATGATCATGGCCGTGGCCGTCATCAGCACCGGGCGCATGCGCGTGGCGCCGGCATCCAGCGCGGCACTCAGGGGCGGCACACCGGCAGACAGGCGCTGCCTGGCGAAGGACACCACCAGGATGCTGTTGGCCGTGGCCACGCCCACCGTCATGATCGCGCCCGTGAGCGCGGGCACCGAGAGCGTCGTGCCCGTGAGGAACAGCATCCAGGCGATGCCTGCCAGGCCGGCCGGTAGGGCCGTGATGATGATCAAGGCATCGAGCCATGACTGAAAATTCACCACGATCAGCAGGTAGACCAGCACGATGGCCACGGCCACGCCCACCGCCAGGTCCTCGTGGGCCTCCTGCATCGTGACCACCTGCCCCCTTACCGTGATCTCGGACCCACGCGCCAGCTTGGGCCGAACGGCCTCGATCTCGCGCTCGATGTCGGCATAGACGGCCCCCAGGTCACGCCCGTCCACGCTGGCCAGGATGTCGAGCACCGGCACGATGTTGTAGTGCGACACATTGCCTTGCTGGCTGGACGGCTTGACCTGCACCAGGTTGCCCAACAGCTGCGCATCGTGCGCCACGCCCGACACCGGCGGGCTGACCGGGATGCTCAGGACTGCCTCCAGGCTGTCCACCTCGTGCTGCGGTGTCTGCACCGCCACGTTGTAGATGTTGCCGTTGTTCGGGTTCATCCAGTAGGTGGGCGAGGTCTGGAAGCTGGAGCTGAGCGAGACCATCACGTTCTGCGCCACGTCGCGCGCCACCAGGCCCGTCTGCGCCAGGGCGGAGCGGTCCATCTCCAGCGCGATGGAGCGGCGATCGAAGCGCTGCAGCATCACCACGTCGGCCGCGCCAGGCACCTTGCGCACGCGGTTGATCAACTCGGTGGCCAGGGCCAGGTTCTCCGCCGTCTTGTTGCCCTGGATCTGGATGTCGATCGGCGCGCTCAAGCCGAAGTTGAGCGTCTGGCTGACCATGTCGGCCGGCTGCACATAGAACTCGTGGCCGGCGAACTCGCGCGGCAGTGTATGCCGCAGGGCCCGGATGTGCGCCGCCGTCGGCTTGTGCCCCTCGGCCAGCGAGATCATGATCTCAACATCGCTGCTGTCGAACGCGCCGTTGTTGTTGTAGAGCGTGTTGTAGGGTGAGTAAGGCCCTCCCACGATGTCGACGATGCTGGCGATCTCGTGCTGGCCCATCACCTGCCGGATGCGCGCCTCGATGCGATCGACCAGCGGGGGCATCTCTTCCAGGCGCGTACCCAGCGGCGCGCGCACATGCAGGCGGATCTGGCCGGCATCCACCGCCGGGAAAAAATCCCGGCCCAGCACTGCATACAGGCCGCAAGAGGCCACGCAGAACAGCAACATCAGCCCACCCGCCACGCGCTTGTGCCGCAGCAGCGAGGCCAGCACCTCGGCATAGCCCGCGCGCACGCGTTCGAACCAACGGTCGAAACCCAGATGGATGCGCCGCAGCCGGCCTGGCTCACGCGCCTGTCCACCTCGCCTGGCCTGGTGGCGCATCAGGTACATCACCAGCGTGGGCACCAGCGTGCGTGACAGCACGTACGACGACATCATCGCGAACACCACGGCCTGGGCCAACGGCACGAACAGCCGCCCGGCAACACCTTCCAGGAAGAACATCGGCACGAACACGATGCAGATACACAGCGTGGACACGAAGGCCGGCGTGGCGATCTCGGCCGCACCGTCCAGGATCGCCTGAATGGGCTGCTTGCCCATGTGCAGGTGCCGCTCGACGTTCTCGATCTCCACGGTGGCATCGTCCACCAGGATGCCGACGGCCAGAGCCAGCCCGCCCAGCGTCATCATGTTGATGCTGCCGCCGATCAGGTGCAGCAGGATGATGGCGCAGAAGATCGACAGCGGGATGGACGCAGCCACGATGGCCGTGCTGCGCCAGTTGCCCAGAAAGAGCAGCAGCAATGCCGCGGTGAGCGTGGCCGCGATCAAGGCCTCGTGCACCACGCCGTTGATCGCTGCCGTCACAAAGGCCGACTGGTCCACCAGCGGCGTCACGTTCGCGTCTTCCGGCAAGGTGCGCACGGCGCGCGGCAACTCGGCCCGGATGGCCTTGATGATGTCCAGCGTCGAGGCGCCGCCGTTCTTGAGCACGGTCATCAACAGGCCTCGCTCGCCATCGCGGCGCACCACGGTGTTCTGCGGCGAATAGCCGTCGCGCACCTGGGCCACGTCGCGCACGTACACGGTGGCGCCGTTGACCGTGGTGATGGGGATATCGCCCAGCGCGGCCATGGTGTCGGGCGAGCCGTTGAGCGTCACGTTGGCCTCCAGGCCGCCGATCTTGGCCGTGCCCGTGGGCAGGATCAGGTTCTGCACGCTCAGCGCATTGACAATGTCCACGGGCGACAGGCCGCGCGCCTGCAAGGACTGCCGGTTGATGTCCACCGACACCAGGCGGCTCTTGCCGCCGTAAGGCGCGGTCACGGCCACGCCGGGGATGGTGATCAGGCGCGTGCGCAGCACGTTGAACGCCTGCTCGTTGAGCTCCTGGTCACTGAGCGTCTTGCTGCTGACCCCCAGCTGCAGGATGGGCAGATCCGTGGCGGAGTACTTGACGATGGTCGGCGGCGTGGCGCCCGGCGGCAGCGAGCGCAGGGCCGCCTGCGTGCTGGCCACCAGCTGCGAGATGGCCGTGGCCGTGTCCACCTGCGGCTGGAAGAACACCTTGATGATGCCCAGGCCGGCGGCCGTCTGCGATTCGGTGTGCTCCATGTCGCTGACCGCGTTGGCCAGGTTGCGCTCCACGGGGGTGACGATGCGCTCGCTCATCTCCTTGGCCGTGAGCCCGTTGTAGCTCAGCATGATGGCCACCACCGGGATGTCGATCTCCGGAAAGACATCCACCGGCATCTTGCGCAGCGCCAGGGGCGTCGCCAGCAGGATCAGCAGCGCCGCGACGATGAAGGTGTAAGGGCGGCGCAGCGCGACCTGAACAATCCACATGATTCACTTGCCGCCCGTGATGCCGCGGCCCGCCCGTTGTGAAGAACAAGAGGACACGGTCAGCAAACTTCACGCCAGCAATCCGGACAGCAGGCCCAACAACTCCCGCCCGCATGGCCATGACGCGCCATGACACCCAAGCGCCCAAATGCTGCGCAATTTCAGTCAGTGCTGCTGGACCACTGTTGCTCACGCAACACCTGATCAGACACCAGATGCCACCCCTGACGGATTCACGATATTCATATATGAAATGCGCAGTTGATTCAGGCTGAACCGCTTCATACCATCGCGGCTGTTCAAGGCAAGGCCCTGTATCCATCGGCCCTATGCCCCGGTCCCCTCCCCAGCCCGTTACAGCAAGCCATGAATTTCTCGCAATCTGCGCCCGATCCCCGGCAGAACCTTGTCGGCATCTCGGCGGTCGTCCTGTTCCACGTGATCATCGTGTATGCACTGGTGTCGGGTCTGGCCAAGAAGGTGGTTGACGTGGTCCGCGCACCCATCGAAACCAAGGTGATCGAAGAGGTCAAGGAGACACCTCCGCCACAAGAGCTGGTGCCGCCGCCTCGTCTCGAAGCTCCGCCGCCGCCGTACATCCCGCCGCCCGACATCACGGTGACGGCACCGCCGCCGGCACCGACCATCGTGGCCACGACACCCACGCCGCCGCCCGCCCCCGTTCCGTTTACACCAGCGCCCGCACCGGCCGTCGAGGCCCCTGTCGCTCCGCCTGCGCCCGCCGCCGTGCAACTGGGTGTGGCCTGCCCCAAGCGGGTCGAACCACAGCGCACCGCCCGCCAGGAAGGCGTGGCTGGCGCCGTGCGGGCCCGCATCACCATCCGTGGCGGCAAGGTCGCCAACGTTGAGATCCTCAGCTCCCAGCCCAAGGGGTTGTTCGATGCCGTCGTCAGGAGCGCGTTGATGCAGTACAGCTGCAATGACGTGGGCCATGACCAGGTCGCCGTGCAGAACTTCCAGTTCACGGCCGACTGATCGGCACGCCCAAGCACGTTCCTTTTTCCAACCATTGATTCGCGGCGCCTGCGCCAACGCACCAACAAGAGACGCTTTCCGGAGATCCTCGTCATGTTCCCTCGTCTGAAGTCCATCATTGCCGCCCTGACCGTCACCGCCGCTGCCGGCGCCGCCGTCGCTCCCCATGTCGCCTTCGCCCAGGCCAAGGCTGAACCGGCACCTGCTGCTGCCACCACGCAAGCAGCCGCCACCACGGCGCCCGTGCAAGTGGCCCAGGCCGACCCCACCGAACCCGGCATTTCCGCCTCCACCTCTCAAGAGACCGTGGACAACCCCTACGGCCTGGGTGCCCTGTGGGCCCAGGGTGACTTCGTCGCCAAGGGCACGCTGCTGATCCTGGTGATCTTCAGCATCGGCAGCTGGTACATCCTGGTGACCAAGCTGTACGAGAGCCTCAAGCTCAGCCGTGAAGCCAAGGATGCCCGCAAGAACTTCTTCAAGGCCTCCAACCTGCAGGAAGGCGCCGGCAAGCTCAAGCAAGGCAGCGCGTTCCGCTTCGTGGCGGAGTCGGGCATCAATGCCAGCAACCACCATGAAGGCGAACTGACCGAGCACATCGATCGCAATACCTGGATCACCACCAGCGTGCAGCGCTCGGTCGACGAAGTGCAGGCCCGCCTGCAGAACGGCCTGGCCTTCCTGGCCACCGTCGGCTCCACCGCCCCCTTCATCGGCCTGTTCGGCACCGTCTGGGGTATTTACCACGCCCTGACCGCCATCGGCATCGCCGGCCAGGCCTCCATCGACAAGGTGGCCGGCCCCGTGGGTGAAGCCCTGATCATGACCGCCATCGGCCTGGCCGTGGCCGTGCCCGCCGTGCTGGGCTACAACTGGCTGGTCCGCCGCAACAAGGTCACCCTGGATTCCGTGCGAGGCTTCGGTGCCGACCTGCACGGCGTGCTGATCGGCGCCAAGACCGCCCGCTGAGCCGTCGCCTGACGTCACAACCAAGCAGGAGCGCTCCACATGGCCATCTCCATCGGATCAGGCGGTGACGACGAAGTCAACGCCGCAATCAACACGACACCGCTCGTCGACGTGATGCTGGTGCTGCTGATCATCTTCCTGATCACCATCCCGGTCGTTACCCACACGGTGCCAGTCAAGCTGCCCGAAGAAAAGAACATCGCGCGCCAGACCAAGCCGGAAAACATCGAGATCGCGGTGGACGCCGAAGGCCAGGTCTTCTGGAATGCCCAGGCACTCAGCGGCTCCGACGAGTTGCTGGAAAAGCTCAAGGTGGCCTCCGTGAAGCAACCGCAGCCCGAAGTGCACATCCGGGGTGACCAGAAGGCGCGCTACGAGTTCATCGGCCGCGTCGTCTTTGCCGCCCAGCGGGCTGCCATCAGCAAGATCAGCTTCGTGACCCAGCCTGCCGCCAAGGGCTGACCCTGCCGCGTCGCTCGAACACGTACCGCACAAGCACAAGAGGAGCCCCCATGGGCATGAACATCGGCTCGGGCAGCAGCTCGAGCGAACCCGAAGTGATGATGGACATCAACACCACGCCGTTGATCGACGTGATGCTGGTGTTGATCATCATGCTGATCATCACGATCCCGGTGCAACTGCACTCGGTGAACCTGAACATGCCGACCGGCACCCCGCCGCCGCCCACCGCGCCGCCGCCCCCGGTAATCACGGTGGACATCGACTTCGACGGCACCGTCACCTGGAACGGCGAGACCGTTCCCGACCACGCCAACCTCGAAGCGCGCCTGCGCCAGGCGTCCAGCCTGCCCGAGCAGCCCGAGGTTCATATCCGCCCGAACAAGCTCGTGGAATACAACGCCGTGGCCACCGTGCTGGCCAGCGCACAACGCCTTGGCGTGACCAAGCTGGGCGTGATCGGCAACGAGCAGTTCATCAAGTAGGCACCGCACCGAATCCGCATCCAGCACACCAGGAGCAGCGACATGACCACGACGAAGACACACACGGCGCCGCGTGGCGCCCGCCAGGCGCGCACCCTGATCGCCGCCCTCGTACTGGGCGCGGCCATGGCCAGCCATGCCGCGGACGGCTTGCGTCCGGAAGTGGGCAAGCCCTTGCAGGCTGCCCAGGACCTGATCAAGGCGCAGAAGTACAAGGAAGCGCTGAACAAGGTGCGCGATGCCGATGCCGTGTCAGGCAAGACCGCGCAGGAGAGCTTCACCATCGACCGCATGCGCCTGGCCGCTGCTTCTGGCGCTGGTGATCTGGCCACTGCCACGGCCGCCTACGATGCCCTGGACAAAAGTGGCAAGCTGGCCCAGGCCGAGAAGCTGCGCTACATCGAATCGCTGGCCGGCACGGCCTACCGCGCACAGAACTACGCCAGCGTCAACCAATGGGGCCAGCGTTACCACAAGGAAGGCGGCAACAGCCCCACCATCCGCACGCTGATCGTGCAGGCACAGTACCTGTCGGGTGACTATGCGGGCGCGGCCAAGGCGCTGACCACGGATGTGCAGGCCGCCGAAAAGGCTGGTGGCCCGCCGCCAGAGACCAGCCTCAAGCTGCTGCTGACCACCGCGTCCAAGCTCGATGACACCGACAAGTACGTCTACGCTGTCGAAAAGCTGCTGACCTACTACCCCAAGAAGGAATACTGGGGTGATCTGCTGACCCGCCTGCAGCGCAAGCCCAATTTCAGCGAGAAGTTCGCGCTGGACACCTACCGCCTGGCTCTGGCCACGGGCAGCCTGCGCAACGCCAACGACTACATCGAGATGGCGCAACTGGCCGCCCAGGCAGGCTTCCCCGCCGAAGGCAAGCAGGTGCTCGAGAAGGGCTATGCCGCCGGTATCCTGGGCACCGGCCCGGGCGCCGACCGCCAGGCCCGCCTGCGCGACCTGCTCAACAAGCGCAGCAACGAAGACAAGGCCGCACGCCCGACCGCCGAGGCCCAGGCACTGGCTGCCGCCGATGGCAATGCCCTGGTCAAGCTGGGCTTCAATCTGGCCCTCAGCGGCGAAAGCGCCAAGGGTCTGAGCCTGATGCAGCAAGGCCTGAGCAAAGGTGGCCTGGCGGCTGCCGAGACCAGCAAGCTGCGCTACGGCATCGCCCAGGTCCTGACCGGCAACACCAGCCAGGGCCACGCCACCTTGCGGTCTGTCACCGGCAACGATGGCGCCGCCGAGCTGGCCCGCCTGTGGTCCCTGTACGCCCGCAGCAAGCCCAGCAACGCCGCCTGATCCTCACGGCGGCAACGCCCGCCCATCACCGTCATACCGCCCGTTCCAGTCCGGGCACGCCGCGCTCTCCTGAGGCCGACACCACCGGCCTGGGAGAGCGTTGGCGCGTCAGGACCCCAGACAGCACAACTACAACGATTTTCACTTCTCACGCATGAGTTCCTCCGCCATCGCGCGCACCGGCCGTCCAGGTGTGTCCCCGATCAATGCGGCCTGTCAGGGGGCAGGCAGCTTTTCATCAGGCCAGGCAGGCAAGGTCACGCCCTGGCTGCTCGGCATCGTTCTGGTCCTGGGTGCCGGTGCAGGCTGGTGGGCCTGGACGCACCACGGGCGTGACGCTGGCGCGCAGGCCGCCACGCCTGGTGGCACCGGCCCCTCCGGCCCGGGCGCCCGGCCACGGCCAGGCAGTCGTTCGCAGCCGGTGTCGGTGGCGGAAGTACGCCGCCAGGACATCCGCATCACCGTGGCCGCCATCGGTACCATCGCCGCGGCCAACACCGCGCTGGTCAAACCCAAGGTCGAGGGCGAACTCAAGGCCATTCATTTCCAGGAAGGCCAATGGGTGAAGGCCGGTGACCTGCTGGCCGAGCTGGATGCCCGCCCCTTCCAGATCGCGCTGGCGCAGTCCGAAGGCCAACTGGCCCAGACACAGGCCCAATTGCAGAACGCCCGGCTGGACCTGGAGCGCTTCAAGGAGCTGCTGGGCAAGGACGGCATCGCCAAACAACAGGTCGACACGCAGGATGCGCTGGTGCGCCAGCTGCAAGGCACGGTGCAGGGCAACCAGGCGGCCGTGGACAACGCCCGCCTGCAACTCTCGTACACGCGGATCACCGCGCCCATCGCCGGCCGGGTCGGCCTCAAGCAGGTGGACCTGGGCAACATCGTGCGTCCGACGGACACGCTGGGCCTGGTCAGCATCTCCCAGACGCAGCCGGTCAACGTGGTTTTCGCCGTGCCCGATGCGCACCTGTCGCGCATCAACGCCCAGCTCAAGGTTGGCGCACCCCTGCGCGTGGAGGCCTGGGATCGCGAACTCAAGGACAAGCTGGCCGACGGCAAGGTCGGCAGCACCGACAACGCCATCGACGCCGGCACCGGCACCATCAAGCTCAAGGCCCTGTTCGCCAATGCAGATGGCGGCCTGTTCCCGAACCAGTCCGTGAACGTGCGCCTGCAGCTGGGCACCGAGCAGGACACGCTGGCCGTGCCCGGGCCGGCCGTGCAGCGTGGCGCCCAGGGTGCCTATGTGTATGTACTCAAGCAGGACAAGACCGTGGCCTTGCGCCGTGTGCAGACCGGCGCCCTCGATGGCGAGTGGGTCGGCGTGCGCGGCGATCTCAAAGCCGGGGAGCGCGTGGTGACCGACGGCGCAGAACGCCTGCGCGACGGCAGCACGGTGGACATCGTCGAGGCTGCCGCACGCAACCTGCCCGACCCGGACCAGCGGCGCCCCAAGGGCGAAGGCCAACGCCGCCGCCGTGAAGGCTGAGCCCGGTGCACGCATGAACCCCTCACGCCTTTTCATCGAGCGGCCGGTCGCGACCGCGCTGCTGATGGTCGCCATCATGCTGGCCGGGCTCATGGCCTGGCGCCTGCTGCCGCTGTCGGCCCTGCCCGAGGTGGATTACCCCACCATCCAGGTCAGCACGCTTTATCCAGGCGCCAGCCCCGACGTGGTTGCGTCCAGCGTGACCGCCCCGCTGGAGCGCCAGTTCGGGCAGATGCCTGGCCTGGACCAGATGAGCTCGTCCAGTTCGGGTGGCGCCTCCGTCATCACGCTGCGCTTTTCGCTCGAAGTGCCGCTCGACGTTGCAGAGCAGCAGGTGCAGGCCGCCATCAACGCCGGCACCACGCTGTTGCCCAACGACCTGCCGATGCCGCCCACCTACAGCAAGGTGAACCCGGCGGATGCCCCCGTGCTCACCATCGCGGTGACATCGCCCTCATTGCCCGTGCACCGCGTGCACGAACTGGTGGAAAGCCGGCTGGCCCAGAAGATCTCGCAGACGGCGGGCGTGGGCCTGGTGTCCATCGCCGGTGGACGCAGGCCGGCCGTGCGCATCCAGGTCAATCCGGTTGCCCTGGCCGCGCTGGGCCTGTCCTCAGACGATCTGCGCACCATCATCGGCAACGCCAACGTCAACCAAGCCAAGGGAAGCTTCGATGGCGCCACGCGCGCCTCGACCATCGACGCCAACGACCAACTGCGCTCGGCCGCCGATTACACCAACCTGATCATCGCCTACAAGGCCGGCGCACCCGTGCGCCTTCGCGACGTGGCGCGCCTGGTGGACGATGCCGAGAACCTGCGCCTGGGCGCCTGGGCCGACACCACGGCCGGCGTGATCCTGAATGTGCAACGCCAGCCCGGCGCCAACGTGATTGAAACCGTCGACCGCGTCAAGGCCCTGCTGCCGCAACTGCAGGCCACCCTGCCCGCCTCCATCGACGTGCGCGTGATGAACGACCGCACGGTGACCATCCGCGCTTCGGTGCACGACGTCCAGTTCGAACTGATGCTGGCCATCGTGCTGGTGGTGATGGTGATCTTCCTGTTCCTGCGCAGTGCCAGTGCCACGCTGATCCCGGCGGCGGCCGTCCCGGTGTCCCTGGTCGGCACCTTCGGCGTCATGTACCTGGCGGGCTTCTCGGTCAACAACCTGACCTTGATGGCGCTCACGATCTCCACCGGCTTCGTCGTCGATGACGCCATCGTGATGATCGAGAACATCGCGCGCTACGTGGAAGAAGGCGAATCGCCGATGGCCGCCGCGTTGAAAGGCTCCAAGCAGATCGCCTTCACCATCATCTCGCTGACGATTTCGCTGATCGCGGTGCTGATCCCGCTGCTGTTCATGGGCGATGTGGTGGGTCGGCTGTTCCACGAGTTCGCCATCACGCTGGCGGTGGCCATCCTGATCTCGGCCTTCGTGTCGCTCACGCTCACGCCGATGATGTGCGCGCGGCTGCTCAAGCACGAGCCTGAAGACAGCCACGGCAGCTTTCACCACTGGGTGGGCCGCGTGCTGGACGGGGCCATCGATGCCTATGAACGTCAGCTCGATCGCGTGCTCAAGCACCAGGGCTGGACCATGCTCGGCTTCGTGATCACCCTGGTGCTGACGGTGCTGCTGTATGTCTACGTGCCCAAGGGCTTCTTCCCCCGGCAGGACACTGGCGCCATCCTCGGCATCACGGAAGCGGCGCCCTCGGTGTCGTACGGCGCCATGGCCGAGCGCCAGCGTGGCCTCGCCGCCCTGATCCTGAAGGACCCCGCTGTGGAAAGCGTCTCGTCCTTCATCGGGGTGGACGGGGTCAACGCGTCGCTCAACAGCGGCCGACTCATGATCTCGCTCAAGCCGCTGGCTGAACGGGGTGTCTCGGCGAGCGAGGTTGGCCGACGTTTGACCCGCGCCGCACGCGCGCTGCCCGGCATCGCCCTGTACCTGCAACCCGTGCAGGACCTGACCATCGAAGACCGCGTCGCCAAGACGCCCTACCAGGTCACCCTCAGCTCGCCAGACCACGGTGAGCTGTCGCGGGCTGCTGAACAGATGGTGGTGCACCTGCGCGACCTGCCCCAGTTCGCCGAGGTGACCTCGGATCTGCAGAACGGCGGCCTGCAGGCTTACGTGGAGATCGACCGCGACGCCGGTGGTCGCCTTGGCGTGACGGTGGCCGCCATCGACGACGCGCTGTACAACGCCTTCGGCCAGCGCATCGTGTCCACCATCTTCACGCAGGCCTCGCAGTACCGTGTGGTGCTGGAGGTGGATCCCGAGCACCAGCTGGGGCCACGCTCGCTGGAAAACCTCTACGTCACTGGCGCCAACGGTGCACAGATCCCGTTGTCGTCGGTCGCGCGCATCACCGAGCGTGCCGCACCCCTGGTGATCAACCACCTGGCGCAGTTCCCGGCCGCCACCGTGTCTTTCGACCTGGCGCCAGGGGTGTCGCTGGGCGAAGCGGTGGCTACCATCCAGGCCGAACAGGCGAAGCTCAACCTGCCGCCAGGGGTGGAACTGCATTTCCAGGGTGCCGCACGCGCCTTCGAAGCCTCGCTCACCAACACCCTGCTGCTGGTGCTGGCCGCCGTGGTGACCATGTACATCGTGCTGGGCGTGCTGTATGAGAGCACCATCCACCCGCTGACCATCCTGTCTACCCTGCCCTCCGCGGCCGTGGGCGCGCTGCTGGCCCTCATGGCCTCGCGCCTGGACCTGGGCGTGATCGCGGTGATCGGCATCGTGCTGCTGATCGGCATCGTCAAGAAGAACGCGATCATGATGATCGACTTCGCGCTGGAAGCCCAGCGTGACCATGGTCTGCCGCCGCACGAAGCAATCCGCCAGGCTTGCCTGCTGCGCTTCCGTCCGATTCTGATGACGACGCTGGCTGCACTGCTGGGCGCCTTGCCGATGATGCTGGGCACCGGCGTGGGCAGCGAGATGCGGCACCCGCTGGGCGTGACCATGGTGGGTGGACTGATCGTGAGCCAGCTGCTGACGCTGTTCACCACGCCGGTGATCTACCTGCAGTTCGATGCCCTGGTGCAGCGGCTGGCCAAGCGCCGCACCAGCAGCTCGCCAGACGAACCCGCCGAGGCGATCCATCCATGAACATCTCGCGCATCTTCATTCTGCGGCCGGTGGCCACCGCGCTGTTGACATTGGGTCTGGCGCTGGCGGGCATCCTGGCGTACGCGCTGCTGCCCATCGCACCGCTGCCGCAGGTGGATTACCCGACGATCTCGGTGTCGGCGTCCCTGCCTGGGGCCAGCGCCGAGACCATGGCGTCCACGGTGGCCGCGCCGCTGGAGCGGGCGCTGGGCAGCATCGCCGGGGTGACCGAGATCACGTCGTCATCGTCATTGGGCAGCAGCCGTGTCACCTTGCAGTTCGAGCTGGACCGTGATGTCAATGCCGCCGCGCGCAATGTGCAGGCAGCCATCAACGCCTCGCGCTCGCTGCTGCCTTCGGGCATGCCCGGCAACCCGACCTACCGGCTCGTCAACCCGTCGGACACGCCCATCGTGATCCTGGCGCTCAGCTCGGACACCTTGAGCAGCGGCGAGATCTTCGATGCGGCCTCCACCATCCTGGCGCAGCGTCTGTCGCAGGTGGAGGGCATCGGCGATGTGGCCGTGGGCGGTGGGGCCCTGCCCGCCGTGCGCGTGCGCATCGACCCGAACCGCCTGGCCGCCAACGGCCTGTCGCTGGACCAGGTGCGCACCGCGCTGACCACCACCAACGCCAGCCGCCCCAAAGGCACCGTGGAAAATGGGGAGCGTCAGTGGCAGGTCGGCGCCAACGACCAGGCCCGCGTCGCGGCCGAGTACGCACCGCTGATCCTCAGCTACCGCAACGGCGCCGCCGTGCGCCTGCAGGACGTGGCGCAGGTGCGTGACTCGGTGCAGGATGAACGCGCCTACGGCCTGGCCGACGGCAAGCCCGCCGTGCTGCTCTTCCTGTACAAGTCGCCCGGCGCCAACACGGTCAAGACGGCCGACCTGGTGCGCGAGCTGCTGCCCCGCCTGCGGGGACTGATCTCGCCGGCCATCGACATCAAGGTCACGATGGACAGCACGCCGCCGATCCGCGCCTCGCTGCGCGAGGTCGAGACCTCGCTGATCGTGGCGGTAGGGCTGGTCATCATCGTGGTCTACGCCTTCATGCGCAACCTGCGCTCCGCCGCCATTCCCAGCATCGTCGTGCCGGTCGCCGTGTCAGGCACATTCTGCGTGATGTACTTCCTGGGCCTGAGCATCAACAACATCTCGCTGATGGCGCTGACGGTGGCCACCGGCTTCATCGTCGACGATGCCATCGTGGTGCTGGACAACATCCGCCGCCACCTGGACCAGGGCAAGAGCCCCATGCAGGCCGCGCTGGACGGCACGCGCGAGATCTGGTTCACGCTGGTCTCCATCAGCCTGGCGCTGATGGCGGCCTTCATTCCCATCCTGTTCATGGGCGGCATCGTCGGGCGCGTGTTCCGCGAATTCGCCGTGGTGGTGCTGGCCGCGATCGTGGTGTCGCTGCTGGTGTCGCTCAGCACCACACCCATGCTGGCCGCCTGGATGCTCAAATCCGGGCGCCAGGGCCAGGCTGGCGCCGACGAGGCACGCACCAGCCGCCGCGGCCAACGCGGTTTCACGCGCACCATCGCCGCTCTGCCCTACCTGGCCAAGCAGGCTTATGGGCGCAGCCTGCGCTGGACCCTGCGCCACCAGCCGGTCGCCCTGCTGGCCCTGGCCGGTGTCGTGGGACTGAATGTCTACCTCTACCAGGTGATCGACAAGGGCTTCCTGCCGCAGCAGGACACCGGCCGCATCGTCGGCGGCCTGGACACCGAACAGAGCGCCTCTTTCCAGGTGGCGCGCGCCAAGTTCGACGCCCTGATGAGTGTGGTTCAGCGCGACCCGGCGGTGGCCCATGTCACCGGCTACATCGGCGGCAGCCAGCGCGGCGGCCCCAGCGTGGTGGTCACGCTCAAGCCCCGCGCCGAGCGGACGGTGTCGGCCCAGCAGGTGATCGACCGCCTGCGTCCCAAGCTGGAGAAGATGCCTGGCGCCAGCCTGTACCTGCGCGCCGGCCAGGACATCCGCATTGGCGGCCGAGGCTCCAGTGCCGAATACCAGTACACCCTGCAGGCTGACGAGTTGGCCGACCTGCGCTACTGGGAGCCGCGTGTGCGCAACGCCTTGTCCAAGCTGCCCGAGCTCACCGACATCAACAGCGACCAGCGCGACCGGGGCCTGCAGACCTCCCTGTTCGTGGACCGCGATGCCATCAGCCGCCTGGGCCTGACGATGCGCACCATCGACGGCACACTCAACAACGCTTACGGACAGCGACAGGTCGGCGTGATCTACAACCCACGCAACCAGTACCGGGTGGTGATGGAGCTCGACGAGCCCTACCTGCAAGGTCCTGAATCGCTGGACCAGCTCAACCTGACGGCCGTTGGCGGGGCGCAGGTGCCATTGCGCACCGTGGCCCGGGTCGAGCCCACGCTGGCCCCACTGTCCGTGAACCGCCAGAAGGGCTCGGTCGCCACCACCATCAGCTTCAACCTGCCCGAGGGCGGCTCCCTGTCGCGCGCCACCGAGGCGGTCACGAGGGAAATGGCGCGTCTGGGCGTGCCCGTGTCCCTGCGCGGCACCTTCGAAGGCACGGCCAATGCCTTCCAGGAAGCACTGCGCACCCAGCCTATGCTGATCCTCGCCGCCATCGTCGCGATCTACCTGGTGCTGGGCATGCTGTACGAAAGCCTGGTTCACCCGATCACCATTCTGTCTACCCTGCCCTCGGCCGGCGTCGGTGCGCTGCTGGCCCTGATGCTGTTCCGCACGGAGTTCTCGATGGTCGCGCTGCTGGGGGTCGTGCTGCTCATCGGCATCGTGATGAAGAACGCGATCATGATGATCGACGTGGCCATTGCCCGCCAGAAGCAGGCTCGTGATGCCGGCGTGCCGTTGAGCGCCGCACAGGCCATCCAGCGTGCCGCGCACCAGCGCCTGCGTCCCATCCTGATGACCAGCATCGCCGCCCTTCTGACCGCCGTGCCGCTGGCCCTGGGTCATGGCGAAGGTTCGGAGCTGCGCCAGCCCCTGGGCATGGCCGTGGTGGGTGGGCTGGTGCTCAGCCAGTTGCTCACGCTCTACACCACGCCGGTGGTCTTCGCCTGCATGGACCGCCTGCGCAACCGTGGCCAACGCCGACGTGCGGCCCGCGCGCTGGCCCAGCCCACGCTGGCTGCGTCAACGGGCGAACCGAGCCCCTCACACGATCAACCTTCCGCCCCCGACTGGCGCCCCCCTGGCAGCGACGAGCCGCTGCCTGCCTGAGCCCACATGACGACGTTTCACCGCCGCCCGCATCCCCGCCGATCGCCACGCCCGGCATCGGCCATCGCCGCCTGCATGGCCGCCATCCTGCTCGCCGGCTGTGCCGGCACCACACGCGTGGCCACACCCGAGCCATCGCCCGTCCCGGACAACTTCAAGGAGGACGGGCCCTGGCGCCAGGCCAACACCACCGTGGCGCCCACCGCTGTCCCGGACGCCTGGTGGCGCCTGTTCAACGACCCCGTGCTGGACCAGCTGCAGGATCAACTGGTGGTGGGCAACCAGAATCTGCGCGCCGTGCTGGCCCAGGTGACGCAGGCCCGCGCCGCGCTGGGCAACAGCCAGGCTGCACGCCTGCCGACGCTGGGCGTCCAGGCCTCGGCCACCCGCGCCGGCAGTGCCCGTGCGGACAGCGACAGCAACCGCGGACCACGCAACACGGTGTCCTTCTCCGGCACTGCCGCCTGGGAACTCGACCTGTGGGGACGGTTGTCGCACGCGACCAAAGGCGCGGATGCGCGCTACCAGGCCAGCTTGCAGGATCTGGCCGCGGCACGTCTTTCAGCCCAGGCCACGCTGGCACAAACCTACTTCGCCTTGCGCGCCGCCGAGGCACAGCAGGCCCTGATCGAACGCAGCATCGCGATCTACCAACGCTCGCTGGAACTCACCCAGGCGCGCCACCAATCGGGTGTGGCACCGCAAACCGATGTGCTGCAGGCCCAGACGCAGCTGCGCACCGCCCAGGCCCAGCGCATCGAGGCCGGCGCGCAGCGCGCCCAGTTGGAACACGCCATCGCCGTGCTGCTGGGCAGGGCGCCCTCCGAACTGGAACTGGCGCAGACGTCTGTGCTGCCCGATGCCCCTGCGGTGCCCGCGCTGCTGCCATCGACCCTGCTGCAACGCCGCCCCGACATCACCGCGGCGGCGCAACGCGTGCGGGCCGCCTATGCCGAGATCGGTGTGGCGCGTGCCGCCTACTTCCCCTCGATCACCCTCGGCGCCACGGCCGGCTACCGTGGCAGCGCGCTGGACGGCCTGCTCAGCGCACCGAACCGTTTCTGGTCGCTGGGGCCGGCCCTCGCCTTGGCGCTCTTCGACGGGGGCGCACGCCGCGCGGCCACCGAACAGGCCCAGGGTGCCGCCGACCAGGCCACGGCGGGCTACCGCCAGGCCGTGCTCACCGCCTTGCAGGAGGTCGAGGACAACCTCGTGCTGGCCGACCGCCTTCGTCAGGAAGCCGAACTGCAGCGCGAGGCCTTCGGCTTTGCCCAACGCAACCTGGAGATCACGCAGGACCAGTACCGCGTAGGCACGGTCAGCTACCTCAACGTGGTCACCGCGCAAACAACCGCGCTGGCCAGCGAGCGGACCTTGCTGGATGTGCGCGCCCGTCAGATCAATGCCACCAGCCTGCTGCTCAAGAACATCGCCGGACGCTGGGACCCAGCGCAAGACGCCGGCCAGCCCGCAGGCGCGCCGGCGACCACGGTCGCACAAGGCGGCGGCACGCCCTCGCGCTGAATCAGCAGGCCCTTGTCAGCAGGAGGCCCTTGCCCGGGTGTTCAAGGCGAGTGGTAAGCCGCCTCGCCGCCTCGCTCCACCGGCGGGACATCCGGCGCAGGCGAAGGCTCGTCCGCAGACAGGTCCTGCTCGTCGGAGGGCCCACCCAGCAGGCCATGGCGCTTGAGCTGGGTCCGCAGCATGTTGCGGGTGATGCCCATGGCACGCGCGGTGCGCACCTGGTTCTGTCCGCACAGGCGGTAGGCGGCATGCACCAGCGCCGACTCCACGGAATCGAACAAGTCGCGTCGCCCTTCGCCCAGCAACTCGCTCCAGGCCTGCACCAGGCGGTCCAGCGGAAGACCCGGCGGCGGCGTACGCGACGACGTGTCAGCCACAGGGGTGCTGGTGTGCGAGAACCCCTGCGTGCTCCCCGCAGAAGCCCCCAAGCCACCACGGGCGAGTGGCCCGGCGGGCGACACTGCCGCCGACACAGGCAAGCCGGTCGGCGGCGCCCCAAGCGGCACCAGCTTCAGATCTTCCGGCCGGATCACATCGTCGCGGCAGACGATCAGTGCAAAGTGGATGACGTTTTCAAGCTCGCGGATGTTGCCAGGCCACGAGTAGGTCAGCAGTGCCTGCTGCGCCTCGTCGCTGAACGTGACCTCGGGCAAGTCCAGGCGCGAACGGTAGACGCCGACGAAGTGCCTCGCCAGTGGCAGGATGTCGGCCCGGCGCTCGCGCAGGGGCGACAGCCGAACCGTGGCCACGCTCAGGCGGTAGTACAGATCGGCACGGAAGTGCTGCGCCTCCACGGCGCGGGCCAGGTCGATGTTGGTGGCCGCCACCAGCCGCACGTCCAGCGGGATGCTGCGCCGTGAGCCCAGGCGCACCACCTGGCGCTCCTGCAGCACCCGCAGCAGCTTGACCTGCAGCGACATTGGCAGATCGCCGATCTCGTCCAGGAACAGGGTTCCGCCATGGGCCGCCTCGAACCAGCCGGCACGGGCTTGCGACGCGCCAGTGAAAGCGCCGGACTCATGGCCGAACAACTCGGCGTCGATCAAGGTTTCGCTGAAGGCGCCACAGTTCACCGGCACGAAGGGACCTGCGCGCCCGCTGGTGGTGTGGATGTGCCGCGCGATCAGTTCCTTGCCTGTACCGGTCTCACCGGTGATCAGGGCCGTGGCCTCGCTGCGCGCGATGCGCTCGACCTGTGCCAGCAGCGCCTGCGAGCCAGGGTCGTGAAAGACCAGGGCCTTGGCACGAATGGACAGGGGCGCGGATGAATCCGGCAGGGTCAGCACGGTGTCCAAGGCAAGGCTTCCGAGTATTGGGATCTTGGGAAAGGTGAGACCTTAAAGCCGAGTGGCGCCCTAGGGAACTGCGATTTTTGTCGTTCAAACAGCATGGGCGCTATTGGCATGAGCACATGCGCATTTCTTCATATGCTCAAACCGAGGATGCATCTCCGCAAACATTTGTTGGCGACATATGGGGCCATGGCTATCGTTCAGCCCATTGGAGCCACGCTCCCGCTCACAACAAAGACACCATGAAGATCCTCGGCATCTCGGGCAGCCCCACCGCCGTCTCGCGCTCCAGCTGGTTGCTGCAGCACTTTCTGGACACCCTGGCCGACCAGCACGGCGCGCTCGACCTGCTCGACACCATCCGCGCCCGCGAGCTGCCCGCGCAAGCCCTGCTCCAGGCGGACTTCGCCCATCCCACACTGGTGGACGCCGTGGGCCGCGTGGCCGACGCGGACATCGTGGTGATCGCCACGCCCATCTACAAGGCAGCCTACAGCGGCCTGCTCAAGGTGTTCCTGGATCTGCTGCCGCAGGATGGCCTGCGCGGCAAGGCCGTGGTCGTGCTGGCCACGGGCGGCAGCACGGCTCACTTGCTGGCCGTGGACTACGCGCTCAAACCCGTGCTGTCGGCCCTGGGCGCCCGCGAGATCCTGGACACCGTGTACGCCACCGACGCGCAGCTGCCGCGCCATGACACCCTGGGCTACAGCGGCAGCGCCGACATCACCGAGCGCCTGGGCCGCGTGGCCAGCCATGTGCAGCGCCGCCTGCCGCCGCCAGCCCTTCAGCAGCCCCTGCCCGCCGCCATCAACCCTTTCAGCAAGCGCGTCGCCCCGCAGCACCCACTGCCCCGAGGCGTGCGCATCAGCGCCTGAAAGCAGTCGCCTGAACCATCACCAAACCCAACCACACGGAGACCTTCGACGATGCACCGCCTTCTTTCCCGCCGCGCCCTGGCACGCGTGACACTGGCCGCCACCCTGACCGCCGCCGGTCTGCTAGGCGCCACCTCGGCCTGGGCCGAGAACGCCACCGTGCGCATCGGCTTCCAGAAGTACGGCACGCTGACCGTCCTCAAGGCCAAGGGCGATCTCGAAAAGCGCCTGGCCCAGATCAATGTGGACGTGAAGTGGGTGGAGTTCCCCGCCGGCCCGCAACTGCTGGAAGGCCTGAACGTGGGCTCCATCGATTTCGGCACCGTGGGCGAAGCCCCGCCGATCTTCGCGCAGGCCGCCGGCGCCAACCTGGTCTACGTGGCCAACCAGCCGCCCGCGCCCGAGGCCGAAGCCATCGTCGTGCCCAAGGGTTCGCCCATCAAGAGCGTGGCCGAACTCAAGGGCAAGAAGATCGCCCTGAACAAGGGCTCCAACGTGCACTACCTGCTGGTCAAGGCGCTTGAAAAGGCCGGCGTGAAGTACAGCGACATCCAGACCGTCTACCTGCCGCCCGCCGATGCGCGCGCCGCTTTCGAGCGCGGCAGCGTCGACGCCTGGGTGATCTGGGATCCCTTCCTGGCCGCGGCCGAGAAGCAGATCGGTGCCCGCGTGCTGGTCAACGGCAAGGGCCTGGTCGCCAACACCCAGTTCTATCTGGTGTCGCGTCCCTACGGCGAGAAGAACCCGCAGGTGGTCAAGGCCATCATCAACGAACTGGAAAAGCTCGACGTGTGGGCCGCCAAGAACCCGTCCGGCGTGGCCGACGTGCTGGGCCCGCAGATCGGCCTGGACCGACCCATCACCGAACTGGCCGTGAGCCGCTTCGCCTACGGCATTCAGCCCATCAACGCCAAGACAGCCGCCGAGCAACAGAAGATCGCCGATGCCTTCCAGGCGCTGAATCTGATCCCCAAGCCCATCCGCATCACCGATGCGCTGCCCGCTGGCATCAAGTAAATCAAACCATCAGAAACCGCCCACGGCCTCCGAGCCGCTGGGCACATCGACTCACAGGGACTTCACCATGTCGAACCAACGCGACTTCCTCAATGCCCGCCGCCGCGTGCTGGGCACCACCGCCTCGCTGCTGGGCCTGAGCGTGCTGCCACGCTGGGCACTGGCCAACGAGGCCGCACCACCGCAACTGCGCGTGGGCTTTCAGAAGAGCTCGGTCAACCTGGTGATCCTCAAGCAGCAGGGCGCGCTGGAAAAGCGATTCCCCAACAGCAAGGTGCAGTGGGTGGAGTTTCCCGCCGGCCCGCAGATGCTGGAAGCGCTGGCCGTGGGCAGCCTGGAGTTCGCGATGACGGGCGATTCACCACCCGTGTTCGCCCAGTCCGCCGGCAAGGATCTGTACTACGTGGGCGCCGAGCCGCCCAAGCCGCTCAGCTCGGGCATCCTGGTCAAGGCCGATTCGCCGCTGCGCACGCTGGCCGACCTCAAGGGCCGCAAGATCGCTTTCCAGAAGGGCTCCAGCGCGCATTACCTGACGGTGCGTGCGCTCGAGAAGGCCGGCATCGCCTGGGCCGATGTCTCGCCGATCTGGCTGGCCCCCGCGGAAGCCCGCGCCGCCTTCGAACGCGGCAGCGTCGATGCCTGGGCCATCTGGGATCCCTTCTATGCCGCCACCGAGGTGGACGTGAAGCCACGCGTGCTGACCAACGGCGTGGGTCTGTCCAACAACAACTCGTTCTACCTGGCCTCCAAGCCCCTGGTCGAGCAACACCCGCAGACCGTGAAAGCCCTGTTCGAGGAGCTGACCCGAGCCGATGCCTACGTGCAAAGCAACCGCAAGGAAGCCGCGCAGTTGGTGGCCGATTTCAGCGGCCTGGGCCTGGCCACGGTGCACCGCTTCATCGCACGGCGCCCGGTCTCGCCCGTCAAGCCGATGTGGCCCGAGGTGATCGCCGACCAGCAGCGCGTGGCCGATGCCTTCTTCAAGCAGAACCTGATCCCCAAATCGGTCAAGGTCGACGACATCGTCTGGAAGCCGGGCCACAAGGCCTGATCAAGGCCTGATGCGCCCCTGACGCCCCAGTCAATCCAACACACCCCTCCACCCAAGGACAAGACCATGAAGATCCTCTGGTTCATCCCGACCCACGGCGATTCGCGCTACCTGGGCACCACCAAGGGCGCCCGCGCCGCCACCTTCGATTACTTCAAGCAGGTGGCCGTGGCCGCCGACAGCCTGGGCTACGAAGGCGTGCTGCTGCCCACGGGCCGCTCCTGCGAGGACTCGTGGATCCTGGCCTCCAGCCTGATCGACGCGACGCGCCAGCTCAAGTTCCTGGTGGCCCTGCGCCCCGGCATCATCCAGCCCGCGCAGACGGCCCGCATGGCCGCCACGCTGGACCGCATCTCCGGCGGCCGCCTGCTGGTCAACCTGGTCACCGGTGGCGACCCGGAAGAGCTGGAAGGCGATGGCCTGTTCCTGCCGCACTCCGAGCGCTATGAGCTGTCGCGCGAGTTCCTGACCATCTGGCGCGAAGTGCTGGCCAAGAGCCACGATGGCGAGGCATTCGACTACGACGGCAAGCACCTGCAGGTCAAGGGCGCCAAGCTGCTCTACCCGCCCATCAACAACCCATATCCTCCGGTGTTCTTCGGCGGTTCGTCGCCGGAGGCGCACGAGCTGGCCGCCGAGCAATTGGACACCTACCTGACATGGGGCGAGCCGCCCGCTGCCGTGGCCGCCAAGGTGGCCGACATCCGCGAGCGCGCCGCCAAGCATGGCCGCACCCTGAGCTTCGGCATCCGCCTGCACGTGATCGTGCGCGAGACCGAGGATGAAGCGTGGCGCGCCGCCGCCGAGCTGGTCTCGCACCTGGACGAGGCCACCGTGGCCGCCGCACAGAAGAAGTTCGCGCAGATGGACTCGGTGGGCCAGCGCCGCATGGCCGAACTCAACAAGGGCAAGTTCAACAAGGACAACATCCGGGATGGCCTGGAGGTCTCGCCCAACCTGTGGGCCGGCGTGGGTCTGGTGCGCGGTGGCGCAGGCACAGCCCTGGTGGGCGACCCTCAGCAAGTGGCCGACCGCATCAAGGAATATGCGGACCTGGGCCTGGAGTACTTCATCCTGTCGGGCTACCCGCACCTGGAAGAAGCGCACCGCTTCGCCGAGCTGGTGTTCCCGCTGCTGCCGCTGGACGTGCAGAAGAAGCTGCCGGGCAAAACGCTGACGGGCCCCTTCGGCGAGATCGTGGCCAACAGCTTCGTGCCGCCCTCCGCGTCTACCCCGGCACCTCAGACGTCCGCCAGCTGAGCGCAAGAAGAACCACAGGAGCCCCCCAGCCATGAGCCTTGCCACTGCGACCTGGCGTCAGCGCTTGAGCCCGAAGAACGCCTTGCCCTGGGTGCTGCCCGTGCTGCTGATGGCGGTGTGGGAGTTGAGCGCCCGCGCAGGCTGGCTGTCCACCCGCGTGCTGCCCGAACCGCTGGCCGTGATCCAGGCGGCCAGCCGCCTCGCCGTCAGCGGCGAGCTGTGGGAACACATGTGGGTGAGCTCGGCGCGAGCCCTCGCGGGCCTGGCCATCGGTGGTGGGCTGGGCCTGCTGCTGGGCCTGTTCACCGGCAGCCTGCGCTGGGCCGAGACCTTTCTGGACACCACCTTGCAGATGGTGCGCAACATCCCGCCGCTGGCCCTGATCCCGCTGGTGATCCTGTGGTTCGGCATCGATGAGAGCGCCAAGCTCTTCCTGGTGGCGGTGGGCGTGTTCTTCCCGGTGTACCTCAATACCTTCCACGGCATCCGCTCGGTGGACCCGGGCCTGATCGAGATGGCGCGCAGCTACGGTCTGCGGGGCTGGCAGCTGTACCGCCAGGTGATCCTGCCCGGCGCGTTGCCGTCCATCCTGGTGGGCCTGCGCTTCTCGCTGGGCCTGATGTGGGTGCTGCTGATCGTGGCCGAGACCATCTCGGCGCAATCGGGCATCGGCTACATGACGATGAACGCCCGCGAGTTCCTGCAGACCGACGTGGTGCTGGTGGGCATCCTGCTGTACGCCCTGCTCGGCAAGCTGGCCGATGTGCTGGCCCGTGGCCTGGAGCGCGTGGCCCTGCGCTGGCACCCCGGCTACCAGGCCGCCGCCGTCTGAGCCTTTCACGGCAACGCTTAACCCTGACCGCACATGAGCACGACGCTGACAACCCCACCTTCCGTGGTCGCCGCGCCCACGCCGGGATCGCCTTCCATCCCAGGCACTGGCCACGCGACGGCCCCCAGCACTGTTCTCGACCTGGCCACGCAAGACGGTCGCCACGTGCGCCCGGGCCAGGCCCGTGCATTGGCCGGCGAGCACGGTACCCGTGTCGCCTTGCGGGGCCTGGCCAAGGCCTACGGCCAGCGCCAGGTGCTGAACGACATCGACCTGGACATCGCCCCCGGCGAGTTCGTGGCCATCGTCGGCCGCAGCGGTTGCGGCAAGAGCACCCTGCTGCGCTTGCTGGCCGGCCTGGAGCGCGGCAGCGCTGGCCGCATCGACCTGGATGGCCAGCCGCTGCGTCCCGACCACGTGGCCGACCAGGGCTTGCGCCTGATGTTCCAGGATGCCCGTTTGCTGCCGTGGAAAAAGATCGGTGACAACGTGGCCCTGGGCTTGACCGGCCCCGGTGCCCGCCAACGCGTGGTGGACGCGCTCACCGCCGTGGGCCTGGCCGAGCGCATCGACGAATGGCCGGCACGCCTGTCGGGCGGGCAACGCCAGCGTGTGGCCCTGGCCCGCGCGCTGGTGCACCGCCCGCGCCTGCTGCTGCTGGACGAGCCACTGGGCGCGCTGGACGCGCTCACCCGCATCGAGATGCAGCAACTGATCGAACGCCTGTGGCGCGAGCATGGGTTCACCGCCGTGCTGGTGACGCACGACGTGTCCGAGGCCGTCGCGCTGGCCGATCGCATCCTGCTGATCGAGGACCACATCGTGGCCCTGGACGAACCCGTGCCCCTGCCGCGCCCCCGCCATCGCGGCCACCAGGCTTTCGCCGCCCTCGAAGAGCGCATCCTGCAACGCGTGCTGCAGCAGCCCGATCTGGACGAAGGCCTTGGCACCGAGCCCGGCTCGCTGGACGGGCATGCGCCTGCACGGGTCGAACAACTCCGCTGGGCGGTCTGAGCACCGGCCCCGACATCACGCAACCCATATCCGTTTTCATCAGGGCGCCCTGCGATTTCATCGCTTCACGCTCAGGGTCGGGCTGGCTAGTCTGACCCCATCCGATCAAACCTCTTCACACCTGACACAGAAAGGCACATCACCATGAGCATCACCGCGATCAACGTCCGCAATCAGTTCCGCGGCAAGGTCAAGGAAATCGTCGAAGGCCCGGTCGTCTCCGAGATCGACGTCGAAACGCCCTCGGGCCTGATCGTCACCTCCGTCATCACCACACGCTCCGTGAAGGAACTGGGCCTGGTGGTGGGCAAGGAAGTCATCGCCCTGGTCAAGTCGACCGAGGTGTCCATCGCTGCGCTGTGAACGTGCGCCGCGCCCAGTCCAGGGCGCGGACAGGCGGCACACCACGAAAAAAAGCCCGCCGCCATCAGGCGCCGGGCTTTTGCCTTGAAAGCAGCCAGGGTTCAGCGCACCTGCGTGCTCACTGGCCGGATCACCAGGAAGGATTGCGCCTCGGCCGAACCGACATTGCGGATGGACAGTGCGTCCGTGCCTTCGAACTGGAGCGATTCACGCGGATTCAACGCATGAGGCTGACCTTCGATCAGCACCTCCAAGGTGCCGCGGGCCACGCTGAGGTGCACACGGCGCGAATGCGCGGCAACGGACCACGCCATGGTGGCGTCGGATGCCAGCCGCAGCTCATAGAACTCATCGCCCTGGCCATCATGCGCCTGGTGCAGCGGGCGCAGTTCGCCCTCGCCGCGGGACAACAGTGCGCCCGTTTCGGCCGCCGGACGGATCACCACGACGCGGGAGCCGTGGTGGGCCTCCAGGAACCAGCTGACCGAGACCTTGAAGGCCTGGGCCACCTGCCACAGCGTGCGAATGCTGGGCACGCTCTTGCCCTGCTCGATCTGGCCCAGCATGGCGCGCGAGACGCCGCTGTGCAGCGAAAGCTCGTCAAGCGACCAGCGGTGCTTCTTGCGCAGCCAGCGCAGGTTGGTGCCCACCAGGGAGGACACCGCGCCTTCGCTGAGCGCCGGCCGATGGCGCGCAGGCGACGTGCTGACCGGCGCAATGCTTTGTTGGCCAAGGGCCCATGCCACGGAGGCTGGGTGTTGCTGTTCGGCCAGTGCCGCGCCGTTGGTGCTCATCGTGTGTTCTTTCCTGCCTGACCAGACGTGATCGACTGGTCACCGGGACGATACAAAGCCGGAACAGGAAGGAAAACGATGGAATTCGCATGCGCTTGCTCGTTTTTATCATGAAGAGCCGGCTCTGCTCAATGACGCATGAACCGGGCCAGGCTCAGTCGTGGCGGAACACGGCGGCGGGCAAGCGGGTTCGGCACAGGGCCAGGAACTCGACCAGGCCCCAGAGCACGGCGCAGCCGAGGGCGGCGGCTCGCAGCAGGGGGCGATGACGGCGGAATGGCTGTCTCATGTCGGCGTAGGCGGAGCGGATGTCCGCGCAGGCTAGGCGTCCCGGATGACGGGACCATGACAACGGACTGAGCCGTCGGAGCCCGGCCAGGCATGTCACTTCATGTCGCGAAAGGCACCGATGCGTCACCCCGCCCGGCTTTGTCGCAAGGCTGTCATGCGCCGACGCCAAGATGCCCCGATTCCGCCACCCGCCAACGCGATCAGCGTGCCTCCCACTCCCTTGCCTGACCTCGACGAACTGCACCGCCTGATCGACGAAGGCGGCGCCCATCTGGACACCCGGGTGGTCTGCGAGGTGGAGGTGCGCGGACGGCGCTTCGATGTGCATGCGATCTCGATGGGGCACGGCGGCGCCGGGGTGCCAGCGGTGGGCTTCTTCGGGGGCGTGCATGGCCTGGAGCGCATCGGCGCCGAGGTGGTCATGGCCTACCTGGGCAGCCTGGTCGCGCGTCTGGCCTGGGATGGCCTGCTGCGCGAACAGCTCGCCAGCGTCCGGCTGGTGTTCATGCCGCTGGTCAACCCGGGCGGCCTCTGGCTGGGCACGCGCGCCAACCCGCAAGGCGTGGACCTGATGCGCAACGCCCCGGTGGATGCGATCGAGCCGGTGCCCTGGCTTATCGGCGGCCAGCGCCTGAGCCCCGCCCTGCCCTGGTACCGTGGCCAGCCACGCATGCCCATGCAGTCCGAGAGCGCCGCGCTGTGCGCCGTGGTCGAGCAGGAGCTGCTGCCACGTCCCTTCAGCATCGCGGTGGATTGCCACTCCGGCTTCGGCGTGCAAGACCGCATCTGGTTCCCGTACGCGCACACCAGCGTGCCCATCGAGCACCTGGCCGAACTGCATGCCCTGCGCGAGATCTTCGACCAGGCCCACTGCTACCACCCCTACGTGTTCGAACCACAGAGCCAGCAGTACCTGGCGCATGGCGATCTGTGGGATCACCTGTACCTGCAATCGCGCCTGGCCCATGAGCACAATACCTTCCTGCCGCTGACACTGGAGATGGGCTCGTGGCTTTGGGTCAAGAAGAACCCGCGCCAGCTCTTCAGCCGCCACGGCATCTTCAACCCCTTGATCCGCCACCGGCAGGAGCGCGTGCTGCGGCGCCACATGGGCCTGCTGGATTTCATGGCCCGGGCCGCCTGCAGCCATGAGCGCTGGCGGCCGCAAGGCGCCGAACGCGTGCGCCACCACGAGGCCGGCCTGGCGCACTGGTACCCCGAGGACCACCCCGCCCGGATGAAAGGCAGCGCGACATGAGCGACATCTGGGTGCTGTTGCGCGGCCTGACCCGCGAGCAAGGCCATTGGGGTGACTTCATCCCCACGCTGGCCCAGGCCCTGTCCGCCAGCAGCACCTTGCTGAGCCCTGATCTGCCCGGCAACGGCACGCTGCACGCCCAGCCGAGTCCCACCGAGGTGCCAGCGATGGTTGACGCGCTGCGCGCAGGGCTTGCGCAAGAGGGCCATGCGCCGCCTTATCGGCTGCTGGCCATGTCGCTTGGGGCCATGGTCGCCATCGAATGGGCCCGGCGCCATCCCGAAGAGATCAGGTCCTGCGTGCTGATCAACACCAGCGTGCGCCCCTTCAGCCGTTTCTGGCAACGCCTGCGCCCCCGTAACTACCTGACGATCCTGCGGCTGGCCTTGATCAGGCCGGACACCCTCGCCCTGGAGCGCGCCGTGATGCGCATGACCACGCGCCACCCACCGGCGCCTGAGGCCACGCTGGCACGTTGGACCGCGCTACGCGAGCGCCACCCCGTGAGCCTGGCCAATGCCTGGCGGCAATTGCGCGCGGCCATCGGCTACCGGGCGCCACGGTTTGCGCCGCCCGTACCCCTGCTCGTGCTGTACAGCGCCGCAGACGGTCTGGTGAACCCACGCTGCTCCGAAGCGCTGATCCAGCACTGGGGAGTACCCTGGCAGCGCCATCCCAGTGCCGGGCACGACCTGCCCCTGGACGACGCCGGCTGGGTGACCCGCCAGGTACAGGAATGGCTGGCGCGCCAAAAACCGGACACGCCACCCTGAACAACACCGCCCAGCCCGCTTGGCAAGCGCCAGGCAAAGGCCTATGCTGGGGTCGACCCAGCACTTTGGACTCAACCGCCTCAGGAGCCTTTGCCATGAGCCTGCCGCAGCATCCCTGGCACCAGTTCTGGACGCGCAGCCTGGACGCTGCCACCGGTGTGGCCGGCTCGGCGGAATCGCTGCCCGGCCTCACCACGCAGTGGTGGACGCAATCGATGCAGGCTTCTCAACAGTGGTGGAGCTGGTGGTTCGCCGCCTTCATGCCGCCCGCCGGCTGGGGTGCGCAAGACCCTGTGGGCCAGGTGCCGCCGCCGGCCGCGGAGTCGGCCCGCCCTGAACCTGTCCGCCGCAGCGCGCCCAGGCCTGCGCTTGCGGCCGAAGCGCCTGTGCGCCGTCCCAAGGTCGCGGCCAAGCACGCCCGAAAGGGCTGAGGCCGTTCAGCCCAAGGGCACGCCGTCCACGAACGCGTGCAGCTCTCCCGGCTGGAAGGCGATCCACGCTTCGTTGTTCGTGAGCGGCTGGGTCGCGACCAGGGCCACGCGGTCTTGCGGCCCGCTCACCTGCGCGAAATCCACCGTGACATCGTCATCCTGCAGGCGCGCCTGCGGGAACGGGTGCTGGCGGACAAGGTAGTGCAGCTTGGTGGAACAGTGCGCCCACAGCGCCTGCCCGTTGCTCATGATGAAGTTGAAGGTGCCGAAGCGCGACACCATGGGCACCAGCTCACGCAGGGTGTTGGTGAGCTCCTCCGGCGTGGGCACGCTGGCGTGGCTCTTGGCCATCTCCTGCAGAAGCCAGCAGAAGGCGCGCTCGCTGTCCGTGTCGCCCACGGGGCGGAAGGCGGCATGCAGCAGCGGGTCGTAGCCCTTCAAGTCACCGTTGTGGGCGAACACCCAGTAGCGGCCCCACAGCTCGCGCGTGAAGGGATGGCAGTTCTCCAGCGCCACATGGCCCACGGTGGCCTTGCGGATGTGGGCAACGACATGGGTGCTGCGGATGGGGTAGCGGCGGATCAGCTCGGCCACCGGCGACTGGTCGGCCGATTGCGCATCCACGAAGCAACGCACTCCTCGGTTCTCGAAGAAGGCGATGCCGAAACCATCGGCGTGCTCGCTGGCCCGCTTGGAAAAGCCCGAGAAGCTGAAGACGATGTCGGTCGGGACGTTGCAGTTCATCCCAAGCAGTTCACACATGGATCAGGGCTCCGAAGAGAGTTCCACCAGCGCGTCGGCCAGGCCGCTGTGTCGCTGGGTTCGCCGCCCGATGGCGGCCGTGAAGACGTCGGTGCGCGCGGCCACCAGGCTGAAGGCCTGGCGTGCGCGCGTGATGCCGGTGTAGACCAGCTCACGCGTGATGGTGCCACGGGCATCGTCTGAAAGCGCCAGAACAGCATGGCCGAACTCCGAGCCCTGTGACTTGTGCACCGTCATCGCGAAGGCGGTATCGACCTCGGCCAGCCGGCCCGCCGGCACAGAACGCAATTGGACGCCATCCTTGAAGCACACACGCAGCACAGGGGCACGCCCCGGTGTGCTGGCGGGCCAGCGCAGCACCAGGCCGACATCGCCGTTGTAGACGCCCAGGGCCGGGTCATTGCGCACGATCATCACCGGTCGGCCTTCGTACCACTCGCCGGTGCGGCGCAGCAGGCCTTGCCTGGCCAGGGCTTCCTCGATCGCCTGATTGAGCCCGGTGACGCCCCAGGGGCCTTCGCGCACGGCGCAGAGCACGCGGAAGCGGTCGAAGGCATCGAGCACGCTCAAGGCCCAGCGCGCCAGGGCGGCAAGGTCATCGTCAGGCGGGCGGTGGGTCAGCAGTTGCAGGTAATCGCTGTAGCCACCGGGCAAACCTTGGGCAGGCACGGCCAGCCGGACGACATCCGACGGGTCGGCCGGCATGTGGTGGGACACCGGGGGCAGTGCCTGCTCAAGCGCCGGGTCGGCCTGCTCGGTGTGCTGGCTCAAAGCCGCCAGGGCTTGTGCCACATCGCCGGCATTGACCGCGAGGGCCAACTGGCCGATGGGGCCACCGAAACGGCGGCTCTCGCGGAGCATGACGGTCTGGCGGGCCAGTGCCGGTGGGCTCGCACCGGGCGCGGCCTCCACCGGTGGTGCAGGCGCATCGAACAGATCGCCCTGCATGGCACGCTTGTGCGCGGCTCGACCCGCCCGCATGAAGGCCGCAGGCAGGCGCTGCCCTGTCAGCCGTTCCAGGTAGGCGGCTGTCTCGTCGTCATAAGCGCCCTGCTCCGCTTGGCGGCACAGATCGCCCAGCACCGCGCCGGCTTCCACGGATGCCAGTTGGTCCTTGTCGCCCAGCAGCACCAGGCGGCAGCCCATGGGCAGGGCGTCCAGCAACGAGGCCATCATCTCCAGGTGCACCATCGAGGCCTCATCCACGATCAGCACGTCCACCTCCAGCGGGTGAGCGGCGTCATGCCGGAAGCGCCGCGTGCCGGGCTGCACGCCGAGCAAGGCATGCAGCGTGCGGGCTGGCCCGATGTGGCGGGCCAGGTCCGTGCCGATCTCGCCCAGGGCTTGCTCGATGGACTGGCGCAGGCGCGCGGCGGCCTTGCCCGTGGGCGCGGCCAGCGTGATGCGCGGTGGCTGGTCCGACGGGGCCAGGCGCAGCAGCAAGGCCAGCAGGCGCGCCACGGTGTAGGTCTTGCCGGTGCCCGGGCCGCCGGTGATGACAGACAGGCCCGCACGCAAGGCGATCGCGCAGGCCAGGCTCTGCCAATCGGGTGCGGGGCTGTCTGCGCGTTGCGTGAACAGGGTCGCCAGCACCTGGCGCGCGGCGGCCTCGTCGACCGGCAAGGTGCGCGCAACACGCGCCATCACCTGGGCCGCGACAGCGCGCTCCTGGCGCCAGTAGCGACGCAGGTACAGACGCGTGCCGTGCAGCACGAGTGGGCGATGGCTGTGCGCCGCGTCGTGGCCACCTTCGTCCACCACGGCGCTGGCACGCAAGGCCGATTGCCAGGTGGCCAGCAGCACGGGCGACGGCCGACCGGCCAGTTCGGCCCAAGCCTGCATGGCCGCCGCGGGCCAGGCCAGCAGCTCGGCAGGACGCGAGGCCAGTTCATCCAGGGCCAGACAGGTGTGACCCCGTCCTTCCAGGTGCGACAGCATGGCCGCGAGCAAGGTCACCGTGGCATTGCGGGCCACCGTGTTAACAGAGACCTCGTCGGTGTGAAGGAAGGCCGCGTCGCCTCCGGCACCCAAAGGGTCGTCAGCGTCCACCGCCAACGTGCCCACGAAGCGCGCGAAGGTCACGTCGAGCGGGCGGATCCAGTCGTGTTCGCGCCACTCGCCCAGCGCGCGCACGACGTCGTCCCAAGAAGCTTGAAGGCTCATCGGCGCGCCTCCTCGGCGGTGGTCTGCGCATGGCCCGCCAGCGCCTGCTCCAATCCTTCGAGCAATTCAAGTTGCGCAGGCACCAGGCAGCAGCCGCGCTCGGGGCCGGCCACGCCCCGCATGAACAGGAACACCGCGCCACCCAGTTGCTCAGCCGGATCGTAGGCTTCGCCCAGACGGCTGGCCAGCAGGCGGTGCAGGGCCAGCAGGTAGAGCGCGGCCTGCACGTCGTAACGGTGGCGCAGCATGGCATCGGTCAAGGCCTGGGCGTGGTAATCCGCATCGCGCAGGCCCAATGTGGTGGATTTGTAGTCCATCACCCAGTAGCGGCCCTCATGCTCGAACACCAGATCGGCGAAGCCCATCAGCATGCCCTTGAGGTGCCGCTCGGGCAAGGCAGGCCGTGATTGCCCGGGCCACAGGTGCGCCTGGCAGAGCGCATCCACGCGCGCCACGGGCAGGTGCTGGCTGGGCAGCCAAAACTCCATTTCCGGCACGGTGCCGCGCAGGCCTTGCAGCGAGGTGCCCAGTGGTGGCAGCGTGACGCTGGCCACGGCCTGCAGCCAGTGCAGCACATCGTCGGCCAGATGCGCCCAGCCCTGGCGCTCGCAGCGGCGGCGCAGGCCCTGCGTGAGGCCGGGCGAGCCCGCCAGCGCGAAGCCCTCGCCAGCCAGCCATTCCATCTGCTCGTGCAGGAAGTTGCCAGGCAGGGCGCCGCGCGGGAAGCGGTGCCAGGGCTGATCGGCATCGGTGGTGGCGTTGGCAGCGTCGGGTTGCCGCAGGTCAGTGCTGTCGTCGCCGGCCAGCACCGCCTCCTGCCGGGCCGACAGCGGCACGAGCACCGCGCCATGGCCCGTGGCCGGCAGATCGCGGACGATGCTGGAGAAACTGCCAATGGCCCAATCGCGCTCGAAGGCCGCGTTGTAGACGGGGGCGGGCCGCAAGGCCGCCTCGCTGGCGGCGATGGGCAATGGCGTGAAGGCGGCGTCCGTGCCGACATGCTCGATCACCACGGCGCCGTCGTCGGTCAGCCAATCTGACAACAACGGGGCGATGCCCTCGGCGCCCAGGTCTTCCGGGGCGCCCAGCAGATGACCCAGCGCGCTGTGCGGCAGCACGAGCGACTTGGCATTGCCTTGTCGCACGGCGCTCACGCCCAGCCACAGCGCATGGCGCGGGCGTGTCAGCGCCACGTACATCAGCCGCAGGTCTTCGCGCAGGCGCTCCAGGTCGGCGGCCTGCACCTCGTCTTCCGTGGCGCTCAGGGCGATGCGGCGCTGGCCATCCGCCTCGACCAGGTCGAACAGCCCCTGGCCACGGGCCACCTGGCGCACGCTGCCCGCGAAGGGCATCACGACCACCGGGTACTCCAGCCCCTTGGATTTGTGCACGGTCACGACCTGCACCAGGTCGGCATCGCTTTCCAGGCGCACGATGCGCTCGTCGCCCTCGCCGTGGTCGCCAACGCGCTGGGCCAGCCAGCGGATCAGGCCCTGCTCGCCCTGTGCCTGGATGCTGGCGGCCTGCAGCAGCTCGGCCAGGTGCAGCACGTTGGTGATGCGGCGCTCGCCCTGCGGCTGGGCCAGCCAGCGCGCGGCCAGGCCCAGGCGGTGGATCGTCTGGCGCAGCATGGCCAGCACGCCCTGGCGCTGCCAGGTGAGCTGCAGGCGCCGCAGCTCGGCCAGGCGCTCGTCCCAGAGCTCGTCGTCATGGGCCTGGACCAGCAGTTCTTGCAGCGTCAGGCCGAGCGTGCCGGCGGCATGGGCACTGCGGGCCAGGCGCAGATCGCGCGGCGAGGCGACCGCTCGCAGCCAGGCCAGCAGGTCGCGGGCCTCGGCGCTGTCGAACACCGAGTCCTTGTCGGACAGGTAGACCGACGGCACGCCGCGCCGGCGCAGCGCCTGGCGGACCACCTCGGCCTCCGTGCCGCTGCGCACCAGCACCGCGATGTCGGCGGGACGCAGGCGGCGCTTCAGTGCCGAGGCTTCGTACAAGCCTGTGCGCGCGTCCGACAACAGCCCGACGATGAACTCGGCGGCATGGCCGGCCATGCGGCGGTGTGCTGCTTCCTTGGACGATGGCTCGGCATCGAGCACCAGGCGCAGCGCGGGCAAGGCCCCCGCGTGGTCGCGCAGCACTTCGGCACGACCTTTCGCGTCCACGGGGTCGAAGGGCAACAAGCCATCGCCCTTCACGCCTGGATGGCGGAACGCGAAGGCGCCTCGCCCTGCCCGCTGCTCCGCCTGCTCGAAGACACGGTTGACGGCCGCCACCAGCGCCTGGGTCGAGCGGTGGTTGGTGCCCAGCACGGCATGGCGCCCCTGTGTGGCCTGGCGGGCCTGCAGGTAGCTGTAGATGTCGGCGCCACGGAAGCGGTAGATGGACTGCTTGGGATCGCCGATCAGGAAAAGCGCCCGCTCAGGATCGTTGTCGGCCACGCGGTACAGCAGATCGAACAGCCGGTACTGCAATGGCGAGGTGTCCTGGAATTCGTCGATCAGCGCGGCCGGGTATTGATCGAGGATGCGCTGGCGCAGGCGGTCCGCATGCGGCCCCTGCAAGGCATCGACCAGCCGCTGGAGCATGTCGGCGAAGCCGTAGACACCGGCCTGGCGCTTGAGCTCCTGCAGGCGCGCCTGCACCCAGCGGGCCGCATGCCAGCGCATCGGCGCGCCAGGATCGGGCAGTTGTTCCAGGGCGGCCAGCAGCGTGGCGAAGCACTCGAAGTGATCGGGCCAGCCATCGACCTCGGCCTTGCCGCTCAGGGCTTCTTCCATACCGGCCTGGACCAGGCGACGTCGTGCGGCATCGGGCAGATCGGGGTGGCGCAGATCAGGGTCATCAGCCCATGCAGCGAGCTGATCCAGCCACGGGCCGTAATAGCCTGCGCGCAGGCGGGTGCCGTTGAAGGGGCTGGGCTTGCGGGCGCACTGCTCGTCCAGCCACTGGCGCATGTGCACCACGCGTTCGGGCCAGCCGGCTTTCAGGGCCGCCAGGTCATCGCGCAGGCGTTGGTGCCCTTGAGTGATCAGGATGTCCAGCGAGGGCTCGTCCTCAGTTGCGGGCGCGGCATCCAGGCGCGGCAGCAGGCCCTTCACGTCCTGGTCCAGCGCCTCCACGCTGGGCCACACGGCCAGGGCTTGCGACAGGCTTTGCGCGTCCAGCGGGTACAGGGCCTCGCGCCAGTAGTCGCGCACGGCCTGTTCGCGCAGGGGCTGTTCGTCGGGCAGCAGTGTCTCGTCGAACAGCTGGCCGCTGTCGAAGGCATGCTCGCGCAGCATGCGCTGGCACCAGGCGTCGATGGTGTGGATGGCCGCCTCGTCCATCGCGTCGGCGGCCTGGGCCAGGCGCCAGGCGGCACGCGAGCGGCTGGCCGCATCGGGGTAGGCGTCGAGCAGGCCGGCCAGCAACGCATCGCCTTCCGGCACGGGCGCCTCGCCACGGAAGCACAGGGCGGCCTGCATCAGGCGCTGGCGGATGCGGTCGGAGAGTTCGCGCGTGGCGGCGCGTGTGAAGGTCATCACCAGCACCTCGGCGGGCAGCAGCGGGCGTGGCGGGGCGGTGTCTTCGTCGCCATGGCCCAGCACCAGGCGCAGGTACAGGGCGGCGATGGTCCAGGTCTTGCCCGTGCCGGCGCTGGCTTCGATCAGGCGGCTGCCATGCAGGGGCAGGCGCAAGGGGTCGAGTGATTCAGGCATCGGCGACGCCCTTCTGCGTGGCGATGGCTGCGCTGGTGGTGACGCTGGGGATGGACGCGTCGGCCACCAGCGGCACGGCAGTCACGCTGCTGTCCAGCCAGCGCCGGTAGGCGCCGTACAACTGCTCGGCCAGATCGGGCAGGCGGCCATCGGCCGCCAGCGCATCGAAATCCGGGTACAGGCGCGACAGGTAGACGTCTTCGGCTTCGCCATGCACGTGATCGCCCGTGTTGTAGATGCGTGGCGCGCTCTCGGGCTTGTCCAGCCAGGCCAGGGCCGTGCGGCAAGCCACAGGCAGCGGCGCCTGCAGGGCCTCGCGCCAGCTTTGCAGCAGCCCGGTCAGCAGTTCGCGGGCATCGTCGGCATGCACAGCGCGCGCCTGCACAGCCAGATCGCGTCCCAACACCAGGGTGTCGACCGGATGGCCGCAGGCCGAGGCCAGCAGCGACCACACCCAGGTGTCGAGCAAGGCCTCCGGCCGCAAGGTGGACCTGGGTCCCTGGCCCAGGCGGGACAAGGGCAGGCTCACGCGCCAGGGGCGTGCATCGCCCGCCCGCGCTTCGGCACTGGACGGCTCGCGCAGGCCGTCGAGCCAATCGTGCACGGCCAGGCCGGTGTCGTCTTCGAAATGCAGGGCGCGGCGCTCGTCCAGCAGGGGATGAGCCTGCTGCCAGGGCTGCCAGTGGTCCAGCACGGGCAGGCTGTCGGACTCCAGCGCCAAACGGCTCATCTCGCCCAGCGCGCCCAGCGGCAGCATGCCGGCACGTTGCAGGCGCCGGGAGGCTTGGTGCAGTGCCTCGATGGCATCACCCCCCAGGGCCGTGGCCGCCATCGCATCGCCCAGACAGGCCTGCAAGGCCTGGTGCCGCGCCAGGCCAAAGAGCGCCATGGGTTCGTCGTCGTCCAGTGCTTCTGGCTGATCACGGGGATCGTCCAGCACCACCTGCAGGCGGCGCAGGAAAAAGAGCTTGACGGGGTTGCGCAGCATGGCGACGAGGTCGCGCACCTGCAATTCCTTCTGCTCGGAGGCGTCGGGCAGCGCGCTTGCGTCCTCACCTGCCGGGGCCAGGCTGGCGTCATCGTGCGCGGCCTGCCACTCGCGGGCATAGGTGAACAGCGCCTGCCCATGGTCATGTCCATGCGCATCGTCGCCTTCGAAGTAGCGACGGCTGAACGGCTGCAAGGGATGCTCGGTGGTGCGCTGGCCGAGCACATCGTCACCCCAACCGGCCGCCAGGTAATCGCGCAGTTGGGACACCAGCACCGACGGCGGCTGCTCGCTGTTGTCGCGCACGCTGCGGCCGGTCCAGCTGATGTAGAGCACCTGGCGCGCGGACAGCACGGCTTCGAGCATCAGGTAGCGGTCGTCGTCACGGCGGGCGCGGTCGCCCGGGCGGCGCTGGCCAGGCCGGGCCATCAGGTCGAAATCGTTGCGGGCCGATTGGCGGGGGTAGTCGCCCTCGTTCATGCCCAGCAGGCACACCACCTCGAAGGGAACGGCGCGCATCGGCATCAAGGTGCAGAAGGTCACGCCGCCAGCCATGAAGCGCTTGTTGAGCGCGGTGGCGTCCACGCCGCCCAGCCAGGCCTCGCGGGCGGCGGCCAGAGGCAGCTCGCCGTCGAAGCCCGCATCCTCACTGGCTTCTAGCCATTGGCCGAGTGCGTCGTCCAGCTCGGTGAGCGTGAGGCGGTCGCGCTCATCGGCGGCGGTGAACAGTTCGGTCAGCAACTGGCGAATGCGCACGCCCCAATCGGCGCAGGTGGCAGGCCGGCTCAAGGCGGCCGACCAGTGCGACAGGCGCGCCACCAGCTCGGCCAGCCGGCCGGCCAGTGCAGCGTCCAGCCCGGCCACCTCGCCATAGGGCTCGATGCCGGCGAAATCCAGCCCGTCGCCGCTGGCATAGCCCAGCAGCATGCGTCGCAGGCCGAACAGCCAGGTGTTCTGCTCACCGCAGGTGTCCAGCCCCAGGCCCGCGCGCTGGCCAGCGCTGAGGCCCCAGCGCACCTGGGCGCCGGCCAGCCATTCGGTCAGGCGCGGAAGATCATCTTCAGCCAGGCCCAGGCGTCGGCGCACGGCAGGCACGTCCAGCAGATCGCGCACCTCGGCCAGGGTGCAGCGCTGCTGCGGCAGGCGCATCAGCCAGTCCACCGCGACCAGCAGCGGGTTGTGCTCGCGCTGACGCTGGTCGGCGATCTCGAAGGGGATGTGGCGCGGATCGTGGCGCGGGTACTGGCCGAACACGGCCTGGATGGCCGAGGCGACCGTGTCTACATTGGGCACCATCACGACGACGTCGCGTGGGCTGATCGTCGTGCCGCCTGGCGGCTTGGCGAACAAGGCCAGCAACTGGTCGTGCAGCACCTCCAGCTCGCGCTGCGCGCTGTGCGCCACCTGGAAGACGATGGAGTGGTCGGCGGCCAGCGCTTCAGGGTTGGCCGTGCCCAGGGCGCGGGGATGCTCGGGCAGCGGGCTCATGTCGCGGATGCGCGCCTGCACCTGGGCCAGCAGCGTGTCGCCCTCGGTCTCATCGAACAGGTCGATGCGCGGCAAGGCAAAGCGTTCCAACGCCACCTGGCTGTCGTCGAAGGCATCGAGCTGGCGGATGAAGTCGCGGCCCTGGCGGCCCCAGGCGGCCAGCAGTGGGTGAGCGTGGCCGTGCAGTTCGTCCAGCGGCAACACCTCCAGCGCACGGCCTTCTCGCAAAGGCTGGCGGCGCCGCTGGGTGAACAGCAGTTCGCGCCCGTCCATGATGTCCGCCCAGTGGTAGCGGCAGGGGTTGGGCACGGCCAGGATCACTTGCGCATGCGCCGACAGCGCGACCAGCGCCTCCAGCGTCTGCGCGGGCAGGTGCGCCATGCCGAACACCACGACACGGCGTGGCAAGGCGGGCAGATCACTTGGCTGGGCCGCGTTGAGCGCCTGCACGAAACGGCGGTGGATGCGATCACGCGAGAGATCGCGCTCGCCGTCCTGCAACTGGGCCAGCACATCACGCCACAGGGCAGGCTGCCAGCGCTGGTCATCAGGCACGGCCTCGGTCGCGCCAGCCACGGACAGCGGCGCGCGGGCGAGCACATCGTGCCCACCGGCCCAAGCTTCCAGCCAGTCGGCACGGTAGACCTCGTACTGGTCGTACAGATCAGCGAGGCGCTGGGCCAGCTGCAGGCGCCGGGCCACATCGCCGCCTTCCAGAAACTCGGCCAGGGGCTCGAAGCCGGGCTCGTGCAGGTGGGCGGGCAGCTCGCGCATCAGGCGCCAGGTCAGCGGTTCCTTGTCCAGTGGCGAGCGGCGCGGCACCGAGGCACGCCCCAACACCTGGCGGTAGACTCGCCAGAGAAAGCGCGCCGGCAGCTCCACCCGCGTGACGGCGCACACGCCGCGCGACGAGGCCAGGGCCATCTTGAGCCACTCGGCCACGCCATTGCTCTGCACCAGGAAGATCTCTTCTTCCAGCGGGCGCAGGGCCTGCCGCCCCGTCCAGTCGAAGACGGCATCGCGCAGCAGCTCAAGCCGGTTGCCATGCAGCACCAGCAGGCCAGGGATGATGTCGGACGCCATGGCCTGCTCAGTTCCAGCGCAAGGACCAGATCAGGTCCACCGCGTTGTCGTCACCCGATTGCGCCCGCACCGTGAAGCGCTGCGCCAGCCGGTAGATCAGCTGCCACGTGCCCTCGGTGGCGTTGAGGCTGCGCTCGTAGCCCACGTACCACTTGTCGGAGATCTGCTTGCCCACGGTGACGATGGTTTCGCGCACCGCGCCGTCGCTCTGGCGCACCGACAGCTGGTCCAGCCCGATGGTCGAGAGCACGTTGTCGGTGGGCGAGCCGCCCTCCCCGGCCAGCAAGGCGGCGGCCGCCGTCTGCAGAAGGCCGATGTCCGCGCCGCCCAGCCCGCTGGAACCACGGCCCAGCACCAGCCACGAGAGCTTTTCCGTCTCCGACATGGTGGGCTCGGAGTACAGGCGCACACGCGGATCCTGCGCCGTGCCGGTGATCAGCACGCCCACCTTCACATCACTGGCCGAGGCCGTGGGCGATTGCGGGCGCATGGCCTGGATGTCGAGGCGCGGGTTGTCGACCGGGCCGGTGAAGGCGATCGAACCGCGCTCGATGACCAGCTTCTGGCCATAGGCCGCGTAGGTGCCATCGACCGTGGATACCGTGCCCGTGATCGCCGGGCGACCATTGGGCGTGGCCAGCTTCAGCGCGCCGCGCAGGTGCGTGTCGATGCCACGCCCGCGCAGGCGCAGCTTGGAGCCCAGATCGACCGCCAGCGCCACCTGCAGCTTGCGACGCGGTGATGCCGCTGCAGCCGCCGCGGCGGCATCTTCCGCATCGGACACGCCCGGCCGATTGATCACATTGACGTCATCGCCAATGGTGGGCGCATCGGATTGGGAGATGTCGACCAGGCCTTCGTCCACGCGCGCTTGGCCTTGGGCGGACAAGGTGTCTTCCGTCAGGCCCAGTTGCAGATCGCCCGACACGACCACGCGGCGATCGACCCGCTGCAGCAGGGCGAAGCGGGTCACCTGCAGCTGCAGGTTGGCCGTAGGCTGCGCGCCCAGCACGGCATCGCCACTCAGGCGCAGGCTGCCGCCGCTGGCCTCACCATCACGCGCGGTCAGGCTTTCCAGGCGGGCGTGGTCGCCCTTGAGCAGCAGGTCCAGCGTGCCGTCGGTGAGGTGCACGCCGAGCAGCGTCTGCGTGGCACCCAGCTCCTGCCCCTGGATGCGGCCTTCGTACTGCGGCGCGCCCAGCGTGCCCGACAGCTGCGCCTGCGCGCTCAGCTTGCCCGACAGGCGCCAGCCCGGCGGCGCCCACACGCCGATGGCACGCAGGTTGGCCACCTGGGCCGCGATCTGTCCGGTGAGCGGATCGTCTGCACCGGGCAGCGCGGTGCGGTCCTGCACCTGCACCACCTGACGGCCCTCGATGCTGCCCGACACGCGGGCCTCCATCTGCTGCGTGGCGGTCCACACGCCATCACGCGCCTGCAGCGCCAGCTTCATCTGGCGCACACCCAGGCGCTGGGCAGAGGTGCCTTCGATGTCCTGCTCGGTCAAACTCAGGTCGCCGCTCTGGCGGGCCAGTTCGGCTTCCACGATCCAGGGCTGCCCCGGCTGGTGCGCCGCCTTGACGCGGCCGGCCAGCAGCAGATCACCGCCCCAGCCGACCTCGGGTTGCAGGCGTGCCAGCACCTCGGCCAGCTTCAGCGGTTCAAGCTCCAGCAGCACGTCGCTGCGGCCTTGCTCTTCGCCGCGCTGATCCCACACCAGCTGGCGCAAAGCCAGCACGGCGCCGAACACGTCCACGCGCGTCGGCGTGGCGGTCAGGCGCTGACCAGCCTTGTCCTTGCGCCAATCGATCTCGAAAGGCTGAGCCTCCAGCCAGGGCCGGCCCGTCGCGGGCACGAGCGGCTGCACCTTGAAGACCTGCACGCGCGAATGCCAGGCCCGGTCGCTCTCGGCCAGCAGGTTGCCGCGCCAGCCGGACTGGCCGCTGGCCTGGGCCAGCGCCGATTCGCGCACCGGCTCGCCATTGCCACCCTTGCGTTCGGGCAGATCGATGCGGCCCTGCCACGACCACTGGTGCTGCGCCGCCAGGCCTTGCACCAGCACCTTGAACTGCTGCAGGCCCCACTGGCCCCAGCGGGCCTGGCCCAGTTGCGCGTCCAGTTGCCAGGGCTTGGCGTCCGCGGGCGCATCGCCCAGGCCCATGCGCCAGGTTGCGCGCGTGCCGTCCAGTTGAGCCTGTCCGCCGCCAGGCAGGTCGGCGTACACGCCAGAGGCGCTCATCTCGCCGGACGTGGCCCAGCGCCCCGGGCCAGGGCTGTCCACCTGCACATCGGCCTGGATGCGGCCCGTCAGGCCACGCCAGCCCATGGGTTGGACCCAGCCCTGCAGGCCACCCAGCGCAGGCGCATTGACCTTGGCCAGCAACCTGGCGCCGGTGGACACGGGTGGCTGGCCATCCAGGCCCACGCCCCCCGGCCAATGCAGCTCGACACCGGCATCGTTGCCGCCGGCCTTGAGCTGCGCCTTGGCCTGCAGCAGCGTGCCTTTGGCGGAGGCGGTTTGATCGACCTTGACATCACCGGACACGGCCACGCCCAGCAGGCTGCTGTCCGCCAGTTGGAAGCCGCCCTTGCCCTGCAGATCGGCCCAACGACCCGGCATGGTCAGCGCGACACTGCCCTGCCCGTTCAAACGGGTACGCTGCAATGCATCCCCTGCGGGACGCGGCCAGGGCATCCACACGGCTGGGTCGAAGTCCTTCACCTGCAGATCCGCCTTGGCCTGCCACGAGGCAGAAGTTTCCTGCACTGGGGCTGACGGTGTCTGCGACGCCGACGCCGCTTTTGGAGACTGTTGCGGCTCCTGCGCCGACCATTGCCCGCTGGCTTTCGCACGCGCGGCACCGGCCGTCAGCGACAACTCCGCCAGATCGAAACGGCCCGGCCGCCAGCGGCCATCCAGCACGGCCTGCACCGCCTCGCGCAGCACCTGGCCCTGGCGGCCGCCCGCGTCACGTCCGTCCACGCGGGCCTGCACCAGCCAGCTGTCGTCGTCCTGCCCCTGCACGCGGGCATCGCCCTTGAGCAGAAGAGCGGGGGCCTGTCCATGCAGCACCTGTGTGTCCACGCCTTGCAGCGACAGCAGCAGCGCGGTCTGACGGCGCTGCTGCAGGTCCCAGGGCCCCTGCAGCCTCAGCATGCCGGGGGCACGCCCGACCTGAGACGGCAAGACCACGTTGGCATCGACACGGCCTTTGAGGCCCAGCGAACCTAAGTGCTGGGTGTCTGCCTGCGCCGGCAAGGTCGCACTGGCGCGCACGGACACCACCGGCACCGCACCGGCATCCCAAGGGCCGGGCTGCTCGTTGGCCAGATCTACCTTGATCAGCAGATCCGACGCGGGCACCTTGGCGACGCCCTTGGGCACATTGTCTTTGGCGCCGGCTGCGTTCGGCGCAGAGGCCTCGGGCGGCAAAGCCATCGGCACCACGTCCAACTGGCCCGTGAGGCTGGTCATCGGCAACCCTGACCACAGGCGTTGCAGATCGAAGCGGCGCGCCCTCACCTCCGCACGGGGCAACGGCCACGGGGCGAACGGGGCCAGATCCGCCTCGGCGGACAAGGTCTGAGGCGCCGCGTCCAGGGGTGGCCTCACCACGGCCTTGCCGTTCTGGCCCGGCGAGGCGGCTTTCGCCGGTGCCTTGGCTGCGGTCTTCGCGGCCGTCGCCGTCGTGTCGGAGGGCGCCGCCTTCGCGGGCGCCTGCTGCGCCACCTGCACCTGGGCCGACAGACCCATGCGCATCAGCGGACCACGCAAAAGCACCTTCGCTTGCCCTTTGGGCGACATCTGCGAGGCAGCCGTGAGCGACGCATCCAGCGTCATGTCGCCCCGCGTGACCATCAATGCGCGACCATCCAGCGACCAGTTTTGCCAGTGCAGGGCATCGACCACCACCTCGTGCGTGGGCCGGCCAGGCTTGCTGCCCGGCTGCTGCAACGCCAGCCGCCCCGCGATGTCCGTCAGTGGATGCGCCCCCAGCAGGTTGCTCTGAAAACGCCCGACCGACAGCGCATCGATCCGCACGCCGAAGGGCAGATCGACCGCCGTGGGCGGCTTGGACGGTCCTTGCGATGGTGCAGAAAACCAGCGCAAATCCGCGCTCAGGGCCTGCAGCCGGTCCAGGTGCAGTTGCACACCCCAAGCCGAACCGCTGGACCGTTCCCAGCGCAGCCCGCGCCACTGCGGCTCCATCAAGGTCAAGCGAGAGTTGTTGGGCAGCGCCAGCTCGATGCGCCGCGCGCGGAAATCGCCCCACAAGGTGCCATGTGGCTCGACCACTTTCAGCCCAGGCACCCAGCCCAGGGCCTGAGCCGTGCCCTCTTCGCTGCGCAGCGCCAACCAGGCCCCGCCGATGCCAGCGCCCACCACGACGAACAAGGTGAGCAAGGTCGCCACCACGGCCACCTTGAACCAGCGCCTCGCCCTGGCCAGGCCCACGCGCGCCGTCACAGCGTGATCCCCACGCTGAAGTGGATGCGGTACTCGCGCACCTCGCGGCCATAGGCCAGGTCCAGGCGCAAGGGGCCCACCGGGCTGCGCCAGCGCACACCGGCGCCATAGCCCAGCTTCATGTCCAGATCCGACCAGTGGTCGGCCGCGTCACCCGCGTCCACGAACACCGCGCCCCACAGGCTGGGAAAGCGCTGCAGCAACGGGTGCGCCAATTCCAGGCTGGAGGTCACCATGGTCCGCGCGCCGACAGTGACGCCGTCCTTCTGCACGCCCAGGGTTCGGTAGCCATAACCACGCACGGACTCATCGCCCCCCGCACGGAACAGCAAGGTGTCCGGCACGCTCACATCGTCGGCGGCGAACACCCGCCCCCCCTCAGCCCGCACCGTGGCATACCAACTGGAGGGCAATGGCCGGTACCAGGTCAGGCGCCCATAGGCCCGGCTGAACCAGCCCGCCTCTTCCATCGTCGAGAAGGTGCGCCCGACGGCGCCCTGCACATTGGCCGTGAAGCCCCGTGTGGGCAGGATCTGGCTGTCCACGTCGCGCCAGGTCAGTTGCTGGTTGGCCGACAGCGCCGACGCGTCCGACACATCCACCCCATCGGACGACGTGACCTTGGCCCGCACGAATTCGGCGTAAGTCAGGCGCTCCAGGCGATCGCCCTCGTCGGACTGGCCGAAACGTGCGCGGTAGCTCAACGTTCGCGCATCGTCCGTGTCCAGCTGCCGCGAACCTTGCAGCGACAACAGCCAGCGCTTGCGTCCCTCGTTCGGGTGCGAGGTCAGATCGGTCTGCACGATGGATTCGTCGCGCCCCAGTTGCACCTTGGACTTGGCCTGCCAGGCATGGCCCCAGAGCAGCCGGTGCAGGTGCTCCACCGAAATGCGCGGCCCGGTATCGCTGCTGATACCGATGCCGAAAGTCGCCTGCTGCAAGGGAAGCTCGCGCACCTTCACGGTCACCGGTGCATCCTTGGCCTGTGCCGGGTCATCGTCCAACGACACGAACACGCTGTCGAACAGGTTGAGCTTCTGCAGCCGCTCCTGGAAATCCAGCAGTTCGGCTTCGCTGTAAGGCTCTCCCTCACGGAAGCCGGCCGTGTTGCGGATGGCCGATTCAGGCTGGCGCTTGAGCCCCTCGATCTGCAACGGGCCGTAGAAGAAGCGCGGGCCGCTGTCGGCGACCACGAAGAGCTTGGCCGTCTGCGCCTCGGCATCCACGGTCGCCGCCGTACCTGACCAGACCGCCGCTGCATAGCCTTCGGCCCGCAAGGTGGCCAGCGTGGCGTTCTTGGCCGTCGACCATGCCGACTGAAGGAAAGGCTTGCCCGCCGACAGCGCCCACTGACGGTTGAGCCGGCGCACCAGCGA
>DXIO01000125.1 GCA_019112875.1 Candidatus Aquabacterium excrementipullorum
CGTTGACCAGCACGCTGCCCGTCGGCGTGTCGTTGATGTTCGCCACGGCGCTGGTGGCCGTGCTGTTGACGGCCTCCGTTGTGCCGCCGGCGTCGGTGTAGATGGCGCGTGCCGTGATGGCCTTGCCCACGTCGGCCTGGCTGAGCACGTAGGTGCTGCCGGTGCTGCCGGTGTCCACGCCATTGCGCAGCCAGTGGTAGGTGATGGTGCCCATGCCATCGGCATCGGCCAGGGTGTTCGAGGCCGTCAGCGTCTGGCCTTGCGTGGGCGTGCCGCTGATGCTCACGCTGCCCGTGGGGGCATCGTTCACGGCCGTGATCGTGATCTCGGCGGTGGCGGTGACGCTGCTCGTGTAGCCATCGGTGGCCACGACGGTGATGAAGCGCGTGGTGGTGTCGGGCGCCTCGGACAGGTTGTTGTAGGTGATGGTGCGCAGCACCTTCTGGTAATTGGCCACCGTGTCGGTGCCGCTGAGCGTGAGCACGCCCGTGCCGCTGTCGTAGCTGGCCGTGATGCTGGTGCCCGTGACGGTGGCGGCCAGCGATTCCAGCGCGCCGTTGAGCGGGTTGCCCAGCGTCACGGTCATGCCGGTGAGCTGCGTGCTGTCGCTGTCGGTAATGGTGGCGTCGCTGTCGGCGATGGTGACGGGGCCACCGTTCTCCACGAAGGTCTTGTTGCTGTCGGGGCCGGTGGCGCCGGTGCTGTTGTTCGCGTCCAGGTCCACCACGGGCGGGGCTGGTGGCGTGTAGGTGACGCTCAGCACGGGGCGCTGCGAGGCGGTCGCGGCCTCGGAGCTGGCGATCGTCCAGTCATCGGCGGCGGAGGTGCCCGTGGCGATCAGGAAGCCGTAGTTGGTCTCGCCATTGGCCCAGGCCTGCACGGCGGCGGCCAGGCCGGTCAGCGTGGCGGCGCCCGAGATGCCCGCGTCCAGCGTGTACAGGCTGGAGGCTTGCGCCTCGCTGCCGTCGGTGGCCACGCCATTGACCAGCGAGGTGTAGGTGGAGCCCTCAGACCAGTTGATCAGCACGCGGTAGATGCTGACCACGTCGGCGACGTCGTTGTTGGTCACATAGATCGTCAGCGAGGCCGAGGTGATGGTCGAGCCGAGCGGGATCTGGCCCGGGCCGTTGCCGAACAGGTTGTCGAACCGGATCAGCGTCTGCATGTCGTTGGGCGAGCCGTCGTCCACCTTCAGGGTGGTGCTGCTGCCATACGAGGTGCCGGGGGTGGCCTTGTCGATGTAGGTGTCCTGCGTGCCGGTGTAGCCGTTCACGCCTTCCTGGAAGGTCACGCTGACGGCCCCCGGCGAGGGGTTGGTCACCGTGATGGCCGCATCGCGCGGCGTGGCGGCCACGCCCAGGGCATCGACCAGCGCGAAGCGCACGGTGCGTGTCGTGGTCGACGGGCTGCTGCCGTTCGTGTTGTTGTAGGTGATGTTGGATGCGAGCGCGCCCACGGCGGCGGCGGTGGCATTGGCGTTGAGCGTGATGACCAGGGCCGCGCCGGCCGTGCCGCCCGTCCAGGTGCCGATGACCACGCCGCCATACGTCACGTTGCTGCCGCTGATGCCGATCTGGCCGGCGCCCGTGCCCTGGTTGAGGATGCTCAGCACATCTTCGCCGGCCGTCGATCCGCTGGTGAAGGACACCGTCAGCGTGCCGCCCGCGAAGCCGACCATGTCCGCATCGGTCACGGCGGCGGCGTAGCCCTGATCGATGGTGCGGGGGCCGTCGCCCTTCTGGTAGGCCAGCGTGTCGCCGGCGACGTTGTTCAGCACCGTCTTGTTGAACTTGTTCCACACGTAGGTGAAGTTCTGGCGGTAGGTCTCGCCGGTGGCGGCGTCCAGCTGGGTCACGGAGCCCCAGCTGCTGCCGTTCCAGGCCACGAAGTTCAGGTCCTGGCCGCCGTCCTGCGCGCCCATCATGATGGTGTCGGAGTACGGGTCGGCGTACAGCCGGATCATGTAGGGGATGTCGGTGCCGCCCATGCTCGGCCCCGTCAGCTCGCTGGACCAGCCGCCACCGCTGCTCCAGGTCTGGTAGTAGACGTAGGGGCCGGTGTTCTTGCTGTAGGCCACCAGCAGGTCGCCCGACTTGCTCTCGAAGGCCGCGCTGGCCGTCATCGGCGAATCCGTCAGCAAGGGGGCCGATGAGGTGAGCAGCTTCTGGTTGCCCCAGCTGCTGCCATCCCACACCGCGGCCCACAGGAAGTTGCTGGAGGTCTGCGCCAGCAGGGCGATGCGGTTGCTGGTCGGGTCGGACGCCACGGCGGTGGAATAGAGCTCGGCCGTGGCCGTCACGCCCGCGGGGATGGCGATGCTGCCTTCAGCGCTCCAACTGCTGCCGTTCCAGACGCGGTACTGCACCGTGGCCTGGTTCGAGGCGGAGTTGTCGTAGAACACCAGCGCGCGGCCGCTGAGGCTTTCGTAGGCCACGTTGACCTCGAAATACTGCTTGGAGCTGTCGCTGCCCAGGGTCTGCGCGTTGCCCCAGCTCGAGCCGTTCCACACGATGGCGAACTGGTTGTTCGAGGCCACGCTGGTGGCGGCCACCAGCACCATCTCGTCGGATTTGGGGTTGGCCGCCAGTTTCATCTGGTAGGGCTCGCCCGAGACTGGCGCCGTGATCGTGTTGACGGCCGACCAGCTGGTGCCGTTCCACACCGCGTAGGACAGGCCCGTGGAGCCGGTGTTGCCGTTGTCCCAGATCAGGATGGCGTCGCCGCTGGTGCTTTCATAGGCGATGGCGAAGCTGTTGTACTGCGACGCGGCGGCGGCCGGCGTGGCCAGTGGCAATGTCAGCGGAGCCGTCCACTTGCTGCCGTCCCAGACCAGCGCCAGGATCTTGCCCGAGGCATCGGCCGAGCCGATCATGATCACCTCGTTGCGCGTGGGTGACTCGGCCGCCAGCATCATCGTGATGTCGTCGCTGGTGTTGATGCCGGTGACGGCCGGGGGCGAAAAACTCGTGCCGCTCCAGCTGGCGTACCAGCTGTAGAGTTGGTCGTTGACGTTCCAGATCACCTTGCCGCGCGTGCCCGTGGCCGCGGCCACCACCATCATCGCGGCCGAGAACTCTGAGGCGCCCGTGGGGCCGCTCTCGACGTTGGCCACGGCCGTGATGTACTGGCCGGCGGCCACGGTGGGCAGGTCCACGCTGAACGAGGCATCGCCCGTGGTCGCGTTGGTGGTGATCGTGATCGAGCCCAGGTAGACGCGGCCTTCGCCATAGCCGCTGGCATCGGCCGTGGGGCTGCTGAAGAAATCAATGGTGATGGTTTGCGCCTGGGCGTACCACTCCAGCGAGCCACTCACCTTGGTCACCGTGCCGTCGTTGAAGGCCGAGGTGATGACGGGGAAGTTGTTGGCCCAGTTGCCCCCGCCATCGCCGTCGTTGAGGTCGTTGGCCGTGACGCCGTCGTTGTTCAGGTCGATGCCCAGGCCGCCGTTGCTGTAGATCGAATTGCGGTAGATCAGGTTGTTGGTGCCCGAGGCCACGACGATGCCGGCGCCCGTGTTGCCCGCGATGATGTTGCCCTCACCCGCGTTCTTGCCGCCCACCTGCACATTGCTGGCCGCGATGTAGATGCCCGCGCTGCCATTGCCCAGCAGGGTCGTGCCGTCGCTGCCCACGCCGATGTAGTTGCCCAGGATGTAGTGCGTGGCCGTGGCCGTGGTGCCCACGCTGATCCCGTAGCTGGCGTTGCCCGAGATCACGTTGCGCGCGGCAGCCGTGCTGCCGCCGATCACGATGGCGTCGTTGGTCTGGATGTTGATGCCGACGCCGCCGTTGGCCAAGGCCGCCGTGCCCGTGGCGTTCAGGCCAACGATGTTGCCGGTGATGGTGGTGTCGCCATCGCGGATGTCGATGCCCGCGCCGGTGTTGCCCGAGATCACGTTGCCCGTGATCAGCACGCTGCCCGTGTCGTCCTTGTAGAGGCCCACCCCGCCGCCTGCGAGGGCTGCCGTGCCCGTGGCGTTGGTGCCGATGTAGTTGCCCTGGACGGTGCTGGTGCCGGTGGTGGTGAGCCAGATGTTGCGGGTGGCGAAGCCCGAGATCACGTTGCCCGCGCCGGCCGCCGAGCCGCCGATCATCACGTTGGTGGAACTGCTCTCCACCATGATGCCGTAGTCGGCCTTGTTGGCCATCACGCCGGTGCCTGCGGCGTTGGTGCCGATGTAGTTGCCCTGGACGATGGCGTTGTCCGAGCCGCTGCCCAGGTAGATGTTGTACGTGGCGCCGTTGCCCGAGATCACGTTGCGGTCGGCCGCCGTGGTGCCGCCGATGGTGAGGTTGGCGCCCAGGTTGTAGATGCCGTAGGCGTCGTTGCGTTCCCCAGCGCCCGCATCGGTGCCATCGGCATTGAGGCTGCCGATGTAGTTGCCCACGAGGGTGTTGCCGTTGGAGTTGGCGGCGATGTAGATGCCGTAGCTGGTGAAGTCGCGGATCACCAGGCCACGGATGACGGTGCCGTCCGCCGTGCCCGAGAGGTTCAGTCCGGTGGCGCTCGCGCCGTTGCCGTCGAGCACGATCAGCGGGTGGCCCGCGGCGGCGGTGCCGCTCTGGGTGGTGCCATCGATGATGACCGCCTCGGTGATGGTGGTCATCGCCGCGTAGGGGGAGATGGTGTATTCGCCGTACGTGCCCGCCGTGCCGATGATGTTGAAGGCGATGGTGTCGGTGCCCGCAGTGGCGTTGGCCTGCGTGATGGCCCAGCGCAGCGTTCCGGGGGTGGCGGCGGAGGCCGCGTTGTCGATGGTGGACGTGACGGTGTAGGTGGCCAGCACGCCGTACCAGCTCGGCTGCTGCCACAGGCCGAACAGGGCCTGCGTGTCGATCTGGCCTTGGCTGTACTCCAGCGTCCAATCGCCGCCCAGCGCGCTGGCGCCGGTCAGGTCGTCGCTGGCGGCCACGTCGGCACCGGTCAGCAGGGACAGGTCGCTGATCAGGGCGCGGCCATCGCTGCCTGCGGCCAGGTCGCAGCCGTAGAGCATCAGGTCGGCGTCGCCGGTCAGCGCGCCGCCCCAGCTGGCGACGTCCTGCGCGCGCGATTGCAGCGTGGCCAGGTCCAGGCGGGTGTTGCCCAGCGTCAGGCCCTGGGTGTTGCCGTGGCTCAGGATGTGCACGGCGCTGTAGGGCGTCTGTGCGTTGGCCAGGGTGCGGGTGATGACCTCGATGCCGTCTTCGTTGGCGCCGATGGTGACGATGTCCAGCGCGCGGCCCTGGGCCTGCTGCGCCTGCAGGTCGGCGATCAGCGTGTCGGCGTTGTCGATGCCCAGGTCGACGAAGACGATTTCGCGCGTGGCGGTGTCGGCCTCGGCGGTGGCGTTTTGCACCACGGCCACGTTGGTGTTCTGCGAGGCACTGCCCTGCGTGGCCGCGATGGCCGCGTACTGCAGGCTGGCCGAGGGCGCGACCGTCGTGGTGGCCGCGTTGGCACCCGCCGCGCCCACGTCACCGCCAGCCAGGAACACCGAAGCCTCGGCCGAAAACAGCAGCCGAGGCTCGAGTTCTTCGATCTCTGCACGAGGCTGAGACCGGCTGGTTTGCCTGGGTCTGTGACGGCGCACGAATACTCCTGGTGTCGCCTTGCGGGAAGGTCGACCATCCGGGCGGCAAACGGGCCCTGAGACGGTCTTTCGCGACCTTTCCATTGTCCGGCCTGGCGCTGATCGGTGCCCGTGTAATAAGGCACGGAAAGCGCGCTTGTTTACATCAAACGACCGTTTGCGTCACCCCGCGTCACCTCATGCGATGTCTGAGTAAAGCGACTCCGAGGTGCTGGGCTCCTCGAAGATGAGTTCCGCTTCGGCGTTCTCTGCGGCATCCATGGTGGCGTCGTCATCACCCATCTGAGTATCGGGATCTCCCCCGGTGGACAGCACGGGCAGCGGGTCCATGTTGCGCCACACAGGCGTCGTCACCAGCAGGCTGGTCAGCAGGGTGGCGCCGCGCGCGGCCCACCACACGGCACCCACGGTCAGCATGGTGCCGGTGGTCTGCAGCGTGGTCGGCGTGAATTCCATCAGCGTGGGCACGTCGGCCGAGGCGGTGGCGGCCAATCGCCCCAGGGCGGAGGCGATGTGCACCGGTGTGTCGCTGCCCAGTGCGATGTTGACGGGCGTCAGCAGTGCGGTGGTCGTGGGCGCGTTGATGGCACCCAGGTTGGGCATCACGGTGTTGATGGCGTGGAAGGCCGTGTCTTGCCAGACGTTGTGGACGCCATTGGCCAGACCGATGTTGAAGGCGCGGGCAGGGCCGTAGGGCGTGCTGTCTTGCTGCAGGCCGGGCCCGACGCCGGTGCCGCCGGAGTGCGTGCCCTGACCTTGATGGCCGCCTTGGCCGGGCTGCCCATCCGTCGCACCCGAACCCCCCGCTTGCGCACCGCCGTCTTGACCCGTGCCGGGGCCGGAGGGCTGGGCGGTGCCGCCACCTGCGCCGCCACCCGATCCACTGCCTGAGCCGCCGCCAGAACCACCCGAGCCCGTGCCCGGCAGCTCCGTGGTGGGCGGCGTGATGACGGGCAAGGCCGGCGTGCCCGGGCCGCCGGGCAGGGCAGGGGGCTGTGGCGTGCCGATGTCGATGGCCGTGGAGGGCTGCACCGTCAGGCGCACCGTGGCGATGTTGCTGTGGCCCAGGCCGTCGTCGGCCAGGTAGGTGAAGCTGTCGCTGCCGCTGAAGCCGGCGCGCGGCGTGTAGAGCCAGCTGCCATCGGCCTGAAGGCTCAGGCTGCCGTTGCCGGGCCCTTGCGCCAGTTGCGGCGTCAGCGGGCGTTGCTCGGGAATCCAGGCCTGGTCCAGCAGCTGTTCGGCCCCCATGCGCAATGGCGTGCCGTAAGCCATCGTCCAGCCATGGTCCGACACCACGGGCGTGTCGTACACGCCGGTGATCGCGATGGTGGTCGACACGCTGGTGCTGAGCGGGCCGCCCGGGCCCGAGTGGCCCTGGTCGTCCACCACCAGCGTGAGTGTGTCCGAGGGCGGGGGCAGGTCGCGGTCGATGAGATAGCCCAGCGTGGCGCCTTGCAGGCCAGCCAGCAGGGCATTGATCTGCGCGATGCTGCCGGTGAGCGTCAGCCAGGGCGTGCCCGAGCCGGTCATCACCACGCCGGTGCTGCCCGCGTTGGCGTTCAGCGTGCCCGACACCACCCACAAGGTGGCTTTCAAGGGGTTGCCGCCCGAATCGGGGTCGGCGATCGACAGGCCTGTGCCGTGCAACGCCAGGTTCACCTGTTCGGTCGCGTTGAGGCCGGCGGGCAATTGGGCGGTCGGCGCGTCGTTGCGGTCGGTCAGCTGGATGGTGAAACTCTGGCTGCTGGTCGAGCCATCGCTGCCGGTGGCCAGCACCGTGATGCCGTGGCTGCTGGCGGCCTCGAAATCGAGCAGTGCGCCGTTGGCCACGGAGACGACGCCGGTGCTGGCGTTGATGGTGAAGCGCCCGCCGGCGCTGTCACTCAGCGTGTAGGTGACGGTGTTGTTGGTGGCATCCGCATCGGTGGCGTGCGCGGTGATGCCCACCAGCGTGCCGTTGCCCGCACCCTCGGCCACCTGGTTGGCGGTGGCGTCGGTGTCGGTGACTGCGCCCACGGCGAACTCGTTGACGTCCGTCAGGTTGATCGTGAAGCTGCGGGTGCTGGTCGCGCCGTCGGTGCCGGTGGCGACCACGGTGATGGTGTGCGAGGTGGCCGATTCATGATCGAGCAGGCCTCCGTTGGCCACCGTGACGATGCCGGTGCTGGCATCGATGGTGAAACGCCCGCCGGCGTTGTTGCTCAGCGAGTAGACGACGGTGTTGTTGCTGCCATCCGGGTCCACGGCGTGGCCGGTGATGCCCACGGCGGTGCCCGTGGCGGCGTTCTCGGTCACCTGGTTGGGCGTGGCGTCGCTGTCGCTCACCGGCCCGACAGGGAACTCGTCCACATCCAGCAGATTGATGACGAAGCTCTGGCTGCTGGTCGAGCCATCGGCACTGGTGGCCAGCACGGTGATGGTGTGCGAGGTGGCTGATTCGTAGTTCAGCAGCGCGCCAGTGCGCACAGTCACCACGCCGGTCGTGGCATCGATGTCGAAGCGTCCACCTGCGTCGTTGCTCAGCGAGTAGCTGACGTTGTTGTGGGTGCTGTCGGCGTCCGAGGCGCGGGCAGTGATGCCCGTCAGGCCGCCATCGACCGCGTTCTCGCTCACTTGGTTGGCGGCGGCATTGTTGTCGCTGATGGCCCCGACGTCAAACTCGTTGACGTCCGTCAGGTTGATGGTGAAGCCCTGGCTGCTGGTCGAGCCGTCGGCACTGGTGGCCAGCACGGTGATGGTGTGGGAGGTGGCCGATTCGTAGTCCAGCAGAGCGCTGTTGGCCACGGTGACCACGCCGGTGCTGGCGTTGATGGTGAAGCGCCCGCCCGCGTTGTCGCTCAGCGTGTAGGTGACGGTGTTGTTGCCGCCATCGGCATCCGATGCGCGGGCGGTGATGCCCGCCAGCGTGCCGTTGGCCGCGTTCTCGGCCACGGTGTTGGCGGCCGCATCGACATCGCTCACCGGTCCGATGGGGAACTCGTTCACATCGCCCACGTTGACCGTGAAGCTCTGGCTGCTGCTGGAGCCGTCGCTGCTGGTGGCCTGCACGATGATGGCGTGCGAGGTGGCGGCTTCAAAGTTCAGCTTGGTGCCATCGAGCACCGTGACCACGCCGGTGGTGGCGTTGATCGCGAATCGCCCGCCCGCGTCGTCGTACAGCGTGTAGGTGACCGTGTTGTTGGTGCCATCGGCATCCACGGCGTGGGCGATGAGACCCACGGTGCTGCCGTTGGCGGCATTCTCGGCCACGGTGTTGGTGGCCGCGTCGCTGTCGCTGACCGCGCCGATGGCGTGCTCATTGACGTCCGTCAGGCTGACCGTGAAGCCCTGACTGCTGGTCGTGCCATCGCTGCTGGTGGCCAGCACGGTGATGGTGTGCGACGTGGCCGATTCGTAATCCAGCAGGCTGCTGTTGGCCACGGTGACCACGCCGGTGGTGGCATTGATCGCGAAGCGGCCGCCCGCGTTGTCACTCAGCGTGTAGGTGACGGTGTTGTTGCTGGCGTCCGGGTCCGTGGCCTGCGCGGTGATGCCTGCCAGCGTGCCGGTGGCGGCGTTCTCGGCCACGGTGTTGGCGGCCGCATTGGTGTCCATCACCGCGCCCACGGGGTACTCGCTGACATCGCTCAGGTTGACCGTGAAGCTCTGGGTGCTGGTCGAGCCGTCGCTGCTGGTGGCGACCACCGTGATGTCGTGGGAACGCGCGGCCTCGAAGTCCAATTTCGAGCCGTCGAGCACAGTGACCACGCCGGTCGTGGCGTCGATGGTGAAGCGGCCGCTCGCGTTGTCGCTCAGCGCGTAGGTGACGGTGTTGTTGGTGCCGTCTGTGTCCACGGCGTGGGCGGTGATGCCCACGGTGCTGCCATTGGCCGCGTTCTCGGCCACGGTGTCTGGTGCCGCGTCGGTGTCGCCCACGGCGCCCACGTCGAACTCGTTCACATCCGTGACGTTGATGATGACGTTCTGGCTGCTGGTCGAACCATCGCTGCTGGTGGCCAGCACGGTGATGGTGTGGGACGTGGCCGATTCATAGTCCAGCAGGGCGCTGTTGGCCACGGTGACCACGCCGGTGGTGGCATTGATCGCGAAGCGGCCGCCCGCGTTGTCGCTCAAGGTGTAGGTGACGGTGTTGTTGGTGGCATCCTGGTCGGTGGCGTTGGCCGTGATGCCCACCAGGCTGCCATCGATGGCATCTTCTGACACCTGGTTCGCCGCGGCATTGACATCGCTCACCGCGCCCACACCGTGCTCGTTCTGGTCGATCAGGGTGATGGTGAAAGTGCGCGAGGTGCTGCTGCCATCGGTGCTGGTGGCCACCACCGTGATGTTGTGGCTGGCGGCCGCTTCGCGGTCCAGCAGCGTGCCGTTGGCCACGGTGACCACGCCCGTCGTGGCGTCGATGGTGAAGCGCCCGCCCGCGTTGTTGGACAGGCTGTAGTTCACCGTGTCGATCACGTCCGGGTCGATGGCCTGGGCCGTGATGCCCACGGTGGTGCCGGTGGTGGCGTTCTCGGCCACCGTGTTGGCGCTGCCGTCCACATCGGCTACCGGGCCCACGCCGGCCTCGCTGCCATCGGTGATGTCGATGGTGAAGTTCTGGCTGCTGGTCGAGCCATCGCTGCTGGTGGCCTGCACGATGATGGTGTGCGAGGTGTCGGTTTCGTAGTCCAGCAGCGAGGCGTCCAGCACGGTGACCACGCCAGTGCTGGCGTTGATCGTGAAGCGCCCGCCAGCGTTGTCGCTCAGCGTGTAGGTAACGGTGTTGTTCGTGCCGTCGGCATCCGTGGCGTGTGCCGTGATGCCGACCTCGTCGCCATTGGAAGCGTTCTCGCTGACCTCGTTGGCCGTGGCGTCCGCATCGGTGACGGCGCCCACGGCATGCTCGTTCACATCGGTCACGCTGATCGTGAAGTTCTGGCTGCTGCTGGAGCCGTCGCTGCTGGTCGCCACCACCGTGACGGTGTGCGAGGTGGCGGTCTCGTAATCCAGCTTCGTGCCGTCGAGCACCGTGACCACGCCGGTGCTGCCGTTGATCGTGAAGCGCCCGCCAGCGTTGTCGCTCAGGGTGTAGGTGATGGTGTTGTTGCTGCCGTCCGCATCCGAGGCCTGCGCGATGATGCCGACCAGGGAGCCGTTGGTGGCGTTCTCTGCCACGGTGTTGGCGGCGGCGCTGGCATCCGTCACGCTGCCCACATTGAACTCGTCCACGTCGGTGAGGTTGATGACGAAGCTCTGGTTGCTGGTCGAGCCGTCGGCGCTGGTGGCGACCACGGTGATGGCGTGCGAGGTGGCGGCCTCGTAGTTCAGTTTGGTGCCGTCGAGCACGGTGACCACGCCGGTGCTGGCATTGATGGTGAAGCGGCCACCCGCGTTGTCGCTCAGGGTGTAGGTGACGGTGTTGTTGGTGCCGTCGGCATCGAGGGCCTGGGCGGTGATGCCCGCCAGCGTGCCGTTGGCGGCGTTCTCGGCCACCTGGTTGGCGGCTGCGTTGCTGTCGCTCACCGGGCCCACGGCGAACTCGTTGACGTCCGTCAGGTTGATGGTGAAGCTCTGGCTGCTGGTCGAGCCATCGCTGCTGGTGGCCAGCACGGTGATGCTGTGCGAGGTGGCGGCCTCGTAGTTCAGGAGGGTGCCGTTGGCCACGGAGACCACGCCGGTGGTGGCATTGACCGTGAAGCGCCCGCCAGCGTTGTTGCTCAACGAATAGGTGACGGTGTTGTTGCTGCCGTCCGCATCCGTGGCATGCGCGGTGATGCCCACCAGCGTGCCGTTGGCCGCGTTCTCGGACACCGTGTTGGCGGCGGCATTGGCGTCAGTCACCGAACCGACGGCGAACTCGTTGACGTCGGTCACTGTCACGGACAAGGTCTGCGTGTCGGTGAGCGCGCCATCGCTGACCTGCACGATCACGTCGTAGACGTTGTTGCCGTCCGCATCCGTCGGTGCCTCGAAGTTGGGCGCGGTGATGAAGGTCAGGGCGCCGGTGCTGCTGTTGATGGTGAAGCGCGCCGCGTCCGCGCCGCCGGAGATGCTGTAGACCAGGCCGCTGCTGTCCACGTCCGTCGCGGTGACGGTGGTGACCGGCGTGGCGTTCTCGGCCACGCTGATGCTGGCCGAGGTGCCGCCGCCATTGCTCGTGATTACTGGCGCGTCGTTCACGGCTGTCACGCCCACCGTGCGCGTGGCCGTGTTGCTGCTGGCGCCGCCGCTGTCCGTCACCGTGAAACTGACGGTGCGGGTGGCGGTGGACGGGTTCTCGCTGCTGTTGCTGTAGGCGATGCTGCGCAGCGCGGTCTGGTACTGCGCCAGCGTGGCCGAACCGCTCAGGGTCAGCGTGCCGGTGCTGGCGTTCCAGCTGCCGCTGATGCCGTTCTGGTTGGTGAAGCTGAGCGTGTCCTGGCCGTTCGCGTAGTTGCCGGTGATCTGCACCGTCGCACCGTTCAAGTTGGTGCTGTCCACATCGCTCACGGTCAGGCCGGTGTCCACGGCCACGGCACTGCCGTTCTCGGTGTAGCTGCTGCTGCCGCCCGTGGTGGCCACCACCGGGGCATCGTTCACCGCGGTGATGGTGAGCGTGCGCGTGGCCGTGGTGCTGCCCAGCGCGCCGTCGTTCACCGTGAAGCTCACCGTGCGCGTGGCTGTCGACGGGTTCTCGCTGCCGTTGCTGTAGGTGATGCTGCGCAACGCCGCCTGGTACTGCGCCACCGTGGCCAGGCCGCTCAGCGTGAGCTTGCCGGTGCTGGCGTCCCAGGTGCCGGTGATGCCGTTCTGGGTGGTGAAGCTCAGCATGTCCTGGCCGTTGACGTAGTTGCCGGTGATCTGGACCACCGCGCTGCTGAGGTTGGTGTTGTCCGGATCGGCCACGGTCAGACCGCTGTCCACCGCCACGCCAGCGCCGTTTTCCGTGTAGGCCGCGCTGCCGCTGCTGGTCGTCACCGTCGGTGCATCGTTGACCGCCGTGACGGTCATCGTCGACGTGGCCGACGCTGTCTGTCCTACCGTGTCCGTGATTACCACGCTGAGGGTGCGCGTGGCCACATCGGGGTTGTCCGAGGTGTTGTTGTAGGTGAGGGTGCGCAGCACCTTCTGGTAGTTGGCGACGGTGTCCGTGCCGCTGAGCGTGAGCACACCGGTCGCGTTGTTGTAGCTGGCCGTGATGCTGGTACCGGTGGTGGTGGCCGACAGCACTTCAGAGCTGCCGTTGGGCCGGTTGTTGAGCGTCACCTTCAGGCTGCTCAGGCTGCTGGCACTGCCGGCACCGATCGTGGCGCCGGTTGCGTTGACGATCGGTGCCGCCGTGCCTTCCGTGAAGCCGCCGCTGTAGCCGGTGCCGGCGGTGCCCGAGTCCAGGTCCAGCGTGGGCGGCGTGGGCAGCGTGTAATCGATGACGATCTTGGGCCGGTAGGCCTGCGTGGCGTTCTCGGATGACGCGAAGGAGTTGCGCGACTGGTAGCCGCCGTTGGTGGTGAACCAGCCGTTGTTGGTGCTGCTGTCGTTCACCCAGCCCTGCACGGTGGAGATCAGGTTGGCCGTGCTGGCGATGGTGTAGTTCTTGGCGCCACCGTCCGTGATCGATGCGTCCGTGGCCGTGCTCACCGAGACGTTGTTCGGCGATTCCGGGAAGGTGCCGTTGATGTCGCCCCAGGTCGCACTTTCCGACCAGCTGGTCAGGATCTTGTGCAGGTCGAAGGTGGCGCTGGTGAAGGTGTTCGATGTCGTGATCTGCAGGTACAGCGTCACGCTGTTGATGGTCGAGCCCGCCGGGATCATCGACAGGTCGAACTTCAGGAACATCCGTGCCTGGCCGCCCGTGCCGTCCTCACCGGCGTTCAGCGTGGTCGATTCGGCGCGGTTGGTGTTGTCGGCGATGCCGGTGGAGGTGGAGATGTAGGTGTCCACGGTGCCCGCGTAGGTCGCGGTCGCGCCGTTGACGGTGTAGCTGGCGCCTTCCTGCAGCGTGACGGTGGCCAGGGTGTGCTGCCAGGCGGTGGCGCTGAGCACGATGGTCTGCACGTCGCCTTGGCGGTACTCCAGGTCCCAGTCGCCGCCCAGGGTGGAGGCGCCCGTCAGGTCGTTGCTGGCCGCCACATCCGCGCCCGTGAGCAGGGCCAGGTCGTTCACCAGGGTCTGGCCCACGCTGCTGGAGGCCAGGTTGCAGCCGTACAGCAGCAGGTCGCCATCGGCGTTCATGGCGGCCGACCACGAGGCGATGTCCTGCAAGTAGCTGGACAGCGTGGAGGCGTCCAGGCGTGCCGTGCCGATGTTCAGGCCTTGCGCGTCGCCATGGCTGAACACGTGCACGGCCTGCACGTTCTGGTAGCGCGCCAACGTGTCGGTGATCACCTTCAGGCCGTCTTCGCCGACCTTGATCTGGATGATGTCGATGGCGCGGCCGGCCGCCTGGTCGGCGCGCAGTGCGTCGACAAGGTCCTGCGCGCCCTCGACGCCCATGTCGACGAAGGCCAGCTCTCTTGCAGCGGTCTGCTCGGCCTGGGTGCCTTTGGTGGTGGTGACGGCGCTGGCTTGCTCGGAGGCCGGGGCAGGGGCCAACAGGGCGGTGGCGAGCGGCGAGGCGCCGCTGTCGTTCTGCAAGGGGCCGAGCGGCGGCAGCACCCCGGCCACATCCGACGAGAACAGCAGCCGCGGCTCGAGTTCTTCCAGGAAGAATCGAGCACGTCGAGGCGTCGGCGCTGAGCGTCGGGTCTTGCGGATCAAAAAGGCCTCACCTGACAGGCCGCCTGACAATCTGGCGGCCTTTGTCGGGAATTGTCCCCTTGTGATCCGTTATACGAGGGCGAAACAGGCGTTCAAATCATGCGTAATTCACGGTCACACATCGGTCGCCGACGCAACGCTTGCCTGCGAGATCAGTCCCAACCCCTACCGCGCCAGCCCGGGCGGCGCCAGCCATCGTGGCGCCAATCGTCAAACCGGGCATCGATGACGACGCCGGACGAATAGCCCACCACCGGCGCCGGCGCGACCACCACAGGGGCCTGCTGGATCACGACGGGTTGCTGCTGAACCACCGGTGCGGCCACGGCCGGGGTCACCGTCAATTGCACGGGGATGGTGCGGCCAGGTTCGCGGTCCATCTGGGTGGAATATTGCTGGCCGTGCAGTTCGTAGACCACGTCGTAGGCCACGACCTGGTTCTGGTAGGAGGTCTGCTGGCCGCAACGGCGCACGGTCTGCGTGCCGCCGGGGCGTCCATCGGTCTCGATGTGGTTGCCCAGCACGGCACCGCCCATCAGGCCGACGCCCGTGGCGATGGCGTTGCCGGCGCCCTTGCCGACCGCATTGCCCACGGCGGCACCCGCGATGGCGCCCAGGATGGCGCCGGCACCGGTGCTGCGCGGGGCGGTGGCCTGCACCTCGTCATAGCAGGTCTGGGTGGGCACGGCCACCTGGGCGACCACCGGGGTGGCGGAGATCACCTTGGCGTTGACGGTGGTGACAGCCGGGGAGGGCGTGCCGACGATGGTGCCCACGGCCGGGCCGGCCCAGACGGGGGCGGCGATGGACGCGGCGCTCAGGGCTGCCAGCGCGGCGGCGGTGACGTGAAAGGTACGGTTGAACATGGTGTCTGCTCCATGCGGGCGATCGGACGTGCCCGCCATTCCATAACGCCTCCATTTCACTGCATGCCGACACGGGCCGTGTGTCTGGTCTGTAAAGATGGGTGAAAGGCGGTGCCCGAAAAATGAGCGCATGGCCTTAAAATCCGTGGTTTCGTCCGACTGAACGACCACGACCATGTCCAAATCCGCCAAGCCAGCCAAGACGTCCAAGACGCCCGTCGAGGCCGCTGCCAAGCCTGCCAAGCCCGCCGCCGCTCCTGTGGCGCCCGTGAAGAAGGCTGCCGCCGCTGAACCCCAGAAGATCAAGAAGGTCGTCCTGGCCTACTCCGGCGGTCTGGACACCTCGATCATCCTGAAGTGGCTGCAGGACGAGTACAACTGCGAAGTGGTCACCTTCACGGCCGACATCGGCCAGGGCGAAGAGATCGAGCCCGCGCGCGCCAAGGCCGTCAAGCTGGGCATCAAGCCCGAGAACATCTTCATCGAAGACCTGCGCGAAGAGTTCGTGCGCGACTTCGTGTTCCCCATGTTCCGCGCCAACGCGCTGTACGAGGGCGAGTACCTGCTGGGCACCTCCATCGCCCGCCCGCTGATCGCCAAGCGCCTGATCGAGATCGCCAAGAAGACCAAGGGTGATGCCATCAGCCACGGCGCCACCGGCAAGGGCAACGACCAGGTCCGCTTCGAGCTGGGCGCCTACGCGCTGATGCCCGGCGTGAAGGTGATCGCCCCGTGGCGCGAGTGGGACCTGCTCTCGCGCGAGAAGCTGCTGGCCTACGCCGACGCGCACAAGATCCCCGTGGATTTCAAGAAGCGCAAGGGCGGCGCCCCCTACTCGATGGACGCCAACCTGCTGCACATCAGCTACGAAGGCGGCGTGCTCGAGGACCCGAACTTCGAACCCGAAGCCAACATGTGGCGCCTGACCGTGTCGCCCGAGAAGGCGCCCAGCAAGCCCCAGGTGATCGAGCTGACCTACGCCAAGGGTGACGTGGTCGCCATCGACGGCGTGAAGCTGTCGCCCGCGCAGGTGCTGACCAAGCTGAACGAGATCGGCGGCAAGCACGGCATCGGCCGCCTGGACAAGGTCGAGAACCGCTACGTGGGCATGAAGAGCCGCGGCTGCTACGAAACCCCGGGCGGCACCATCCTGCTGTCGGGCCACCGCGCCATCGAGTCGATCACGCTGGACCGCGAAGTGCTGTCCCTCAAGGACGACCTGATGCCCCGCTACGCCCGCCTGATCTACAACGGCTACTGGTTCAGCCCCGAGCGCGAACTGCTGCAGGGCCTGATCGACGCCAGCCAGGCCACCGTGAACGGCAAGGTGCGCCTGAAGCTGTACAAGGGCACGATCATGTGCGTGGGCCGCGAGTCCGCCACGGACAGCCTGTTCGACGCCAAGATCTCGACCTTCGACGACGACGGCGGCGCCTACAACCAGGCGGACGCGGCCGGCTTCATCAAGCTGAACGCCCTGCGCCTGCGCATCGGCGCCAACGTGAACGCCAAGCGCGCTGCCGCGGCCAAGGGTGCCAAGCCTGCCGCGAAGGGCAAGAAGGCCGCACCCAAGGCCAGCAAGCCCGCCGCCAAGCCGGCCGCCACCTCGCTGCTGAAGGCCGTGCCCGCGCCCAAGAAGGCCGCCGCGCCCCGCAAGCCGGCCGCCCGCAAGGCCGCCTGAGCCATCGCATGCGTTGACAAGGGCCTTCGGGCCCTTGTCCTTGTCGACGTTTCACTCACATCACTGACAGACCATGAGCATCACCTCCACCCTGGCCGGCACGGTCGGCACCCAGGCCAACGTCTACTTCGATGGCAAGTGCGTCTCGCACACCGTGACCCTGGCCGACGGCACCCGCAAGTCCGTTGGCGTGATCCTGCCCGCCACCTTGACCTTCAACACCGGCGCGCCCGAGATCATGGAAACCGTCGCTGGCAAGGCCACCATCAAGCTGGCTGGTTCGGCGCAATGGCAGACCTACGGCCCGGGCGAAAGCTTCAACGTGCCCGGCAACTCGTCGTTCGAGATCAAGGTCGAGGGCGAGGCCTACCACTACATCTGCCACTTCGGCTGATGCCTTGACGGTGGTGGCACCGGCCTCGGGAGAGGCTCAGACCACCACCGGCTCCGGCTCCAGCCGGATGCCGAAGCGTCCGTAGACGCTCTCTTGAATGGCCCGCGCCAGGGTGACCACCTCGGCGCCACTGGCCCCGCCCCGGTTTACCAGCACCAGGGCCTGCTTTTCGTAGACACCCGCGCGGCCGATGGATTTGCCCTTCCAGCCGCAGGCGTCGATCATCCAGCCGGCGGCCAGCTTGTAGGTGCCGTCGGGCATGGGGTAGTGCACGATCTCCGGGTCGCGGCTGATGATGTCGCGGCACTGCTCGGGCGTGACCACCGGGTTCTTGAAGAAGCTGCCGGCGTTGCCGATCACGGCCGGGTCGGGCAGCTTGGCGCGGCGGATGGCGCAGACCCAGTCGAAGATCTGGCGCGCATCGGGCGCGGTGATGCCCGTCTCGGCCACCTTGCGCTCCAGCTCCAGGTAGCCCAGCACGGGCTGCCACGGGCGCGGCAGGCGCAGGCGCACGCGCGTGATCACGCTCTTGCCGGCGAGGTGCTGCTTGAAGATGCTGTCGCGGTAGCCGAAGGCGCAGTGCTCGCCACGCAGCGTCACGGTGCGGCCCGTGATCAGGTCGACCGCGTCCAGCGACTCGATGCGGTCCTTCAGCTCGATGCCATAGGCGCCGATGTTTTGCACCGGCGCGGCGCCCACGGTGCCGGGGATCAGCGCCATGTTTTCCAGGCCGGGCAGGCCGTTGTCCAGCGCCCATTCCACGGTGCCGTGCCAGGACTCGCCCGCGCCCACCTCGATGATCCAGGCGTCGTCACGCGTTTCGAGCAGGCGCCGGCCCATCACCTCGACCTTGAGCACGCACGCCTGCACATCCTGGGTGAGCACCAGGTTGCTGCCCCCGCCCAGGATGAACTTGGGCGCGCGGCCCAGGGTGGGATCGTCGACCACGCGGCGCACGTCGGATTCGCTGGTGACGCGCACCAGCGCCTGGGCCGCCGAGGGCAAGCCAAAAGTGTTGTACTGCTTGAGATTGGCGCCGTGTTCCACGGCCAGGGGCGTGTGCATGGCAGAATTTTCGCAGACAAAGGAGAACAACCATGCCCAGTTTTGACACCAAGCTCGACCCGAACATCGAATCCGTCGGCAACGCCGTGGACACCACAGCCAAGGAAATCGGTACCCGATTCGACTTCAAAGGCACCAGCGCCGCCGTCGAATTCAAGAAAAAGGAAAAGGAAGTCATCGTCCTGGGCGACAGCGATTTCCAGATCGACCAGGTGCGTGACGTGCTCTTCAACAAGCTGACCAAGCAGAAGGTCGACATCCGTTTCATGGACATCGGCAAGGTCGAGAAGATCGGTGGCGACAAGGTCAAGCAGGTGCTCAAGGTCAAGGCCGGCATCGAAAGCGAACTGGCCAAGAAGATCGTCAAGGTGATCAAGGACAGCAAGATGAAGGTCAATGCCAGCATCCAGGGCGAAGAAGTGCGCGTCCAGGGCAACAAGCGTGACGACCTGCAGGCGGCCATGGCGCTGCTGCGCAAGGAAATCGACGACGTGCCGCTGAGCTTCGACAATTTCCGTGATTGATCTACAGGGCCGGGCATGACCCAGCCCTTCCAGCCTGACCACATAACGACACACCAGGGGAGTCCACCATGACCAAAGCCGTCGCGCATTCACGCCTGTGGCCCACCCGTGCTGCGCCCGCCATGGCGTGCCTGGCCGGATGGGGGCTGGCCGGGCTATTGAGCCTGGCCTGTGCCGTGGCGCAAGCCCAGAGCGTGGCCATGACCGGCGGCATGGGCAGCCGGGCGCTGCTGATCATCAACGGCGGGCCGCCCAAGGCCCTGGCGGCTGGCGAGACGCACCAGGGGGTCAAGGTGCTCTCCGTGTCGTCCGAGCAGGCCGTGGTCGAGATCGGCGGCAAGCGCCAGACGGTGCGCCTGGGTGAAGGCCCGGTCAGCGTGGGTGGCAGCGGGGGCGGGGGTGGTGGTGGCAGCCAACTTGTGCTGCAGGCGGGCACCGGGGGGCACTTCGTCACCCTGGGCTCGATCAATGGGCGGACCGTGAACTTCGTGGTCGACACAGGGGCCACGCTGGTGGCCATGAGCGCTTCAGAAGCGCGCCGCATTGGCCTGAAGTATGACCACGGCGAACAGGGTTACAGCAGCACGGCCAATGGCGTGGTGCGCTCCTATCGGATCAAGCTCGCCAGTGTCCGCATCAGGGACGTGGAAATTCAGAACGTGGAAGCCTCGGTGTCTGAAGGTTCCATGCCTTTTGTCCTGCTGGGCAACAGTTTCCTGACGCGCTTCCAGATGAAGCGGGACAACGATCAGCTGACGCTCACCAAGCGCTACTGATTGTTCTGCAATGCGGTTCATTATTCTGCTTAACGGCGTTTTAATGCGCTGAGATTGATCCGTAGAACCGCTAGGTGATCTATCGTTCCGATGCTGATATCATCCGCCGCGAATGGAAGCCTGAAGATCAGGGCATCAAGGCCTTGAAGTATCTTGATGTTCTGCATTGCAGAACAATAGCCTGATTCTGATTGTTTCCTGGACGCTGATGGTGCCGGCATCGGGCCGGTGCATGCCAACGAGGACTTTCCATGCTCAATGCGTTTCTGTACGACGGTCTGCGCTCACCCTTCGGGCGTCACGCGGGCGCGCTGGCGCCGGTGCGGCCGGATGACCTGGCCGCCGAGGTGATCAAGGCCCTGGTGACCCGCTCGCCCTGGAAGGCCGAGCAGATCGAGGACGTGATCCTGGGCTGCACCAACCAGGCCGGTGAGGATTCCCGCAACGTGGCCCGCAACGCCGCGCTGGCCGCCGGCCTGCCCGTGAGCGTGCCCGGCCAGACGGTCAACCGCCTGTGCGCCAGCGGCCTGGCCGCCGTGATCGACGCGGCCCGCGCCGTCACCTGCGGCGAAGGCAGCCTGTATCTGGCCGGTGGTGTCGAGAGCATGAGCCGCGCGCCCTTCGTGATGGCCAAGGCCGAATCGGCCTTCAGCCGCGACATCAAGGTCTACGACACCACCATCGGCTCGCGCTTCCCCAACCCGCGTGTCACCAAAGAGTACGGCAATCACACCATGCCCGAGACGGGCGACAACGTGGCGCACGACCTGGGCATCACGCGTGTGCAGGCCGACACTTTCGCCGCCGCCTCGCAGACCAAGTTCGCCAAGGCGCAGGCCGAGGGCTTTTTCGAGGGCGAGATCCACGCCATCGACGTGCCCACCGGCCGCAAGACACCGCCGTTGCACGTGGACACCGACGAGCACCCGCGTGCCGATTCGACGCTGGAATCGCTCGCCAAGCTGCGCCCGCTGTTCGAAGGCGGCGTGGTCACGGCGGGCAATGCCTCGGGCATCAACGATGGCGCGGCCGCGCTGCTGATCGGCAGCCGCGAGATCGGCGAATCGGTGGGTGCCAAGCCGCTGGCGCGCCTGGTGGCGGCCGCTGCTTCCGGCGTCGAGCCGCGCGTGATGGGTCTGGGTCCCGTCGGGGCCATCAACAAGGCCGTGCAACGCGCCGGCCTCACGCTGGCCGACATGGACATCATCGAGATCAACGAGGCGTTTGCCAGCCAGGTGCTGGGTTGCCTCAAGCAATTGGGCGTGGCCTTCGACGATCCGCGCGTCAACCCCAACGGCGGCGCCATCGCCGTGGGCCACCCGCTGGGTGCTTCGGGCGCGCGGCTTGCCCTGACCGTGGCGCGCGAACTGCAACGCCGCCAAGGGCGCTATGCCGTGGTCAGTCTGTGCATCGGCGTGGGCCAGGGCCTGGCGCTGGTGATCGAGCGCGTCTGACCGCCGCCGTCCCTACCGCTGCATCGTCTCCCTAAGCCGCATCCACGCGCCCCTTCAAAAGATTCCCTGAGAGAAAGAGACCCACACCATGAGCTCGTCTTCCAAAGCATCCTTCCACTGGGACGATCCCTTCATGCTCTCCGAGCAGCTCACGTCCGAAGAGCGCCAGGTGCAGCAGGCCGCGTTCGACTACTCGCAGGGCCGCCTGCTGCCGCGCGTGCGCGATTCCTTCCGCAACGAGCAGACCGACGCCAGCATCTTCCGCGAGATGGGCGAGCTGGGCCTGCTGGGCGCGACCATCCCTGCCGAATATGGCGGCGCCGGCCTGAACTACGTGTGCTACGGTTTGGTCGCGCGTGAAGTGGAGCGCGTGGATTCGGGCTACCGCTCGATGATGAGCGTGCAGTCGTCGCTGGTGATGGTGCCCATCAACGAGTTCGGCACCGAGGCGCAGAAGCAGAAGTACCTGCCCAAGCTGGCCAGTGGCGAGTGGATCGGCTGCTTCGGCCTGACCGAGCCCAACCACGGCTCCGACCCCGGCGGCATGATCACCCGCGCGCGCAGCGTGGCCGGCGGCTATGAGCTGTCGGGCGCCAAGATGTGGATCACCAACTCGCCCATCGCCGATGTGTTCGTGGTCTGGGCCAAGAACGACGACGGCAAGATCCGCGGCTTCATCCTGGAGAAGGGCTGGAAGGGCTTGAGCGCTCCGGCCATCCACGGCAAGGTGGGCCTGCGCACCTCGATCACAGGCGAGATCGTGATGGACAAGGTCTTCGTGCCGGCCGAAAACGAGCTGCAGGTCGAAGGCCTCAAGGGCCCCTTCACCTGCTTGAACAGCGCGCGCTACGGCATCTCGTGGGGCGCGATGGGCGCCGCCGAGTTCTGCTGGCACGCCGCGCGCCAGTACACGCTGGACCGCATCCAGTTCGGCCGCCCGCTGGCCGCCAACCAGCTGATCCAGAAGAAGCTGGCCGACATGCAGACCGAGATCGCGCTGGGCCTGCAGGGCTCGCTGCGCCTGGGGCGCATGAAGGACGAGGGCATCGCCGCTCCCGAGATCACCTCGCTGATGAAGCGCAACAACTGCGGCAAGGCCCTGGACATCGCCCGCGTGGCGCGCGACATGCACGGCGGCAACGGCATCAGCGACGAATACGGCGTGATTCGCCATGTCGTGAACCTGGAGGTGGTCAACACCTACGAAGGCACGCATGATGTGCATGCGCTGATCCTGGGCCGCGCCCAGACCGGCATCCAGGCCTTCAGCGCCTGAGTTGCCGGCATCCCCACCCCGCTCACGTTCACCACGAGACAGGACCACCACGATGGATCTGCAATTCACCCCCGAACAAGAGGCCTTCCGCCAGGAGATGCGCACCTGGGTGCGCGCCAACCTGCCGGCCGACATCTCGCACAAGGTGCACAACGCCCTGCGCCTGAGCAAGGACGACATGCAGCGCTGGGCCAAGATCCTGGGTGCCAAGGGCCTGCACGGCTACGGCTGGCCCAAGGAATTCGGCGGCCCGGGCTGGGACGCCATCCAGCGCCACATCTTCGAAGAAGAGTGCGCCATGGCCGGCAGCCCGCGCATCGTGCCCTTCGGCCCGGTGATGGTGGCGCCCGTGATCATGGCCTTCGGCTCACCCGAGCAGCATGCCCGCTTCCTGCCCGGCATCATGAGCGGCGAGGTGTGGTGGAGCCAGGGCTACAGCGAGCCGGGATCGGGCTCCGACCTGGCCTCCGTGAAGACCCGCGCCGAGCGCCAGGGCAACAAGTACATCGTCAACGGCCAGAAGACCTGGACCACGCTGGGCCAGTACGGCGACTGGATCTTCTGCCTGGTGCGCACCAACAGCGAAGTCAAGCCGCAGGCCGGCATCTCCTTCCTGCTGATCGACATGAAGTCGCCCGGTGTGACCGTGCGCCCCATCATCACGATGGACGGCGAGCATGAAGTCAACGAGGTGTTCTTCGACAACGTCGAAGTGCCCGTCGAGAACCTGGTCGGCCAGGAGAACCAGGGCTGGACCTACGCCAAGTACCTGCTGGCCCACGAGCGCACCAACATCGCTGACGTGAACCGCGCCAAACGCGAGCTGGAGCGCGTCAAGCGCATCGCCCGTGCCGAGGGTGTCTATGACGACGCCCGCTTCCGCGACCAGATCGCGCAGCTGGAGGTCGACGTGATTGCGCTGGAGATGATGGTGCTGCGCGTGCTCAGCGCCGAGCACGGCGGCAAGAAGGCGCTCGATGTAGCCGGCCTGCTGAAGGTGCGCGGCAGCGAGATCCAGCAGCGCTACAGCGAGCTGATGATGCTGGCCGCCGGCCCCGCCTCGCAGGCCTTCCTGCAGGAAGCCATGGAAGCCGGTTGGCAGGGCGATCAGTTCGCTGGGGGCTTCCCGGGCGGCAACCTGACGACGGCCCCGCTGGCGGCCACCTACCTGAACTACCGCAAGACCACCATCTACGGCGGCTCCAACGAAGTGCAGCGCAACATCGTGGCGCAGACCCTGCTGGGCTGAAAGGCAAGACACCATGGATTTCGATTTCACTTCTGATCAGGAACAGCTGCGCGACGTGGTGCGCCGCTGGGTGGACAAGGACTACGACATCGAGCACCGCCGCGCGCTGGTCAAGGCCGGCGGTCGCGAGGGGGCCGATCCGAGCGGCGCATGGCAATCGCTGGCCGAGCTGGGCCTGCTGGGCCTGGCCGTGACCGGAGAGCACGGCGGCATGGACATGGGCCCCGTGGAGGCCATGGTCGTGATGGAAGAGCTGGGCCGTGGCCTGGTGATCTCGCCGTACGCGGCGGCCGCGCTGATGGGCGCCGGCGTGCTGCGCGACCATGCCCCCGCCGAGCTGCAGGCCGCCTGGCTGCCCCGCGTGGCCGAAGGCACGGCCCGCATCATTCCGGCGCTGCAGGAGCGTGCTGCCCGCTATCGCCTGAACCATGTCAGCGCCACCGCACAGCAAGGTGCTGACGGCGCCTGGCGCGTGAGCGGCGTGAAGAACCTGGTGGCCATCGGCGGTGACGATGGCGTGGCCGAGGCCTATGTGGTGCCGGCCCGCGTGAGCGGCGCGGTCGATGCGCCCGAAGGCATCGCCCTGTTCCTGGTGGAGCGCGGTGCCACTGGTCTCAAGGCCCAGCCTTATGCGCTGCTCGATGGCTCACGCGCCGCCGAGCTGACCTTCGACAACGCCCCCGCCGCGCTGATCGCCAAGGACGGCTTCGCGCCGCTGGCGCACATGGTCGACATCGGCATCGCCGCGCTGTGCGCCGAAGGCGTGGGGGCGATGGAAAGCCTGCTGGCGCTGACGGTCGAGTACCTGAACACCCGCAAGCAGTTCAACGTGCTGATCGGCAGCTTCCAGGCCCTGCGCCACCGCGCGGCTGACATGAAGATGCAGCTGGAGCTGGCCCGCTCGATGAGCTACTACGCCACGCTCAAGCTCACGGCCCCGGCCGACGAGCGCCGCCGCGCGCTGTCGCAGGCCAAGGTGCAACTGGGCCAGTCGATGCGCTTCGTGGCGCAGCAAGCCGTGCAGCTGCACGGTGGCATCGGTGTGACGGACGAGTACGCCGCCGGCCACTTCTTCAAGCGCCTGACGGTGATGGAGCTGAGCCTGGGCGACACGCTGCACCACCTGGGTGAGGTGTCGGCCCGCATGCAGGACAGCGCGGGCGTGTTCGCCTGAGCCTGGCGACAGACCTGACGCCGGTCTGGGACTGGACGCCGGTGCTGTCACGAGCACGCGCCAGGCGGCCAGGCTCAGGCCGCCGCCACCGCGGCCGTGAAGGGCCGCTCGGCCAGCGCCGCCAGCTCCACCGGATCGTGCGCGCTGAACAACGTCACGTCCCGGCCATGGTCGCGCTTGAGTTCGCGCAGGCGGCGCTGGTTGTCCAGCCGCTGCGCGCCGTTCATCTGCACCAGTGACTGGAAGATGCGCAGCCCGAGCGGGCAGTGCGGATCCGCGTCCAGTTCGCCACGGAAGAAGTAGGCATCGCCGCAGTGCAGCAGCCAGCCCTGGTCGGCGGTGCGCACCGCCACGCCGACATGGCCGCGCGTGTGGCCGGCCAATGGCACCAGCAGCACCTCTTCGTCCGTGGCCGGCAAGGCGCGCACGGCATCGAAGCCCTTCCACGTGTCGCCATTCACGCTGTGCTCGGCCCATTGCGGCCCATGCGCCCATTGCGCGGGGATGTAGCGGCTCTTCTCGTGCAGTGTGGGGCGCTCCAGCGCGGCTTTCAGCTCGGGCGCGTGCACGTGCACCTGCGCCTTCGGAAAATCACCCAGGCCCCCGGCGTGGTCCAGGTCCAGATGGGTGGGCACGATGTGCTGCACGTCGTTCGGGTCCAGTCCCAGCGCGCGGATCTGGTGCAATGCCGTCTCGTTCATCAGCAGGCGGGGCCGCACCACGGCGTTGAAGGCCATGCCCAGCCGCGACGGGTTGGCCACATCGGCCGTGCCCAGGCCTGTTTCCACCAGGATCAGGCTGTGGCGCCCCTCGATCAGCAGGCAGTGGCAGCACATGTGGGCCGGGGCCAGCCAGCCTCCTTCGCCGTTGATCAGGCGTCGCCCCAGGGGGCACATCGATCCGCAATTGAGGTGGTGGACTTTCAACGGGGCGGCTCCGCGCTGTCGTGGAGTGCCCATCATCGCAGCACAATGTCGTTTTTGCCAGAAAGCCCCAGGCCCCGCCATGCCGCCTCGTTCCAGATTGCCCGCCGGCCACGCGCCGCTCAGCCAGATCCTTTTCGCCCAGGGCTTCGGTGCCCGCCGCGAGTGCGATGGCCTCATCCTCAATGGCCTGGTCAAAGTGAACGGCGAGGTGGTGGACGACCCCGACGCGCCCTTCGCGGAAGACCGCCTGGCGCTGGAGATCGAGGGCCAGCCCTGGGTGACCCACGTCAAGGCGCTGGTGATGCTGCACAAGCCGGCCGGCTACGAGTGCTCGCTCAAGCCCGGCGCCTGGCCCGGCGTGCACAACCTGCTGCCCGTGGCGCTGCGCCGCCGGGGTCTGCAGCCCGTGGGCCGGCTCGACCAGGACACCACTGGCCTGCTCCTGATGACGGACGACGGCCCGCTGCTGCACAAGCTGACCTCGCCCAAGCACCACGTGCCCAAGGTCTACGAGGTGACGTGCAAGCACCCGGTGAGCGACAAGCAGCTGCAGCAGTTGCTGGCCGGCGTCGTGCTGGACGACGACCCGCTGCCCGTGAAGGCCGACGCGGCCGAGCGCATCGATGCCATCGGCGAGACACACCTGCGCCTGACGCTGCTGCAGGGCAAGTACCACCAGGTCAAGCGCATGGTGGCGGCCGTGAGCAACCGGGTGGAAGGGCTGCACCGCAGCAGCATCGGGCGGCTCGAACTGCCTGCCGATCTCGCGCCAGGGCAATGGCGGTGGGTGGAAGACCCCGCCATCGTGCTGCCTTGATGTCCCGCCATGTGAATCGGCAAACATTGCATAAATTGCAAGTTACAAGCAATAGTGTGATCTTTGTCACGCAGCTCCAGCGAAACGATATGTAGCTTGACATCAAGCCCGGTGGGGTCTTGTCGATGATCCGTTGGGCGTGTCTTCACACGCCGTCACCACATCGCAAGGAGTCATCGTGAGCAGATTCGCATCTCGTCTCGTCAAGCCCTTGTTGGGCGCGCTTGCTTCGGTCACGGCATTGCTGTTCGGCGCGGTGGCGCCGGCCCAAGCGCAGACCACGGTCCAGGTGGAGCAGGGCTTGCTCGCTGGGCAATCGGTATCCGGCGTCAGGCAGTTCCTGGGCATTCCGTACGGGCAGGCACCTGTGGGCGCCTTGCGTTGGAAGGCACCCCAGCCTGCACTGGCCTGGACGGGCACCCGCAGCGCCACCCAATTCGGCTCGGCGTGCCCGCAGTACGCCGGCCTGTTCGCCGAGGCCTCTGTCAATGAAGACTGCCTGAGCCTGAACGTGTACGCACCGCCCGCGCTGTCACAGGGCAAGCGGCCCGTGATCGTGTGGGTGCACGGCGGCGCCTTCCAGGTCGGCACGGGCGACCAGTACGACGGCAGCGTCATGGCCACCAAGACGGGGGCCATCGTCGTCACCATCAACTACCGCCTGGGCGCGTTCGGTTTCCTGACGACCTCGGGCATGGCCGGCGAAAGCGGCGGTGTGAACTTCGGCCTGCAGGACCAGTGGCTGGCGCTGCGATGGGTCAAGCGCAACATCGAGGCCTTCGGTGGCGATGCGGGCAAGGTGACCATGGCGGGGCAGTCGTCCGGCGGCACCTCCGGCTGCCTGGCGCTGGCCTCGCCCAAGGCGCGCGGCCTGTTCGACCGCGTGATCATGCAGAGCGCCTCGTGCGGCATCGCGTCCAAGCCGCTGGCCGCATCGCGCGCTTATGGCGATGCGCTGGCCGACCGCGTGGGCTGCCCTGCGGGCAGCGGGCAGATGGCCTGCCTGCGTGCCAAGTCGGTCGATGACCTGCTGGCCGCGTCGCCGAGCTACGTGGACTCCGTCACCAAGTTCGACATCTGGTCGGCCACGGAAGATGGCGTGACCCTGCCGATGGCGCCGCTCAAGGCGATGGCGCTGGGCCGTGTCAACCGCGTGCCGGTGATGCTGGGCTCCAACCGCGACGAGGGCCGCGGCTTCATCCTGCCGCTGTTCCACCTGGGCTATGGCCGCGTGATGGACCAGGCCGACTACGACAGCGTGGCCGGCTACCTGCTGGGCAGCGCGGCACCGGTCTACCAAAGCCTGTACAGCGCGGCCAACTACGGCAGCGTCGATGTGGCGGCCTCGTCGTTGATCACCGACAAGGTGTTCAGCTGCGTGGCCAACCGCATGGCCAATTCGCTGTCGAAGGTGACGCCCACCTACGCCTTCGAGTTCGCCGACCGCACCGCGCCGCAGTTCTCGCCAGATCCGTTCATCGACTGGCTGGCCTTCCACGGCGGTGACCTGCAGTACGTGTTCCAGTCCACCGTGGCCGGCATCCCGCAGGATCCGCTCAATGCACAGCAGCAGGCGCTGGGCGACCAGATGCTGCGCTACTGGAAGGCCTTCATCACCACGGGCAACCCGAACAACACGACCGGTGCGGCCCCGCTGCCCACCACACCGTGGCCGGCCTTCAATGTGCTGACCACGCCGTTCCAGCGGCTGGAAGCCACGGGCGTGAGCACCCAGGGCTTCGGCGCTTTCCAGACCGAGCACCATTGCCTGGCCTGGACGCTGGAGAGCCTGTTCTGATCGGTGTGATCGTGGCGGCCGGGTGAACCCGGCCCGTCGCCTGACGATGCCGATGCCAAGCCGGCGGCGGCCCTGTTCAAGGGGCTGCCGCTGGCTTTTTCGTTGTCATGCGCGTCAACGGATTGGTTACCAATCGCTTCCGGAGGGGTGTTTTCGGCGCGGAACCTGCTAGACCTGCAGCGTCCTACAAACTCAGGAGCCACCGCATGTCTCTCTGGACCAAGATCGCCGCCGGCCTGCTGGCCACCACGCTCGCCTTCACCGCCCACGCCGATGGTTTCGGCAGGGGGCCGGATCCGAAGGTGATGATCATTTCGATGTTCGCGCCCGAGGGGCAGATTTGGCTCGACAAGCTCGGCCCCTGGCGTGAGGTCAAGGTGCCGGGCCTCTCGCCCGACTACCCCGTGGTGCGCTGCAACCGTGCCGATGTGTGCGTGATGACGACCGGCATGGGCCACACCAACGCGGCGGCGTCCACGATGGCCCTGGTGCTTTCGCGCTACTTCGACCTGTCGCGCACCTACTTCCTGATCGCAGGCATCGCCGGCATCAACCCCGAGTACGGCACGGTGGGCTCGGTGGCCTGGGCGCGCTACCTGGTCGATTTCGGCATCCAGTGGGAGATCGATGCGCGCGAGATCCCGGCCGACTGGCCTGGGGGCTACCTGGGGATCAACACCAAGCACCCGAAGGACAAGCCGCCGCTGGACTACAAGACCGAGGTGTTCCAGCTCGACGAAACCTTGCTGCAGAAGGCCTATGCGCTTTCAAAGGGCGTGACGCTCAGCGACGGTGCCCAGGCGCAGGCCGCTCGCGCGAAGTTCCCGGCCGCACCGGCCAACCAGCCGCCCACGGTGCTCCAGTGCGACACCCTGGCGGGCGACACCTGGTTCTCCGGCACGGCCCTGGGCGAGCGCGCCACCGAGTGGACCAAGATCCTGACCGATGGCAAGGGCGCCTACTGCACCACCCAGCAGGAAGACAACGCCACCTACGAGGCGCTCAAGCGCGGCGCGGCGCTCAAGCTGCTGGACCTCAAGCGCGTGGCCGTGCTGCGTGGGGGCTCCGATTTCGACCGGCCCGCACCTGGCCAGACCAGCGCCGACAACCTGGTGAACTACGCCGACCAGGGCGGCTTCGTGATCACGCTGAACAACCTGTTCCTGGCGGGCAACCCGCTGGTGCAGGCCATCACGAGGAACTGGGCGGCCTGGCGCAACGGTGTGCCACGCTGAGCGCGGACGTCACATCAGCCGTTGCACGACGACGCGGTTGCGCCCCGCGTGCTTGGCGCGGTAGAGCGACTGGTCCGCGGCTTCCACCAGGGTGCTGCTCTCGCGCACCGGCGTGGCGCGGCAGTTCGCCACGCCCACGCTGGCCGTGACCACGCGCGCCGTGTCCGAGGCTTCGTGCGGCCGCTGCAGTGCTTCCACCGCATGGCGCACGCGCTCGGCGGCCTGGCTGGCCATGGCGGCATCGGTGCTGGGCAGCACGGCGATGAACTCTTCTCCCCCGAACCGCGCCACCACATCGGTGGGCCGGCGCAGCGCGCCCTTGATGGCCTGGGCCACCTGTTGCAGGCAGGTGTCGCCGGCCTGGTGGCCGTAGAAATCGTTGTACTTCTTGAAGTGGTCCACGTCGATCAGGATCACGGCGATCTCACTGCCTTCGTGCGCGGCACGCCGCCAGGCCTGCTCGAGGTATTCCTGCACATGGTGGCGGTTGAAGACGCCAGTCAGGCCATCCACCCGCGAGATCTTCTGCAGGCGATCGTGCGCGGTGTCGAGTTGCTGCAGCAGGTGGCGACGCCGAAGCGAAAGCAGGTAGCGTCGGCGCTCATCGCGCTCCAGTGCATGGTTGGCCATCAACGTGAAGAAGGCGGTGGCCAGCAGCAGCGTCATCAGCGGCGGCATCAGGCGCGGCTCGGGGGTGGGAATCATCGTGGCGCACCACAGGTGCATGGCCATGATGGCGGCAGACGCGACCACCGCGTACCAGAAGCGCAGGCGCTGGACCACGTTGCCATAAGTGAGTACCACGATGAAGCCCACGTGGTAGTAGGCGCTGCCCACGCTGTGCGTGATCGACAGGATGTAGGCCACGCTGGCCGCAGCGCACACGCTGCTGACCAGCACGATGCTTTCGACCACCTGCACCGGGATGCGCCGCACCACGAGATCCGACCACAGCGAGGCGAAGCCCAGGACCAGCAGGGCCACGGGCGTGAACAGGCCCAGGCGCACCTGCACCGCCTGGCGCAGGACATCCGGGGCCACCATCCAGTCCGCCAGCAGGAAGCCATTGAACACCAGCAGCGACAGCACGCCGCTGATCACCAGGTGGCGCAGGCGTTGGCGTGCGCCATGCCGGTGGAACTCGCGTTCGATGGCCCGTGGAAAGCGCATCCACGGAAATCCTCGCGCCAGCAACTCGCCTGCGGCGATGGCTTCGGGGTGCTCCAGCGCGGGAATGGGTGGTGGTCCGGCTTCCGCATCACCTCCCTGGTCGGCCATGGGGTCGGGCAGCGGCAAGCGAGGTGAGGGCAGGCTGGTCGCGGTCATGGGGCGTCGACCGCACTGGCCAGTGTCTGGGCGGATACGCCCACGCTGGCGGGGGCGGGCACCACACGGTTGCGGCCACCTGACTTTGCGGCGTAGAGCGCGGCGTCTGACGCCGCGATCAGGTCGGAGGGGGCGCCTTCAGGGCGCAGCGTGGCCACGCCGATGCTGATCGTGACCTGCTTGGCGGTGGGCGAGGCGGCATGTGGCAGGCCCAGGTGCTCCACGCCGGTGCGCACCCGCTCGGCCGCGGCCACGGCCTGTGGCATGGCGGTGTCGTGCAGGACGGCCACGAACTCCTCCCCCCCGAAGCGGGCTACCAGGTCACCAGGGCGGCGCAGGTGGCGCTTGAGGATGGCGGCGATCTGCTGCAGGCAGTCGTCGCCCTTGGGATGGCCGTAGTGGTCGTTGTAAGCCTTGAAATGGTCCACGTCCATCATCAGGAGGGCGATGGCCTGGCCGCCGCGCTTGGCCCGTTGCCACAGTTGCTGCAGGAACTCGTCGAAGTGGCGGCGGTTGGCCAGGTCGGTCAAGGCGTCGAAGCGCGACAGGCGGTCGAGCTTGCGATTGGCCTTGCCCAGGGCCTGCACCAGCTGATGTTCCTGGCCCTGCATCAGCCAGTTGGTCCGGTCTTCGTGCTCCAGCCAGTAGCTGCTGTACAGCGTGAACACGGCAGTGGACACCAGCACCAGCAGCAGGGAGAGCATGATGTGCCATTGCACCTGGGGCAGGAGCAGCAGGCTGCCGCAGAACATCATCAGGATCAGGGCATCGATCAGCATGGCCTTCCAGAACGGGGTGCGGATCACGCTGCCATTGAACAGCAGCACCATCACCAGTCCGATCAGGTAGGAGGGCGCAAGTCGGTCGGTGCTCTGCAGGCACAGCACCACCGTGATGGCCGCGGCCAGCACGCTCATGGCCACCACCGTCCACTCGCGGCTGCGGGGCGTGAAGCGGTCGGTCAGCAGCAAGCCGATGATGTTGATGGGCGTGAAGAAAAACAGGCGCATTCCCACGGCCAGCGCGAACTGGTCGGGCACCATCATCCAGTCGGTGACCAGCATCAGGTTGAACAACACCAGCAGCCACAGGCCGCCATTCTCCAGGGTGCGGCGGCGCTCAGGCGCCTTGTCGCGCTGGTAGGCGGCCTCGACAGCAGGCGGAAATTTCAGCCAGGCATATCCCTGGGCCAGTGTGCTGTCCAGCGCGGTCTTGAACGGGTCATCGGGCGCTGGTCCCCAGAAAAGCGAATCCCCCTCGGTCGACAGGACCGAGTCGGCAGGATTGGCAGATGGGACGGGCGGTGCGGGGCGTACTTCCACCCCCTGGGTATCGGCCGCTGCGCGCACCGATGTAGAGTGGCGGCGGAGCCAGCCCGACCCTTGCGCCTTAAAAACCGTCGATCAAGGCTGTTTGCGTGATGTATGCCTCAGCTGACCTGTGTCGGCGGCCGCCGAGGATCCGCAGAGCGCGGCGACCGGGCTTCGATCGCCAGGTACCCCGCCGTGGCGAGCAACAGCGGCAAGAGGTAGTACAGCGCGCGATAGACCAGCACGGAGGCCAGCACCGTGGCTTCTGGCAGGCGCGATGCCAGCACGGTCACGAAGACCGCTTCCACCACCCCCAGACCAGCGGGCAGCCGCGCCACCACCCCGGCCACCGCGGCCACCAGCGAGGTGCCCAGCACCACACCATAGGGCACCTTGCCCTGGAACAGAAGGTACAGCACCACCGAGATGGCGAGCCAGTTGGCGCAGGACAAGGCCAGCTGTACGCCAGCCATGCCCAGGCTGGGCAGGTGGACCTTGTGCCCGCGCACCGTGAAAGTGCGCCGGCTGGACCAGCCGCACAGCGCCAGGTAGCCGGCCACCACCAGCCACAACGCAGCCCCCAGCCCTTGCAGCGCGATGCCGCTGACATGCCAGTCGGCAGGCGGAGGCAGCAGCCGAAACAGGAACACACCGCCGGCCAGCACCCCATAGCCCAGCCAGTTGGTGAAGATGCTGAGGGTGAGCACGCGGCCGATCTGGCCACCCCGCAGGCCCAGCCGTGCATAAAGCCTGTAGCGGATGCCCAGGCCGCCGACCAGCATGCCGAGGTTCAGATTGAAGGCGTAACTCACTGCCGTGACGGCCATCACGCGCCACCAGGCCAGCTTATGGCCGATCCATGCGCGGCCGATGAGGTCGTAGGCGGCATAGAGCACGTAGCTCAACAGGGTGGCCCCGGCAGCGGCGGCCACGACCTCGAGCGGCATCGAGCGCAGGGCGGCCAGCACGGCGTGCCAGTCCACCCGGCGCGCTGCCCACGCGAGCAGCCCCACCACGGCCAGCGCGAAGACGATTCCCAACCAGCGTGTCCATCGCTTGGTGGGCGAGGCGTCCTGGCGCTCCCCCTGAGGGTCGTCATCTTCCATCGTGGTCTCGACGGCGGCGGCCCGGGGCAGGGGGCGGGCCATCATCGCTGTGCTCCCCGGGTGGCCAGGCGCGCGGGGGCGAAGCGACGCCAAGACCAGGCCCGTGCTTCGGCATCCACCGGCGCGCTGGCAATCACCGAAGTCTCGGCTGCCGGCAGCACGCGGGGCCGGTGCGCAGGCAGCTGTGCCATCCACCGCGGGAAGTGGCGAACGACGTGGAAGACCAGGGCCCCCACCCCAAGGCGCCACCACCAGCGTCGTGCCACCGTGTGCTCCATGCGCACGTGCACGCAACTCTCGCGCAGCAGCGGCATCAGCTTGTCGCGCAGCCGGGCATTGAAGTCCCGGTCGCGGATGACCAGGTTGGCTTCCAGGTTCAGCGACAGGCTCAGCGGGTCGAGGTTGCTCGAACCGATCGTGGCCCACTCGTCGTCGACCAGGGCCACTTTGCTGTGCATGGGCCGGTCGCAATACTCGTGGATCTGCACGCCGGCATCGATCAGTCTGTCATAGACCATGCGCGCCGCCCATGTGGCGGCCGCGATGTCCGGTTGGCCTTGGAGGATCAGGTGCACACGCACGCCACGTTGGGCGGCACGCTGAAGGCTCTTGAGCAGCCGGTAGCCGGGGAAGAAATACGCGTTGGCGATGATCACCTCGCGTTGCGCGGTCTGCAGGGCCAGGCGGTAATGGCGCTCGATGTCGTCGCGGTGCTTCTGGTTGTCGCGCGTGACGAGGCGGGCCCGCGCCTGACCGATGGGGTCGCACGCCTTGGGGGCCAGTGCTGGCAGCGGTTGGTTGGGCCATTGCTCACCGACAGTCTGGGCGATGGTGCGCTGCGCCTCCAGGCGCAACTGTTCTACGATGGGACCGCGCGCTTCGACGGCGTAATCCTGCTTGGCCTCGGGGCCGAAGTCGTCCAGGTGGTCTGCTGAATAGTTGATGCCCCCGATGAAACCACGGTCCCCATCGATCACCACGATCTTGCGGTGCAGGCGGCGGAACAAGCCCAGCCGGCGCGAGAGCTTGGGGGGCGGATCGAACACATGCAGGCGCACACCTGCGTCTGTCAGCGAACTCACGAACTGCGTCGACAGCGCGGGCGAACCGAACCCGTCCACGGTCACGTTGATGCGCACCCCACGCTGGGCGGCACGCAGCAGCACATCGTGCAGGGCCAGCCCCACCTTGTCTTCGAACAGGATGAAGGTCTCGATCAGCACTTCATGCTGTGCAGCCTCGATGGCTGCGAACACCGCGGGGAAGAACTCCTCGCCGTTCTCCAGCAGGCGCAACTGGTTGCCCTCCGTCCAGCCTTCGTCGAGACGGCGGGCCAGGTGATTGGCGCGCGAGGCGCGGGTAGGGGGAGCAAGTTTCACAGCGATACCTCCGCGGCCAGGGGTGCATGGTCAGACAGATGAGCCCAAGGGCGGCGAGGCAGCACCACGGGCTGGTGGATGCGCGCGCCGCGCACATAGATACGGTCCAGCCGCAGCAGCGGCCAGCGGGCAGGAAAGGTGCGTGCCGCGCGGCCCTGGGCTTGCACGAAGACTTCACGCAGACCCGCACAACGGCTCAGCTGCTGGTGGGCGCGCTGCTCCCAGTCGTTGAAATCGCCTGCCACCACGACCGGGTCGCCGGGCGGAAGGCCATTGACCAGGCGGCACAGACCATCCACCTGCTGACGTCGTTGCGCGGTGCGCAGCCCCAGGTGCACGCACACCGCGTGCAGAGCCCGCCCACCCGGCAGGCTCAGCACGCAGTGCAGCAGGCCGCGTTTTTCTTCGGGGCCAGCCGTGGACACATCATGGTTGTGATGCTGGGCAATGATGAATTTCGACAGGAGCGCATTGCCGTGGTGCCCCTGCGGATAGACCGCATTGCGACCGTAGGCGAAATCGCTCCACAACGTGTCTGCCAGAAACTCGTAGTGGGGTGTCTGGGGCCAGTTCGGAATGCGGGCTGCATGCAGTTCATGCTCGCCCAGCACCTCCTGCAAGAAGACCACATCGGCCGACACGCTGCGCACTGCCTCGCGCAATTCGGGTAGCACAAAACGGCGGTTGAACACCCCGAAGCCCTTGTGCAGATTGATGGTGAGAATCTTGAGGTTCATACCTCACTATGGGCAATCGGCATGCCGTATGGGCGTGGTGGAGTTCCGTTGTCAGCCCCGCCTCACGCGCTGTCGGCATTGGCCTGCATGGCGCTTCCAGCAAGCCGGTATGGGCCTTGGAATCCGGACAGGCATGCCCCTTGCCGGTGCGTGAGCCGCGGCCCTGGGCGACGCAAGGCGAGGCCGCCCCCTGATCATGGTTGCCAGGAGCGTCAAGATGACCGACACATTTGCCAGGGCCGAGGAGCCCAGAAGCCCGGACACGGCCACGCAGGCCGTGCATGTTTCTGGCGCTGCCTCCGATCCTCACAACCTTCAACGCTTTGTCGATGCGCAGACGCCTGCGATCGATGCCGCGCTGGCAGAACTGGAGGCTGGCCACAAGCGCGGCCACTGGATGTGGTTCGTGTTCCCCCAGTTGCGTGGGTTGGGGCGCAGCGAGATGGCGCACCGCTATGGCATCGCCGATCTTTCGGAGGCCCGAGCCTACTTGCGCCATCCCGTGTTGGGGCAACGCCTGCGCGATGCCGCGACCACCTTGCTGATGCTGCACGATGACCAGTCGGCCCATGACATCTTCGGCTCGCCCGATGACCTGAAGCTGCGCTCCAGCATGACCTTGTTCGAGGCAGCCGAGGCCGGCAATCCGGCGCCCACAGTGTTCGGCGAGGTGCTGCGGCGCTTCTACAGCGACACGCGCGACGAGATGACCCTGCAACTGCTGGCCGGCTGAATGGCTGGACTGGGGGCATGTCCTCCCTACCTGACCTGCTGGGCATGGGCTTGATCATCGCCGGTGTGGTGGTGATCAACCTGTTCTCGAAGTCCCTGAGCCACTGAACCTCGACCGACAGTGCCGCCCCCTGGTCGCGGGGGCGCCCCTGCGTTTGGGGCCCCCGGACTGCGCGTCCGATCTTTACAATTTCCTTACAGACGGCGGGCAGCGTCGTCACAAGGCATTGCACAGAAGGAAAAGCATGGCGCCGGTCCGCGGGTGGTTGAAGGCGCTGTGCCTTGGAAGCTGGATGCTCATGGCAGGCTGCGGTGGTGGTGGCGCAAACCACACCACCGTCAACGTCGTCTACAAGAAGTGGCAGGGCACGGTACTGACCGACATGGCCCTTCCGCTCGTGCCGGGCGGTGGCCATGCCCTGGTCGGCGATGCGCCCCAAATCGACTGGCTGAACTTCGTGATCAACAACGCCGTGGTCGATCTGCGGCAGACCAGTCTGCAGGGCGGCACCTGGCAGACGGCCTCTCCCGCGCGCATTGCCAGCCTGCATGGTGCCGTTTTCAACGACAGCACCACCATGGCCCGCGCTGGCGACTGGACCGTCATCGTGGCCCGTGTGGGTGGCGCCTTGTGGGCGCAGTTCCATGGTCCGGGTGTCACCTCGGTCCAGGTGCCGCTGCCTGCGACCACCGCTGGCCAGGTGCATGCCGTGGTCGACGCCAGCGGCAAGGCCCGCGTGTTCTGGGGCGACAGCAATGGCACGGTTTCGGTCACACGCGCCATGCATTTCGACGCGGCCACCTTCGTGGACGACGGCCAGGTCAGCGGCATGCCCATGGACCTGCTGCGCGTGGTGGCGGGCCCGGATGGCAAGGGGTGGCTGCTTTACCAGTCGGCGGGGGCGCATTACGTGCGCACGGTGGACGCCATCCTGGGCCTGGGCACGGCCCTGCGTGTGGACGATGCCGCCAAGGGCGGAGCGGAACCCCACAGGCAGGCCCTGGCCGAGAGCACGACGCGCTTCAGCACCCTGGGCCTTCAGGGCCTGGGTGGCGCTGCCCCCTGCGTGGGCGTGGGTCGCCTTGACGGCAACACGTGGTCCGGGGTGACGTGTGTCAACACGGATGCCTCTCAAGGGGTGGGCGGCGGTTTCATGGACCTGGCCGTGGAGCCGGGCGGTCGTGCGGTGGTGGTGTGGAGCGGCGGCGCCGATGACGACGTGCTCTATGGCACGGTGCGCCGCGCCAACGGCACCTGGACGGCCCCGCGCCAACTGGTGGCCGCACCCTCTGGCGGTGTGCTGTACAGCGTGCAGGCCAAAGTCCACACCGATGGGTCGGCCGTGGTGGTGTTCCGCCAGGCCGGTGGCACGGATCCAGTCTCTGTGCCCTACGCGGTGATGTTCGATGCCAGCGCCGAGACCTGGGGCAGTGCTGCCCGGATCGACGCCTTCGCAGGCGAATCGGCCCAGGTGAGCGTGGCCTTCAATTCGCGCGGCGAGCCCGGTGTGCTCAACTTCGCGAAGGCCAATGGCCAGTACCAGGTGCGTTTCGCCACCCGCCGCAATGGCCAGTGGAGCGATGTCGCTCTGATGGCCGATGTGGCCCTGCCCTCGGTCACCGTGGGCGGCACCACGGTGCCGATCTCCCTGCAACGCCTGATGCCGCAAGGCGAGGGGGGCTGGGTGGCTTTCTGGGAGCTGAATTCGCTGGTGGGCTACGGCCACCGGCTGGTGGCCGCGTCCTACCAATAGGGCGCCGACCAGGATGCCTGCCCCCAAGCGGCCTCCGCCGGTTGGCAGCGCGCGCCATTCGCGTTACAACATCGACCATGGTGCGTGGGCTGCGGTCGACGCGCCTGCCCGTCCTCGGCATTTCAGGGGACGCCGTTCATCGCCGTCACCCACGCCCGGGGGGCCCATGAAGCTGCAACGCCTGCATGTCACCTGCGCCCAGTGCGGGCAGGATTCCAGTGTGTCCGTCATGCCGGATGGCGTCCACGGACAGTTTGTGCTGCGCAGCATTGGTTCGCTGGAAGAAGCGTTCCTCAATGCCGTGCAGGACCCGACCTACGACGAGGTCGAACACCTGATCAACCACAGCCGGCGGCTGATCGGCAAGGACAACTGGTTTCGCGCCCACGCCTTGCAGCGCACCTATGGCGAAATCGCCTGCGATCCCGACAGCACCGGTAGTTTTTTCAACATCGGCAAGTTGCCCAACTGCCCGAAGTGCGGCCATGCCACCCTGCATTCCTGGCGGCCGATGAGCCCGGTGCAGTTCGTCGACCGGGACATTGCGCCTGTCACCCACCGCGCCTGGCATGCGCTGTCCGAGGCGCAGAAGGCTTTTCGCGTGGACGACGTGCTCGAAGCCCGTGGCTTCTAGGCGGTCGCCGCACGAGGGCTGGGCGGGAACGGCGATTGCCCATTCCCTTTCATCGGCAATTCCGCCGATGCTTTCACCTGACACTGGAGAAACATCATGACCCAGCAAAATCAGAACCAGAGCAAGCAGAACCAGCAACAGCAGGATGCTGGCAACCAACAGCAACCGAACGCCGGCAACCAGAGCAAGCAGTCCGGTCAGCAAGAGCAAAGCGGTCGCCAGAGCGGCCAGCAGGGCAGCAACCAGCAAGGCAGCAACCAGGCCAGCAACCAAGGCAGCAGCAGCCAGCAGGGCAGCAACCAGAACAAGTCGCAGCAACAACGCTGACGATGCCGCGCCGATGCCTTGACGCATCGAGGCATTGAGACGCGGATGTTCGCGCGGGCCCGGGCCGTGATGGTCCGGGCCCGCCATTTTTTGAGCCCGAAGCCGCCCTTCCGCTCTGATAGCATGCCCATATCGGGAATGCAGCCTCCCGGCCTGAAAAGACAGACGGTGTCCCGTCCAAGCGCTGGAAACCTCGTACCGGAGTTTTGTCCGTGGACACCGTATTGCCTGCTGCCGCTCCGTCGGCTATCGACACCCTTCCCGCGCCCCAACCCGTTTCACTGGGCCACGCCCTGCGCTTCTGGCTCAAACTGGGCTTCATCAGCTTCGGCGGACCCGCCGGCCAGATCGCCATCATGCACACCGAACTGGTGGAGCGCCGACGCTGGATCAGCGAAAAGCGCTTTCTGCATGCCCTGAACTACTGCATGGTGCTGCCCGGCCCGGAAGCGCAGCAACTGGCCACCTACATCGGCTGGCTGATGCACCGTACCTGGGGCGGGCTCGCGGCCGGAGCGCTGTTCGTGCTGCCCTCGCTGTTCATTCTGATCGCGCTGTCGTGGATCTACCTGCGTTTCGGGCAGGTGCCTGTCGTGGCTGGCATCTTCTACGGCATCAAGCCGGCCGTGGCGGCGCTGGTGCTGCATGCGGCCCACCGCATCGGCACCCGTGCGCTCAAGAACCGATGGCTGTGGGGCATCGCCGCGGCGGCCTTTCTGGCCATCTTCGCCTTGAAGCTGCCGTTTCCGCTCATCGTGCTGGCAGCCGCGCTGATCGGCACCGTGGGCGGGCGCCTGGCGCCGGCCGTGTTCACGCAAGGAGGCGGCCATGGCGCCGCGGCGCGGCGCTCGGGCCCGGCGCTGATCGACGATGACACACCAACGCCCGACCACGCCCGCTTCTCGCGCGCGGGGCTGGTGCGCGTGCTGGCCTGGGGGCTGGGCCTGTGGGGGACCGCCCTGGGCGGGCTGGTGGCCTGGCAGGGCTGGAAGGCCACGCTGGCACAGATGGGCTGGTTCTTCACCAAGGCGGCGTTGCTGACCTTCGGCGGGGCCTACGCGGTGCTGCCCTATGTCTTCCAGGGCGCGGTCGAGCAACAGCACTGGCTCTCTGCCACGCAGATGATGGATGGCCTGGCCCTGGGCGAGACCACGCCCGGCCCGCTGATCATGGTGGTGGCCTTCGTCGGCTTTGTCGGTGGGTGGACGCACCAGGTGCTCGGGCCTGACGCGCTGTTCGCGGGGGCGGCGCTGGCTGCCTCGGTGGTGACCTTCTTCACCTTCCTGCCGTCCTTCGTGTTCATCCTGGCGGGCGGGCCGGCGATCGAGGCCACCCACGGCCGGCTGGGCTTCACCGCCCCCTTGACGGCCGTCACCGCGGCGGTGGTGGGCGTGATCCTCAACCTGGCGCTGTTCTTCACGTACCACGTGCTGTGGCCGCAAGGCTTCGGCGCACGCCCGGACCTCGTGTCGGCGGCCATCGCCGCGCTGGCGACGGTGGCCTTGTTCCGCTTCAAGGTGGGCGTTCTGCCGCTGTTGGCGGGCTGTGCCGCGGCAGGTCTGGCCGCGACGCTGATCACAGCTTGGCGTTGAACACCAGGCCGATCCAGCGCGGCGTGGCGTCGATCGAGCCGGTGCTGAAGCCGTAGTTGCGAGCCCATTCATTGGTCAGGTTCTTGACCAGGAAGGTGACGTCCCAGGCGCGGTTGCGCTGGCCGATGCCCACGCCCAGATCGGTCAGTTGGTAGGAATTCACCCACCCGTACTGGGACAGCGTCACATCGGTGTTGTAGCCGCCGATGTAGGCGTGGTTGAGGTCGGTGTGGAACTCGTACAGGCCGAGCACGGGCAAGCGGTATTCGACACCGATGTTGGCCGTGAACTTCGAGGCGCCGGGCAGTGTGCGGCCGCTGATGTCCTGGAACGGGGCCGCACCGGTGTAGTTGTTCTCGGCCGGCTGCGGTGAGTTCGGGAAGGACTTGTAGCGCGCGTCGTTGTAGGCGGCGGCGAAGCGCAGCGTGGTGTGCTGGATGCCGGTGTAGTAGCCGTCGATCTCCAGGCCCTTGACCTGCACCTTGGGCGCGTTGCCGGTCAGCGAGGTGTAGTAGATCGTGCCGTCGTTGTTGAAGCCCGTGGTGAACTCGTCGACCACCTGCGCGCTCTGCTGGTAATCCTTGATGTTGGACAGGAAGATGTCGGCGTTCAGCGTCAGCGTGCGCTCCAGCAGCGAGGCCTTCAGTCCGAGTTCGAAGTTGTTGGTCTTCTCCGGCTTGGCGTTGGCCGAGAACCCGTTGACGAACTGGGCCACGGGGGCCTTCTCGCCGTACTGGTAGGTGGCGTAGGTCGTCAGGTTGTCGTTGATCTTGTAGCTCGGGCTGATGTTGAAGGTCACCTGCGTCTGGCGGATGTCCTCGGCGCTCTGCTGGTCGTACAGCAGGCCCAGTTGCGACTTGCGCAAGGCTTGCGCGTCCACCAGCTGGCGCTTCTGGGCGGCGCTCAAGCCGGCCCAGGTGGACACACCGAAGTATTTCTGCGCGGCCGCATTGGCCTGGATATTCGCCTGGGCCAGGCGTGCGCCACTGGTCGTGTCGGTGGTCAGGGCCGCGCTGTTGGCGGCCACGGCCGTGGCACCGGCCGTGCCGGCCGCCACCACGCGGCCATCCAGCACGTACACGGTGCTGCTGGTGGCGTTGTAGTACGAGTCGAAGCCCCCCAGCGCCACACCCGCCGTGCTGATCGACGGGTTCAGCTCAGGCGCCTTGCCGTTGTCCTCGATGCGCGCGAAGTTGCTGGCCTTGCGGTTCTCGCGGGTCACGCGGGCCCCGGTGGTGATCGTCCAGGGGCCGCCCACGCGCCAGTTGGCCTGGCCGTAGACGGCGGGGCTGAAGTTGTTGGTCACCGCGATGCCGATCTTGCGGGTCTGGTCCAGCGAGTTGGCCAACAGCTGGCGGCCTGCCCCGTCGGCATCCAGCCGCGAATACTGGCCCGCGTTGGCGAACCAGGCGCCAGCGTCCGATCCCCAGCCAGACTTGGAATCCACCTCGTGCTTGTTCTTGATCAGGTAGATGCCGGTCTGGTAGTCCACGTCGCCACCCTGTGCGGAGGCAAGGCGGAACTCCTGCGTGTACTGCTTGTAGCGCACGCCGCCACCGCCCTGGGTGGAGATGTCGAAGGGCGTGCCTTCGTCGTTGCGAGCGTCGAAGTACAGGCTCTGCCAGGCGGTGATGGAGCTGAAGGTGTGGCTGCCCAGGTCCCAGGTCAGGTTGGCCGACAGACCGCGTGTGCCGGTGTACAGGGCGCGCTGCTCGTCGTTGTTCTGCGTGCCGGTGGCGTAGTTCAGGTAGCTGTCGTTGTAGTTGTAGCTGCCCAGCTGCGTGAACCAGCGGCGGCCGAGCCGGGTCTGCGCATCGTTGGCCAGGTTGTTGGGCGAGCCATTCGAGTAGGTCGGCAGCGGCGCGTGCCGGAAGGTCAGGCCGTTGTCGTTCTGCCAGGTGCGCGGGTCGATGTTGGCGATCACCCGCGCACTGAAGTTGGAACTCGGCGTGAGCAGGAACTGCACCTTGCCGGAGATCTTGTTGCGGTCGTTGTAGGTGCTGTCACCGTCGTTGTAGAGATTCTTGAAGGCGCCTTCCTGCTTGCTGACGTAGAACGTGCCGCGCCAGGCCAGCAGATCCTCGATCAGCGGCCCGGTGATGGCAGCCGAGCCGAACACCGCGTCACGCTGGCCGAAACGCAGCGACACATCGGTGCTGGGCGTGAAGGAGGGCGCCTTGGTGGTGAGGTAAACGCCCCCGATGCTGGCGTTCTTGCCGCCCTGCGTGCCCACGGGGCCGCGCACCACCTGCACCGAATCGATGTCCACGAACTCGGCCGTGGACAGCCCCGCGTAGCCATAGCTCACGCCATCGACGCTGATGCCGACGTTCGGATCCTGCGCCTCTGACGAGCCCTTGCGGCCGATGCCTCGAATCGACAGGTCCGAGCTGCGCGCGTTGCTGCTGTTGTTGCGGGTGATGTTGGCGGCGCGGCGGGTGATGTCACGCATGGAGTCGGCGCCCAGGCGTTGCAGTTCGGCCCCGCTGACGACCGAGACCGAGGTGGGCACCTCCTTGAGCTCCGCCAGACGATTGCGCGAGCGCACCACCACGGTTTCCAGCGAGGTTTCGCTGGACGGCGTCGTCGTCGGCGGGGTCACGGTTTCTGGCGTCGTGGCTGGCGGAGCCGCTGCGGGATCGGGCGCCGCGGCGGGCTGGCCTGCGCCCAGGGCCTGCTTCAGGCGGGTGATCTCTTGTTGGGCACGCTCCAGCGCCTGTTTGAGTTCTTCGGTGGTGGGTTCGGCCGCCTGGGCGGTGTTGATGCCGAAAACGCCGCCAGCGGCCATCAGCAGAATCAAGGGAGACAGGCGGAAATAAGCCGTGCCGTGCATGTTGGAGACCCCTGCAAAGGAAGTTTGGACCGGGGCGCTTAGTCAACTTCCATGCCGTTCTGAATGAATTCGCGGCTGGCGGGTATTAGGTTTTGATCAAACCAAGGATGAAGGTCTGGCCAATGGATTTCTTATATAGGGGCCCCTGTTGAGAATCGACGCAAGTTGATGATTCATAAGGTATTGTGAAAAATATTGACATGCACTTGGAGAGCGCCTTGTTTCTTTCGTGACATCAGAAGCGTTTTATGGAAGTC
>DXIO01000126.1 GCA_019112875.1 Candidatus Aquabacterium excrementipullorum
GCCACGATGGTGATCTTCGCGGGGTCACCCATACTTGGCAGGCAGTCGTTGTTGAACTGCTGATCCTGGATTTCGACCGTTGCTGCCTTGAGGTGCGTCCCATTGGTCGCGACAGCCATGTGCTGTCGACCGGCCGAGTAGCAGACGTAGACCTCGCTCTTGCAAGTGACGTCCACGTCGAGCAGCTTGATCACTCGACCGACAAGCTCTTCCACGGCCTTGTACGTCGGCCCTGTTAGCAACACCTTGAGACCCTTGTTTGCCGAGGCGGCATGGGTGACGAGCGTGTGCACGTATGCCGAAAGCGTCTTGGTCTTGCCGGTTCCGGGCGGGCCCCAGATGATGCTCAACGCGCGCTCGAGGGCATGAGCGACGGCTGCCTGCTGGCTATGGTTCAGCAGGTGCTTGGTTGCAGAGACTGCTGCGAGCGAGGCAGCTTGCGCAGTTGGCACGACCACGGCTGCTTGCAGTTGCGGGGCTGCCCATAGCAGCTTGCTCAGTGGCGTCACTGCGCCTGTCCCCACCTTTGTCGGCACGGCCGCCCCCATTGCTTGGGCTGCGGCCGGATCCGGTGTCGCTATGGAGGGATTGCCAACTAGGCGCAAGATGTCCGTGCTGGTCCTGGACCAATCGAAGCTCGATTTGCCGGCCGTCAGGAACAGGTCCACCGAGAGGTTCAGGACGTTGTGCTGCCGCAAGAACGGAAGAAGTGGCGGCGAGATGGTTTGGACGCGGACCGACGCGCGCCTCGTTACGCGATCGAACGTCACTAACGTTGCCCGTACCGTGCTGTACAGCGGCATCGACAGGTCCTTGAACTGCCCCGAGTAGGCTGGTATCGGTTTGGAGAGGTGGTCGAGCGCTGTTGTCAGCGGATATCCGGGACTGGCCTCCATGCCGATGGCGAGATAGCCCTCGCCTTGTTCGATCTTGGTTTCAGTGGACGTGGGCAATACATCGAATTCCCAGATGTCGCTGGTGCCAACGCGCTTGCCGTTGCGAAGACGAAGCGCCTCATAGGTGGCTTCCAGCGTCTGAGCGTCGAGGGCCAGGCGTTGGTGTGCCGCGGCCTTGTTGGTCGCGAGGCCTAGCTTGTCCCACCAGATCCATAGCTTGGCGTCGAAAGCAACCCCCTGCGTTCCCGTTGGATTGGACAAGTCGATGACCGGGTTGGTGGCCTTGATGCTGCCCTTGAAGTCCTGACGCAGCTTCTCCGCGATGCTCGCGATTGATGCGGACTGCTTGGCGAGCGAGTTGCTGAATTCCGTGATGACCTGATTGCGCGACTTAGTTTGCTTGCCGCGAACGATCTGTGGCTCGTTGCTCCAGACCTCGTAGATGCGCTCGCGAGGAATGCCGTTGGTCAAAAATTCCCGATAGAAGGCGTCCTTCTCTACTGGGTTGAAGGTGCCCGTGTGATAGTGCTCGGTGGTATCGAAAAGCGTGATGACGTGCGGCACTGGTGCGAACACCACGCGTCGCACGATCTCGTCGAGAAACACGACGCACGGAGGGATAGCCCCGGCATCTTTCTCCAAGAGCTCCTCGGGCGGGAACATCCAGGCCAGCGCACGCTGCTTCTTATCTGTCAGAGCGAGCACCTTGGGCAGGTGGCGACCAACAGCATTGCACAGCTCCTCATACTGTCGCGCTTCCCAGAAGGCAATCTGCCCTTTGAGCGGCCCCTTACCGAAGCCCTGTACGTACGCGTTGGCCTGATCGATGTAGTCGGAGAGAGTTGACAGGAACGCCTTCAGCTCATTCCACTCGGCCGAGAGCGTCTTTTGGTCGACGACGAAGCCTTGATGCTTCCAGAAGAGAGGCTTCTGTCCTGTCTGGTAAGCCGTGGCACCGCCCCCTAGGGCCAGGCCCGTCAGCAGGCCGGAACTCGGGTCGAAGTTCACTGCCACTGCCAGCGTGAGCTGTGGCCACGGCGCGAGCGTTGCGAGTAGCGCTGCCGTATCGACATCCAGGGTGTTGCTCGCCAATGCGTTGGCTCGAGCGGGAAGCTTTGCTCCCTCTCGCTTAAGGAACGTATGCTTGGCATAGATCGGTTCAGAGCCCGTCGTTGCCGCGATTGCCGCAGTTGTGTTGATGGCCGCTGTGTAGAGCGTTTTGCGACCACCGCGCGTCATTCCAGCGATGCGACTCAAGTGCTGCGACAGCTCTGCGCCCGGATAGCAATAGTGATCCGGCTGCGCCTGGATCTTCTTCTTAAATTCGTCCGGCACCCAACGGGCGTAGCCGAGAAAGTCGCATGAAGAGCACCGCGAGTCGACGTGCCATTCGAGCCCGCGCCAGCCGTTGACATTAGCGTCACCCGTGGTCACCACTCGAGGGAGGTCTTCCCGGAAAAAGCGAAGGACGGTTGGCAGGTAGAAGCGCAGGTTTGCGTCCTCGCAGTCGGCCATGAGGGCGACGAGGAGGTCACCGGCGAGGGGTTTAGGATTCTTCGCGCAAGCCGCATCGAATGCAGACTCGCCTTCCTTGAACCGCGTCCAAAGCGCGCAGCCCACGGCCACGAAATAGTCCTTGTCGTAGCCCGTCTCCTCCAGCCAGTTGGCAATCATGACGGCGTAGAGGGCTACTTCGGCAGAGTAGCTCGGGTTGGCTTCGGACGTGTGCTTAACGTCAATGACGACCAACGCGCGGCGCTTCTCATCTTCAACGGTAAGGACTCGACGACCGCCCTTGGGCGTGACTGCTTCGTCATCGCTTCGAGGATCGCGAACAATGATGATGTCGGGGATTAGACCGTCCATCTTTGGAATGAGCTTGTGCTGCGCTGTCGGAAGCCCAAGATTGGTCAGGATGCGAGTTTGGAACTTCCCGGGCTCAATCTTCCCCTGAAGCAGAAAAGAGGGATAGCCTGCGGCTGAGGTCAGCAGGGTTGCAAGAGCCACTTGCTTCGGCTGACCAAATGCTCCTTTGACGTAAGTAACACTCGCGCCGAATGCCGCGATAAGTTTGTCGTTACGCTGCTCTTCAAAGGTCTTGCCTTCACTCTGCAGTACGCCTACACCTGGCCGAGCTGGCATTGGCTCTGGAAGCCCAGCCCCTTGCAAGATGGCGGGCTGATGCAGGGAAAGGAACAGCTGCCGATCACACTTTGTTCGAAGGTACTGTGATAGCGTACTTTTTGCGATTCGCTTATTGAGGGGGAATGCAGTAGCCATAGGTTTCGCTCCTTCCTTTTTTTCATTACCAGCTAGTGTGCTGTCTCGCTCGCGTCTCGGCATCCCTCAGAACACGCTGAGCATCCCCAGAAAGTCTTGTCGGCTGCTGTGACTCACCTTGCCACGCGACGCACCCTCGGTTTTCCGCATCAGGGCAGGACGGTTCCGCAGCCGCCATTGACTCCATAGCTTCGCTCATCTTCGCTACCGCGGTAGGTCTGGCGCGCAAGCCTACGCCTGCCCACCAGGGCCGCTAGGCTACGAGGACTTCGGACGCGTCGGACTCCCTCTGTCTTGCCATTGATTTCTCTTATAACCGCCGATTCGCAAGATCAACACATTCTGCAACAAGTTCGCCAGAATCCACCGCCGCACGTTATGCGCTTCAGTCCCAGGAGCTTCTCTTTGCGGCATTCAGCACTGCACCAGTCCACGGGAATCTCGAAAGCGTCTTTCGGCCTTCGAAGACCCGCATGGCTGACCTCCTTGCCTCACCCATTCGGGGGTTTTCTCGATTTCATCTTGCCCACCTTTCCCTCCTTTTTTGACGCCAGAAAACCCGATTCACGCTTCACCACGGGGCGCGCCGTCTGCACAGTGCCGCGTTCGATCCCGATCTCCGGACTTCTCCGGAACTTCGATCCACGCCAGCGCAGTCCGTACCACCGCGATGTTTCCGCACACCGCTCTCCCAGCACCTCGGCAAGCTCCTCGGATGCCCAACCCGCCTGGCGCAGATCGGTCGCGATGGCATGGCGCAGCACGTAGGCGCTGAGAATGAGTTGGGGCTTGTCGCCCTGTTTCGGAAACACTTTGGGTGAGAGACGCCCGAGATAGCTGCGCATCGCCTTGCGGGGCGCCGAGTACGTCTTCGGCCCGCTGCCCAGATCTTCCAGGAACCAATCCGGAAACTTCCTAGCCTCGATGAAGACACCTCGCCAGGGCTGCCCTGCCGTCTCGCGCACCTTGGCCCCTAGGATCTTGATGCTCACCATCGGCCCGCGCCGCGACACGATCACCCCACGCTCCAGTTCCAGCGGTCGCATTCCGCAGAGCCCTTGCAGCAGGGCTGCGTACCGGTACTTCCGGGACTGGGCGGTGACGCGAAAGTATTCGTCGCGCCATCCTTCCTCTGCCTTCTTGAGCACCAGGCGTTTGGATCTGGGAGTCACTGGGGCTGCGGCGCTGAGCTCAAGCGCACGCTGCAGGTCCATACACTGGACATCGCGCAGCAACTGCGCCGCAGCGTCCAGAGCATCAACGCACTGCTCCCACTCTGCCAGCGCCAGCGATCTGCCTTCCTCTGCTGTGACACCGCCAGTTCGCTGCAGCCGGTCTTGCTGCGTCAGCAGCGCTGCAACCTTACGCTGCACGACCCATGCCGCTGCACTGCGCATGGTGTAGAAGGTGCTGGCATTGGCCGCATAGCCGGCGATGGCAACGCACAGGGATGGCAGAGGGGGCGATTCCGCAGGCATAGCCTTCGGCACCTGCATGTCCACTGCTCGTTGGAGCAGCACCTTCGCCAACGCCTTGTACTTCTCCACTGTTGCGGCTGATGGCTCCGTGTCTTGCCGTTTTTTGCGACGTTGCGCGATCTCCCGCATCAGTGTCCGGGCCTGCATGACGACCTCGTAGCGTGCAGCCCTGTCTGCCTTGGCATGCGATGTCGGCCTCTCAGAAGCCGCTGCTTCTCGTCCGGACCCATCGCTACCGAGCGCCCCTTGGTGTCCGATACCTGCTTCGTTGCCGATAGCCGCTTCGTCTCCGTTGGCTTCGGTCACGAACTGCCACGCTGGCTGCGCCAGCTCTGCCGCACCGGGCCCGGCAACCGCCGCGCCACCGTCCGAAACCTGCTGCGCAGGTTCTCCCGGTGTCACGCCGCCTGCCGTCCCCGTTGCGGGGAAGGGGCTTTCGCTACGCGACCCCGGTGACCCGGGGACAGCCCACATTACCGCTCGCTCTGGGATACAGGTTGCTGTTATGTTCTCCTGTATCCCTTCCCCGAGCGGTAATGTGAAATCGGCCGCGATGTTGTCTTCGTGACCGTTGTGCTGCGCAGGCGTAAAACCCGCTTCGTCTGCATTTTGTGACGTCCCCACGGCGCCTGCATCGTTTGCGGACTTGCATGGTGCAAGTCCCTTATTGTTGGGGATGCCGCTTTTCTGCGGTGTTGTACCTTCGGGGTTCATGACCGCTCCCCGACGGCCGCACCGCTCTGGTCTTCTGCGGCCTTCGCTTTGCCGACTGGCTTCTTCGACGTCGTTGTCTTGAACACCTTGTGCTCGAGTTGCCGCACCAGCGCCTCGACCAGTTCGTGCCGTTGATGATCAGACATCGGTGCTTCGATCACGAGCGTGATCGCACCGGAAGGCAGCACGTCCCATCGTCCGATCTCTCGGCCTTGGGTCTGAATTGGCCGAGGGGGCTGGAGCGCTTCAATCGGCTTGCTTGATGCAAGTCCTGATTCGACACCGACCTCCCCGGCCGCCCCCTCCTTGACCTTCGCTTCGGCAGCTTGTACCGCCTTGAGAAGACGCTCGATCACGCCCTTGGTCGACAACGGTTCGAGTTCTTCTCGGATGCGCTCTGCCTCTTGCAGCATGACCGTGGGCTGAGCCGCATAGCCTTGCTTGAGCGGCAGCATGTGGGCGAACTGCAACTCGAGCGGTGCGTCGAAGGCGTCCAGAATGCCGGCGGGGAGGCTGGCCAACTCGTAGCCACGCCCCACATGGCCTGGATGGCAGCCGAGAATTTTGGCAAGCTGGGTGCGGTTCAGGCCGCTGCTGGGATCGTCCAGTACGCGCTTGACTTGGCGGCCGAATTCCAGAGGCGCAAGGTCCTTGCGACCGCGGTTTTCGCCCAGCCGCAGGAGGGCGTTGTCCAGGCATGAGCGGGATTGCATGACCATGGCCCGGACCTTCACTTCGACTTGGCGGCACGCACGCACACGGAGCTCGCCAAAGACGACTTCGTGGTAGGTCTGCCCTTGCTCGTCGACACGCTCGACAACACAGATGGGTTGCAGATTGCCACCATGTGCGGCCACGCTGCGGCACAACTCTTTGAAATCCGGGGTATCGAAGCTCGCTTCGTCGCGGTTGTAGTCCGCACTGAACCGCAGGAGATGGGGATCAAGGAAGACGATCGACGGGTCGGCGAGGCACAGGGTCGGTGGTGCTGAGGGTGGCGGAAGGGATGAAGGTTCCTCAGGCAGGACCGGTGCAGCGGCTGTCGCTTGAGCAGCGTCGACCGAGAGATCCAGATCCAGGACGGTCTCGACGTCCGAGTCCAGCAATTCGTCTGGAGCAGGTGATGCTTCCGCAAGCAGGTCAGGGATGGGCAGTGCGGAGAACGGCATGGTGGTGCCGCGATGAGGTGATGAGGCCATGGGCCACTCCTTGGAACGTTGAAGTAAACGGTCAAGGGGCCTCGAGACATGCAGCGGCCCCCGGGGATCGACCGGGAACCGCAGCTGTCAGTGCTGCGGCAGGAAGTAGTGCTGACTGACACCCCATACATCAGTGCGGGCTGTTCGCCGTCGCCTCGATGCAGGGGTCAACACATGCATGAATGCTATCGAGCCAAAGGCGGTTTGAGGGCCGAGGGGCTTGTCAAAGGGGGGGCAAAGTTTGCTTAAAAATTAAGCAATCAACAACCCTTGAAAGCACCAACCCATAAAGACTGCTTATGCAAGGTGTTGTGGAACACAGTCCGGATCTCGGGATGATCGGCCCGCGTTCTGGTCCGGCATACCGGCACGCATGGTGGCGCCTGGACGATGACAGGGCTGTTAACTCATGCCCGTGCTTGCAGCCTTTTTGCTGTCATGGATCGAGGCGAGCCTTCCGCAACCGACTCAGCGAGGCCATGGCAGAAGCAAAAGTGGACGCCTTCGCGCCACCCGAGCGCAATAGCCGTTGGTGCAATTCGACGTTGAGTGGCACGACGGGCTCGGCAATGAGGGCTCGCATGCGAGCCCGTTCCGATGCAACTTCTGCGTTCATCGCTACCTCATGCCGAGACTGGCCCGGGCTTACAGGAATGTCCACCTTCGAACCATGCGCCATGTCGCACCTCTCTTTGCTGAGACAGGTCATTGTCGGCAGATTCGGTCAACAACCCCGCAGGGAGGATGCCCCATAAGGCGTGTGAAGTGTGCAGCCTGCCTTGGGGGCGATGTGGAGAGTGAGCTCTGCAATTGGACTACTGCGACTTCGGATGCACAAACAGCAGCGCGGCGTCTACGTCAAGCGTGACAGCCAATTTCTCAATGTTGTCTATGGAGACATTGATTCGAGCACGTTCGACTTGGCTGATGAACGTTCGATCAAGCTCCGCTGCCAAGCCAAGCTGCTCTTGCGACATGGACTTGTTCACGCGGTACATGCGGATGTTGAACGCCAAGACTTCTCGCAGCGTTCCACACGGAGCTTTAGGGTCAGGAGTTTTTAGAGGAGCAGCCACCCCGTTGATGTTTACGTTTTGATGCGAATACATCTACGGTTTTTGCATCACATAACGCTATACTTCTGGATACGTGATGCAAACACATCTTTTATCCGATCGCATCTTTCCTGGCGACTTCTCTGCAACCACTGACCTCTTCTCGCTCGATCAACCATCTATGCTTAATTCTCTGAAGCGGTTTGCCGGAGCAATCGCCGCCATGGCCTTGGTTCTACCTTGGGCCCCCGCTCTCGCCCAGAACATCTACCGCCCCCAGGACACCAGCAGTGCTCTCGCGTCATTCGACGTTCTCGGCGTGCGCTTGGGTATGAGCGAGACCGATGCCGTGGCTGCCATTCGCCAACGCTTTCCCGCAGGCACAAAAGACGCAAACGGCCGGTTGATCCAACTCCGTGTCTCCGACTACCAGCTCACCAGTCCCCGCACCCAGGCGCGAGTGCGCGCGGGCGTGCGCTTCGATCTGGGCCCGGATCCCAAACCCGGGAAGTTTTCGGGTTCAAGCAATTTCAATTTCATCAAGCTGCTGGTGCATGAGGGGCGAGTCTGGGCCGTCTGGCGGGATGATCAAGGGGCGCGCTACCCGTACGAGCAAACGGTGGCCGAGGTGCAGGCCAAATACAGGGGTGCGGTGCCCATTCCCAGTGCGTTCATGCTGGTCAATGGCGGCTCGATCAGCCGGGAGCCCGGGCCGCCAGCGATCGATGGGCTGCAGCTGTATGCGGGCCACTGCATTGCTCCACCGCTGGCAAGCTCTTCCTCGGGCGACAAGATCTCGCTCGATCCGGCCTGCAACAAAGCCTTCCATTGGGCTTATCAGCCACGCATCGAAGGGGGCGTGAAGGTGATGGCTTCGGGCCGCGTGCAACTCGTGGATCTAGAGCAGGGTCGCTTGTTCATGCGCTTCCTGGCATCCGCTTCCGGAAACATGGCAGCCGACAAGCCTCGCACCACCGATGCCAAGCTGTAAATACGAGTGGGAGCATTTCGCGTCGACAGGCTACACGTGGCCGTCCGCAGGGCATTGCGGTGGCACGGTGTGGGCACAGATTTCGTCCAACGACTGGGACCGGTATTGCGCAGGCCGGATCGTGCCTTACCCGCGCGATGCAGCCTGGTGCGTCTCGCCGACGCACCAGCCGGTGATCTGCCAGCACGCGAGTGTGGAGATGAGCCTGTGTCTATGCGCGAACTATGGCCAGCGCGATCGGATCGCCAACCTGCTGGTACATCCCCACCTCGACTGGGATGACATCCATCCGGGCGCTCGGGCCGATTGCCATTTGTATCTGCGTGATCGGGAGGGGTTGCTCTCGGTTCTGGAGCGCAGCGGGCTGGCCCGCGCTTATGTCATGAATCTGCGGCCGACGCACTTTGACCCAGATCTGATGGAGTGGGCGCATGCGAAGTGCGAGGTGCTTCTCGCGCGAGAGGCGGCCCGAGCAGCGGTAGACGAGCTATACGAAGAAATGCAACAGGAAGGGTGCCCATGAGCCATGACATCGACACCAGCGTGGTACGCAAGGTAGGGGATGCTTACAGCGTCATCAGCACGGAAGTCCAGGACTACGGTCGACGCAAATGGGAACGTGAGGCGCAGGCTCGGGAAGATCGTCTTCGGGCGCTCCAAGCGGAGGTGGACAAGAACCGTGACGACGCTTGGTTCCGCGTTCGGATCGTGGCCGTGTGCATCGCCGCGTCCTTGATAACGCTGGTCTACATCGGCGTCAGCGAGTGGCAACTGCGCCAGGACATCCAGGCCCTACAGCAATAGATCAAGTCGTTCGCTCGGACTGTGCAGTGCTGCCTCAAGGCGCTCTGCCCCCTGGCGTGCGCGCCCCAAAAAAAATTCATCAGGAAGCATTCGAATGGCTGTTTCGATCATCACCGGAGTTCTGAGGGAGCTCGGGCCTGGCGTGCAGGAAGCGTCCGGGCACATCGGCTCGACCCACTATGCGTATCTTGAATTCGTGGATGGGCGCGTCCTGCGCAACATCAGCGTGATTGGCGGGCTGCAGGGCAAGCTGGATTCAGCGCTGGAGGATGAAGGATCTGTCGAGTTGCATCTGGCGCAAGGCGGCAAGAAATCCGATCTGTTGATCGCGCTCACCAGCAGTGATGGCAAGACCTTCGCTGTCGATCTCGGCGGAGGCGCTGCGCTGGGCTATATCTCGATCGCCGGTGCCGTTGTGCTGGGTCTATTCTTGCTGCCGCTGTTCGGGGCGGGTTTGCTGTTCCTGTGGTTCGCGTGGCGGACGTGGCATGGCCTGAGGATCGTGCAGTTGGCAAGTCAGCACGTGCGTGGTCTGCCGCAGGCCATTCTGGTGTGAGCAGGACCAGCCCCTGCCCCTCTTCCCCCATGGCTTCAGCACCCCATACGGCATCCTCACTGGCAGCGGATCTGCTTCGCCTGCTCCGGCCCCACCTGGGTTGGATAGAGGTTTCAGTTTTTACGGGCCTGTGCGCAGGCGTCGCCACAGTTGGGCTCCTGGCGACGGTCAACAGTGCGTTGCACGATCGCGCTGCGTTGTCGGGCGCGACGCTATGGATCTACCTGGGTCTGTGTGGCGTGGCCCTGCTGGGCCGGGGACTGTCGGACATGGGGACCAACCGCGTGGGGCAGCGCGTAGTGGCCCAGTTGCGCAAGGATCTGGCCGAGGACATCCTGCAAACGCCCCTGGAAGCCCTCGAGCGCTTTGGCAATCACCGCCTGCTGCCTGTGCTCACGCAGGATGTGGAGATCGTGAGTCACTTTGCTTTCACGCTGTCTGCCACTTTGATCTCTGGCGCAGTGACGATGGGCTGCCTGCTGTATCTGGCGGTGCTTTCGCCGGCGCTGTTCGGGCTGATGCTGGCCGCGCTGGTGGTCGGCACCGTAATTCAGGTCCTGGCGCAGGCGCGCGGCATGCGTGGGTTCTGGTCAGCGCGGGTACAGGAAGAACAGCTGCATCGGAACTACCGCACGCTGAGCGATGGAGCCAAGGAGTTGCGGCTGCACTGGGAACGGCGGATTCGACTGATGGGGCAGATCACGGCGACCGTCGAGGCGATCCGCTCGGTCAATGGCAGGGCTGTCAGCATCTATGTGCTGGCGAAGGCATTTGGAGCGGCGATCTTCTTTCTGTTGATCGCTCTGGTTCTTGCATGGGGTGCATGGCAAGAGGTGGAGCCTGAGGTGCTCAGTGCATTTGTGTTGATACTGCTGTTTCTAAAAGGACCGATCGACCAGATCGCGACGGGGTTACCGACTTTTGGGCGGGCGCGGGTGGCACTGCAGCGGATCGAGGAACTGCGGGTGCATTTTGCGCGGGGAGGGGTGAACAGCGAAACCGTGGGGCAAAGCACCACTCCGGCGCCTACGGCGATGGAGCGCATCGAATTACGTGGCGTGACTTACCGATTTCCAGCGCAAAAGGAAGAGCATGCGATCTTTACCCTGGAGCCGATTGATCTTGAACTGCGCAAGGGCGAGATGGTCTTCATCGTAGGAGACAACGGCGCTGGCAAGACCACGCTGGTCAAGTTGCTCCTAGGCCTGTATGCGCCCACGGACGGGGAGATCTTGCTCGATGGCCAACGGATCACACCTGAGATGCAAGGGAGCTATCGGGAGCTGTTCAGCACGGTGCTGTCCGACTTCTATCTTTTCGATGACTTGGTGGCACAGGGGCGGAATGCCGCGTCGCTGGCCTCTCAGGCGGAGCGCCATCTCGATCGGCTGGGGCTTGGGCCCAAGGTGTCAGTCCAAGACGGACGGCTGAGCACGCTCGATCTTTCAACAGGGCAACGCAAGCGCTTGGCACTGCTACATGCATATCTCGAGTGCCGACCTGTCATCGTGCTGGACGAATGGGCGGCGGATCAGGATCCGGGGTTCCGGGAGCTTTTTTACACTGAACTATTGCCCGAGCTGCGGGAGCGTGGCCATCTGTTGGTGGTGATCAGCCATGACGACCGGCATTTTGCGATGGCGGATCGCGTGTTGCGGATGCACGAGGGACAATTAGTGGAGGAGCCTTGCGCGCGGGCTACCGATGCAGCGCCTGAAGCGCTTCTGCGCATGCCGAAGGCAATGGCATGAAAATCCAAGTGCGTGTGCCCCATGCACCTCCCATCGCGGTACAACCCGCTATGGAGCTCAGGGAGTGGCGCGTGCTGGAGGACGTAGATGCCGAGCTGCTGCTGATCGGGCTGCATGTCGACTCCGACCGGGTCAGGATATCTACACCCGTGTTGTCGTGGGACTATGGTCAGCGCACCTGGGCGACGCAGTCGGGGCGTGTCTATCGGACTGTGTCGCCACCGGGGGAGTTTCTGACACCGGAGCGGATTGAGGGACTCGTTTTGGCACGGGAGCTGCGCGGGCCGATGATCGACTGGACCGAGGTGGTGTGGGCAGAGATGGAACTGCTATCGGGGAGCTTGGCCTCAACCCAGTGAGAATAGGGTGGATGGCTCACTTCTGATAGTTTGCAGTATCAGAAACAGAGGGGAAGCGAAACGGCGTCGAAAATGCGAAGTGCTCTGTTTCAGCCTCTGATGCGATCATGCATTTGTCCCCACATCATCTGTTCGGTGGTCTGCTTCAGGCTGGTCTCAGTCGTCGCGGTTTGAGCCTGAGTGACTGCTCTCGTCCAGAACAGGTCGAGCGCTGAAGAACTCTGAGATGCGGCACCGGAAACGGCTGCCCCACCGATGAACTCCTGTTTGGTTCTCCCCTAGAGGTTGCGTGCTCCGTCTTCAGCTAGCAGCGCGTCAAGAGAAAGGATCATCTCTCGAATATCTGCCGCGGCTGGCGGCCGCATGTGTGCAATGGCATCGCGCACCTTCTTGACCTTGGAACATGCAGTCAGTGCCGCATTCGCGGTTTCGTCCAGCCCCTTAAATGGGTCAGCAGCATCCCGGTGGCTCATCGCCACAATATCGTTGAATTCAAGATCGTTGATGGGAATGTCTTGGAAACTGCCCGGCCGCCACGGCAAAGGCTTTTTCCAGACGCCACGTGTCGGAAAGAGGTAGTCCTCGAGGCTATCCCGCAGCTTGTCGACGACCGGCAGACGCCGTTCTTCGATCCACGGCAGCAGTGCTCGAACACAGGCCCGCCAGTACCGCTGCTCGAGGCGCTTCCACGCCACCCCTGACCCGGCTGCCTGTGCGCGCACTTCAAGCCAGTCCTTCAATGCGCCAATGGCCTGATCGGATGACGCGTCTTTTAGCGGCATGGATGCAAGCGATTCAGGAAGCTGGAGCAGGACGTTGTGGTGGAGCGCCATGAGCTCTTCTGCCACGAGCGGGTCTGCTCCGGCAAACTCGATCACCAAGTGCCTGGCCAGTGAGGTGCTCCCAGGCCCTCTACGACCCACCAAGCGTTGAGTGACATAGGCGTGCATCTCGTCTTCCGACAAGGTGCCGTTAAAGCGCAACTCACATGGTGACTTTGGCGGCAAGCGATCCGCCAAAAGGCTCCATACCAACACGAGGCGCACAGCACCACCACTCACCGCGGCCGACTCCTTGACGAACTCCTCAAAGAATCCCCTGCACCTCTCGCTGCTTCTTGCTGAAAAGGGTGTAAGTACAACGATGACACGGGGCGGCTGTGACCAATGAGCAAGCTCCATCGCGGACAGCTGGACCCGGGCAAAGTGATGCCCGATGTCCGACTCGATGTGGGAGCCGTCGTGGACGTCAAGGAACACTACCCGTTCAGGCTCGTGGCACGCTCGCTTGACAGCGTCATTGATGAAATGCTGTGCCCCGGCCACCGCTCCTCTCTCGAGGCAAACAGCCACAGCCGAATGCGCCTCAAGCAGGTGTCCGAGCTCAGCCAAGAAGGACGTCGGGCCGGGCATCGCCCAGTAGATGGGGACCGATACCTGGACAGCGGTGTGGTCGGTGCTCGTCGTCATGGGCGCGCCAACAGTAGATCCAGGTAGAGCGCAGGTACGTCCCACACGCCTGTCGGCGCAACCTGAATCAATCCCATCCACTGTGCAAACAACAGATGATGGGCCTGCAGCTTGTGCGCAGGAAGCAACTCGTGCTCTTGACCCGAGTCGTGTGCGGTGTCATGCATGCTCAGCAGCACCGTCTCCAGCGCTTGAAGCTCCTCTGGCGGAAGACAGCTTGAGATGCCAATGCGGGTATAGAACATCTGCAAGTCGGGCGCCAGCCGCTTTAAAGCTTGCCCTGGCAAGGCCAGAGCTTCGGTCACAGTCAGCGTGGAGCCGGCCATGCTTTCGAGCTCTTCGCCATAACCGCAACTTGCGCGCAGGATCGCTGTGCGAGCCTCAGCACTGTCACGGACAGGCAGATTCTCGTGCTGGATTTGATTGAAGCGGAAGTAGACCGCGTCGTCGCTCCAGTTGGGAACAGCGGCCACCACCGCATTCTTGGGTAAAGGCTTAGTCGCAGAGACGCTGCGCATGGCAAGCGCCAATGCCTGCCCAGGGCTTGCGATGAGGAACGGCCGAACGGTGGGCAAGTTGAGACGCCCAGCGGCTTCGCCTTGCATAGCCAATCGGCCCTGGTCCTGAGCAAGAGCTGCGTACAGGTCCATTTGGTCTGGCTGCCAGCTCCTGGATGGCACCCCAATCAGGCGGGTCTTGCGGTCAGCAGCTTTCCGCCGTACTCCGTTGACGTAGTTCCTCGCCTCATCGGTCGTCGAAGCGCTCCTGACTTCAAGGACCGCATCTTCCTGCGGCACCGCCCACACCCCCCGGAGCTTCTCGAGAGCGCAGACTCCGCTCAGCTGATTGCCGACCAGAACCACGAGGTCGCCGGGAGTGCTCCCCAGGTAGTTGCGGACCCAGCCGCTTGGCATCGGGAAGGTCTTCGATTCCGACTTGAGCGTGACGGGAAGGCGTGCCTCCCCATAGGACCGATCCTCCGTGGGAGTCTCGCGGGCCAATTCCTCAAGCAAGTGACTCACTTGCTCCATCTCGCCGAGCATCGTAGCGATGTCCGGCGTGCGCAGTTGGTAGCGTGGACCGTTGCGCTCAAGGATGGTGAGCTTGTCCATTTCGTCGAGCAGTGCTTCGTAGGCACCGGGAGCCGTACTCTTGAAGTGCGCTGGGGCCTGACTCATGCAGCTGTCCCGGATTTCGGTGGCGGTCAACCCAGCAAAAACGCTGTTCGCAGGCTCGGCATATGAATGCTCAGCAAGAATCAGCGCGATCGCCTTATAGCGTTTGTCGAGGTTCAGGTTCAGGCCAAACTTGTCCCTGATTTCCTGCAGGAACGCCTCATCACACTCTACCGCATCCAAGTCAGCCGAGGTGATGCGCGTCGTGAGTTCTTTGCCCGCTCGGTTGTTGTACAGCCTATTGACAAGGTTGCGGCAGTAGAGCTGGATAAACGCCGGGTAGAAGTTGCACACGGCCATGATCCGCAACGGCAGCCCTTCGTCGCCTCGCTCGAAGTAGAAGCCCAGCGCCGCCATCGGCTCTGTGATGAGGTCCACGCCGTTGGAAATATCAGTCCCCGAGGAGAAGGGCTGAAGAGCGATTGGCTGCGCCTTGCCAAGGGCTGTGTTTCCTCCAGTCGTCATGCGAGTGAGGTTGTGTAGGCCGGCGATGACGTAGCGGATGCGCGCACGACCAAGAGTCGAGTCGCTGAGTGCCTGCAAACTCGCGAGGAAAGGAGCGTTGGACAGTAGGTCCTCTCGCATCACGTCATCCGCTTCGTCGATCAGCAGGTACAAAGCGCCTGATTTGCAGCGACCAGCTGAGATCTCGTCTTGGATGTGCTCTCGGATGGTCTGGTCGGACTTCAGATCCGGACTGCCGTTGCTGATGAAGCCCGCCGTGACCAGTGCCCTATAGATGGACTTCCACGCAAAGAGGCGGTAGTTGTCTTTGAATCCCGCAGGGTCGTTCCCACTCAACAACGACACATAGACCGCGAGTTCGCCAAGCAGCTTACCGTCAGGTCCCTGCTGCAGATGCGTCTTAGACTCCTCCAAGATCTGGTTCAAGAGCGAAGATTTTCCCAATCGCCGGCCACCGTAAAGCACAGCGGAGGACGCCACATTGCGCAAGTCCTCAAGCTCCTGCGTTCGCCCAAAGAACATTTCGGGCGGCACCGGGCGGGCGTTGTAGTCGTTGTACGGATTGGAGTGGAAGGACAGCACACTGACTTCCAGCAGCTTCGCAAGACGTTCAGCGGGGTGCGTGGCGAGGAAAGCTACCAAGTCGTCGTCCAAGAGGAGCACTTGGTGCTTATGCCCCAGTTGCGCGCGTTGCTGCGAGGAAAGCCCTTCACGGCACAACAGGAAGGTTGGCGTGTTGGTAGGTAGCTGCGCCACTCGTTGCCCAAAGCGCTCCGGTGTTGACGTCATGTGCCGGGGCAGGATGTAGCCCTGGATGTGTGTCGCGAGCGACCCAAGTGCCGGTGGAATGAAGACCCCGAAGCCCGACGCCGCCAGATCCGCAAAGGGCTTGCCCTCGATGAAGAACATCCCCTCGTTGGGCGCAGTAATGGTCGGCTCCTGCGCAATGCCCGCACCCATAAAGAAGTTGCGCAGTGCCTCGGCAACCGCCTCCTTGCTGCCAGGATTGAATATTGCTTGCCAATAATCGATAAACTCAACGACGCTGGCATTTTCACTGTCCCCAATGGCGGACAACCAACCGGGGGCATGACCAGGGACGGGCTTTTCACCGCGCAGGATTGCGCTGAGCCCATCCAGGACCCGGTGGCCTTGCGTTATGTTTCGAAGCTCTTGACGGAATGCCTCGTAAGCGACGCCCACACGGCGGTCCTCGAACCGCACCAGCGGAAGCTTCCCTTCCTTCAAGAGCATGAACTCGCTGCGTGCCACCCGGACACTCAGCGCCGTTCCCTGATCGAGCGTCGTGAGGATGCGTGTCTTCTTCTGCTCAAGCTGGCGCATCGCCGCGGGATCGAGCTTCAGGGCATGGTGCTCGCGCACAAAATCTTCAATCTCGAGGCGGAGCTTCTGCCTGCTAAGGTCAATCCTGCTGTCAAGCGGCTTAAGCACAACGTCTTGCAACACAGCGCGGGCGTGCGGAAAGTCAGGGTAAAGAGTTGCGCCCTTGCTTGAGGCGCCGATCTCTAGGGCATTGTTGGCGCGAGAGAGCGACTCAAGCACCTTGAGCATGCGACCCGCCTCCGTCTGCGACAGAGCGCTCAAAGCCAGCGCGTTAGTCACCCGCTGCTGCGCATCCTGCACCTCAAGCTTGAACGCATTACGAGCCGCTCGATAGATGGTGTCTGTGGCATCGTGCCAAGTGGAGGTCATTGGCCTTCCTTGGCGGTCCAGTCGCTCGGCGATCAGTCGGGCAGGCAGCAAGCGCTGCGCTACGCGGTGTTCTTCTGCCGCTTCACTGAGCAGCCGTTGCAATCCAGTAGTTTTGCCTTCTGCAGTCACTCCCCGACGCAGACTCGCGAGGGCCTGCATGACCGTGGAGTGAAGTTGCCCGGCCTCACCAAGCGTGATCTGGTTCGCCTCGTCGCTAGATGGCGACCATGTCAGTACCGGCTTCAAGTCACGCCCCAGGGGGTACCGCAATAGCAGGACTTGTTCTTCCTCCGCAACCGTGTCTCCCCGAGCTTCCTGATCCATCAAGTCAATAGCGGCTGTGAGGGAGGACACCAGCACCTGTTTGTGCACGGCGGAGGTGTCCTCGGTCAGATCCAGACCGGCGACGTACCCGAGGGCCGCCTTGAGCTCTCGGAACAGTCCACTCAAGAAATCCGCATGCTTCGGTGGCAGCGAGGCTTGCTTGCTACTCCTCTGCTTATCAAGAAGCGCCACGTACTCGGCAGCGAAGTCAGCGGTCGTTCGAAGGTTCTGGACCAAATAGTCTCGCCCAACACCCTCAATGGGTCGACGACGACCGATCTTGCGGCGCAAGTCGCCGATCGTCGAGAGGCCCTTGCCAGCCAACTTCTGCACCTCGGGCAGCATGGCTCGCACCTTGGCATCGTCTCCTCGTGCGATCGCCTCGATGCACAACCCGGTTGCAAACCCGCTCTTGCCCGAACAGATAGCCGCATGCATCTCGATGTAGTCCGTCGCCGCCCAAGTGGTCACCAAGTCGGAGTCACTGACCCAGTTTTTGGCACGTCGGCGCATCCGCATGACTCCGTCTTGCAGCGCTTGCTGCAGGCTTACCTTAGCGGCCGACAGAATGTCAGGGGTCAAGTCCAGCTGTATCGAATCAAGCGTGGCGATGCGTTCAATAATTGCGTGAAGCTCTGCGTGTTGCTGGAGACGTGGACGCAGATACTCGATGGCGGCCCACCGCACGCTGTCTGTAGATCCTTGCAGCAGCATGGGCAGCAGTGCCGCCCCGAGGACCCCCAGGTGCTCAGGGAATGAGTGTGCTCTCGAGCCAGCCGCATTTACCTCAACCAGCCAATCGCCCAGCAACTCGACCGCACTTGCATCCAGCGGCACCCGCTGCTCAGCGCTACGCAGGATTGCAGGAACTGCTGCCCAAAGCTTTGACTTCGCGCCTGGCAGCACATCGTTCAGAACCACCGCTTCAGCGGAGGCCAATGCCCAGTACCGGCCGTGCAGGCACTCTGCCAGGGTCTTAAGTGCCGGCTCAGTCAAGGGCTGCGGCCCTGAGGCTTGCAGTTGAATGACCTCGTAATCTTCGGGCGGCAGCCAGTCCTCAAATTCCGGGCGTGGGGGCTCAGTTTCCTCTTCATTCACAGCGTCCACATCGGCGCGCTGCGCGATTGGAATGTGAGCCGGCTTTGCGCCTGCGTGGTCGGAGTCCTCTTTGGTCTCGGCCGCTACCGCCCCAGCCTGCTCAACCACATCAGGTGCGATCTCAGAGGCCACCGTGTGCAGGTCGCGAACCGGGTCAGATTCGGTCTCGGGCAGCTGGTCCGGAGTAGGGTCTGCAGGTGAGGTGCCCAGCCCTTCAGCAAGAAGCGCACAGGCCGTCAAGCTGGTCTTCAGGTTCTGCTCAGCCTCGCCCGAGCGCTCCAGAGCTCCGCTAAGCAGCGCAGTCTTGCGGCGCAGCTTGTCTCTGGCGGGCAGCGTCTCGGCGTCTTCGAACTCCCCGGCGTCGATCTTGATGACCGCCAGAGCCGCACTGTTGGCTTGCGCTACCGCTTGCTGTACCTCGCCAACCTGCTGTTCAACCGTTTGGTAAGCCTCGTCGTTGGGCTCGCTGCCCACCACTTGCTCTGCCTCGAGGATATGCCAGCCTCCCACCTCAAGCTCTGGGCCGATTGCCGCGAGCGCTTCGCGGGCCAGCGTCTCCAGCGCCACAAGCCTGCACTGCCACTGCGCGCGCAAAGCCGCTTTGGCTGCTTCTGCCTCCGCGGCTGCACTCTCTTGCGCTTCCGCAAAACGGCGAGCCTGTTCGGCGGCCTCAGCGGCTCGTCTTGCCGCCTCATGGTGCTCGTGCCTGGTCTTGAGGTCCTCAAGGTGGGCTCCGCAGGCTGCTAGGAATGTATCGAAATCGTCACTACCTGGAACGGGCCAATCTGGCGGGCTCTGGCCAAGATTCTCGACACGGGCGATTGCTTTCGCAGCTGCAGGCAACACGGTGTTGGGCGCCGATTCGGCACCGCCTACGGCCGACTCAGCGGCTGCTGCCAATCCTGTGCTTGCTTCTGCCGATGCTGGCATTTCCGCAGACGACGCGTTGGTTGCTGAGGGTGCTGACGCAGGCTCAACTAGGTCAGCAGGCCGCAGAATCCCTGGGACAACGTAGCTCTTGTTCTTCCAGGTTCCGTTGCGGCGATCATCGTAGACTTGGTTGCAGGTCTCGAAGCAGGCGGTCATGTACTGAAGGCCGGCCAAGGCGTAGGGACCCATAGCGTTCGGGTCGACCGCCTTGAGGACGTTCGGCAACAAGTCCTTGTAAGGATGGTGGCCCATCATGCAAAAGACCCAAGCGAGTCCCTCGTCGTTCTTCTCCTTGCTGAGATGGCGAACCAGGTCTGGAAGGTCCTTCCAGAATTGCCCTCCGTTGACGCCACCCCCCTTCTTCCCAGCTTCATCCAGGTACTGCCCATAGCAGTCGTCAAGCTTGTAGAAGAGGCGCTTGCTGACGGGTAGCAGACCAGAGATTTCAAGCGCGTAAGCCGACTGCGGAATGTTCAGGCGCCGCATCACCCAGTCCGGGAACTGGGCCACGGAAGGAGCGTCCCCCTTCTGTGGGCGCAGTCGGATCGGGAATGTGCCCAGTTTCTTCCAGTAGTAGCCAATGGCTCGCTTGTCCTTAGGCCAGGCGTCTGGTGGCAGCACCGTTTCCTTCGTGACAAACCAAGGCGGCTCGACGCGGACTCGAACGCTTTCGGCGAGCATCGCCTCATACGTCTGCTTGGCGGCAAGCCCGCTGGTCGGGGAGAACAGCACGGGCGCAGCTTGACCCGCCTCCAGTGCTCGCTGGAGCCTGGGGTCGTCGAGCTTGACCGGCTTCTCCTCTTCGTTCATCGTCCGTGTAGCAAATGGCTCCCGCGCCTCTTGAGGCGCACGTTCCTCGTTACTCGCAGCCCCAGTAGCCATGAACTCTGAGCCACCCGGTGAGGCGGCGTCTATCGCCACAGCCGCGTCGCCCATCAGCTCAGGCAGTCCTTCCAGTACCTCTGCGACGAGTTCACTCTGCAGCGACGCCGCCGCCTCCACCAACCCAGGTGCGGCGTCCAGCGCCTGCTGGTCGGAATCAAGGGCAGCCACCCCAACAGCATCCGCTTCGGCTGAATCTGCGTACCGGATGATGTAGTCACGCACCTTGCGCTCAAAGAACAAAGGGGCGGGCAGCGCCGTCCAGTCGTCGTAGTGCGCGTATCCCAGGCGCAGCCCCATCACTAAACTGACCAGAGAGTCGGGCTTGAGCGCGTCTGAGGTGTGCAAGACCGTCACTTCAAGGCCTCCGGGCAGTGCAGCGTTGTCCTTGGCCACGGGCAACGTGCGGCGCTCAAACCACCCGTTCCCCTTTGGACTCATGCGAGACCGCGGACGGAAGCACGACATCCCCCTCTTGGTCTGAACGGTGTTGCGGTAGCCCATCACCACGAGGTAGTGCTTCAGGCCACTGCCAGCAGCCGCCTCATCAAGCGCGACCGCGGTCTTATACGTCGTCGCGTATTGCTCCTCAACACTCGTGCGCGTGGGCGTCGGTGCTGGCTCCGAGCGCCACTCGTCAAACTTCTTGGTGTTGACCCATCGCATCACCATGGTGGCATTGCGGTCCGCGCGCAGACGCAGGAGCGTCATGTGGGGATACGCCTTGCCGAAGTCCGTGCCGTCTAGGACGGGGCCACGGCCCTGAGCTGCGATGAGCGACTCGTCCGACAACTCCCTCCACAGCCCAGCCACCGTTGACCAGTCCACCAGGACGACTGCTTTTGGGTCTTCTTCGCAGATCTTGCCCAACATCTTGCGGGCGATGTCGCCAAAGCTTTCCTTAAGCCAACGCTCGTCACCAGAGAGCTGTCGCTGACTGCCGAGCCACTGCAATCCCTCGTTCAGCGGCTTCCAGTCCATCTGAGTAAAACGGTTGCCCCTGCGACCGGCAAAGGCAACGCTAGTTGCGCCCGTCGCAACGTCCAGGCGTGTAAAGACGATGAGACACACCCGCTGCTCTTGGGTGAAAGCTCGTGCGTTCGAGCGAATGGCTTGCACGCCATAGATGGCCTTGGGCGAGTTTTCGCCCAGGCACCCACGAACGAATGACTGCACGCCGAACACCACACCGGAGTGGGCCAGGAAAACATCCAGCAGCGCGCTCTGTACGCGATGGATGAAGTGCTGAAGGTCGAGCTGACCGGTGCGACGGTCCTTTTCGAGCGGCAGCAGGTGATGAACGTTCGCTTCACCATGCATGCACATCGCGTGCAGGCCGGCGAAGTAGTTCACTGGGTCTTCGGCACGATTGTCGACATCTTTGGCTGCGCAGATGAGAACATGACGAGCACCCGTGGCCCCCTCCTTCACCTGTTCGGCGACGGGCTTCCACCGGTCCACGCGCGCCTCGAATCGGCGCACACCCTTCTCATCAGAGAGCTCAAGATCAGAGCGCAGGCCGTGGACACCCTGAGGCAGAGGTGAGAACTCAAGGCGAAGGCTCTCACCAAACACAGCCCTCACGCCCCCCTCGATGAGTTTCTTCTCGTCGGCACCATCAACGAACACCCACAACGAGGGCGTGTGATTGGAGTGAATTCGCTGCAGCGCTGACGAGTTCGTGTTGCGATGACGCTCCAGGCGTGCCCGGCGCTTTACCTCGGTCGCTCCGTTATCGACAGCAGCCTCTTCGTCGGTTGTAATTGAAGATTCTTCGTCGTCCGAGGGTTCAGGCTGCTCCAGCGCCGCACCAGCCACGCCAATATCGCCCCCGTCAGGCGCCACATCGCCCACCTTGAGCCGCGCGACCTCACTCTTCGCCTGCGTCATGGCACGCGGAATCTTCACCACTCGGTAAGGCACCAACGGGTCGAGGACGTCGGGGAGGAGCTCAACCACTCGATCCCGCAGGTCCACTTCGTCGCTCTCGAAGACGGTGCGCTGTTGCACGTAGTCAAAAAGCGTCGTCAGCTCGGGCAAGCCGACCCACCAGCTCCCGCTCGTAGGACGGGGCCGCTGGATGGCATCTTTCAGGGTCACTGGAAGCGCATTACGCTCGGTGGTCAGGCTTTGGTAGAGGGCGTACTCGTCTCCAAACTCCCACCCTTCCTTGGTGCGGCGGATGTTGGCAGGCAAGACCGGACGTTCGGGGCTAAAGACGTAGCACCGGACGGTGGGCGGGGCATTGGGCTTTCGACCCGGGACCTTCTTTGCCCAGACGCGCTTTACCGGCGTGATCTTGAGATAGAGCTCGCCGCCCGTGGGCCACGAGGCCACAGACAAGCGCGCGACCATGGAGAAGGTTGTGTCGCTTCCCGTCACCTTCGTCGGCCACGTCATCAGTTCGACCGAGCCTTCGAGTGACGTTGCGTCTGCAATAAGCTCGCACGGCCCGAGCCCCTCGAACAACTCCTCGCCGGTTAATCGTTCGGCCAGGTGCTTTGCAATCAAGTCCCACTGCGGTTTGGCAACCTGACCGTTGCCTTGTCGAACCAGAAGGGGTTGCCGCCGCGGCTGCATGTCGATGTGCGCGGCTGAAATCTCGCGCTTAACGGCACTTGCAGGCTCGACCAGTGCGTTGCGCTCAGCCCAAGGCGCAACGATGTCCATGTGCCAGCGCAGCAAGGTGTCGGCAATCTCTTCCTTGAGCTCAGCGTGGCGAGCTTCGTCGAAAAGGTCGTCACCTACGGCACGCAACTCCAGCGCTGCCTTTGCCGCATCCTTGAGAGCAAGGTCCCTGTCCAACCTCACGATGCCTTCGAGCTTGGCCATGAACAGGGCCCTGAGCTTGACGATCGGGAGGTTCTTGTCATCCTTGCCCTTCGAGGCCTCAAGCAGGGACTGCAACGCGGTCTGCAGCGGCCCGGTGAAGCGCACTGCCAGTAAGGAGATCTCTTGCTTGAGCCACTCTGAGCGCAGCCTGGCCCCTATGAGCACTGCACGGTCACTGCTCTTGGCATCAGGCGAGCGCTGCCAAACGGTCAAAGGGGTGGAGGAAGTGTTTGTGGGCGTACTCTCGTCACTCATTGCGTTCCCTGATTGATCTATCTTGTTGTCAGTCTTCTTCTGTCTTCAAGCCGCTGATGGCAGCCAGCGGTGCGTAGAACGAGCGATAAAGATTCTCATAACAGTCCCGAAGTGCCGCATCGGGGTGAGTCAGGCAGTCATCGAGGATGCGACGCATCATCAACAACATTGACGTGCGATTGTTGTCCGGCTGACCGTTGGCAGACTTCGGCGCCCATGCGGCATCCACAAAGTAGACGAAGGCCGGGCAGTCGCCTCGCATCGCTCGGCCGATGGTCTGCAAGATCATAATCATCTGGTCGGCGACGAACGGGCGCCCGAACTCCCCTAGTGCTCGGGACGCCTGGGGGAGACGCAGCAAGGCCGCGACCTTGTGTGATACCTCCGAGCGCCAGGCACGCATGGAGGCAAGGGCTTCCTCTCGCGAGGCAAAGTTTGCTTGGTCGAACGCCTCAGATGCTGCCCCGACGACTCCTTGCAAGAATCCGAGGCTGTCGCTCCGCGGGTGGGGCCGGGTCAGGAAGTAGAGCGAGCCGATCATGGCCTTGTCCGCCCTCGGTCCGAACTTGTAAACGATATTGACGCCTCGCCCGACGGCACTCATCGGGAAGATGAAGAGGTCCCAATCTTTGTCATCGCCCAGACGCTCGACTTCAGACGCAGTGATGCGGTGCTCAGACGCCGAGGCGAGCACGCCACCGCGCACCAGATAGCGCACTCGGTCACGCCAAGCGGGGAACTGCTGGCGGATGTGCTCGTAGAGCATCTCGCACTGCTCGTAGCTGTTGACAACGAAGGCTGCTTTACGGCCAACACCGTCAACGACGTCGTTCTGGGCGAGCGCCGACTCCACCTTGCTGACGCGGCCTCCTTCGAGCAGCTCTGTAGCCATCGCCTTGAGCACAAACTCTCGGCGAGACAAGCGAGACCCGCTGAAGAAGAGCCGCTGGCGATCGTCATGCGGGTCTTTCAGCGGCAGGAAAAAGTAGCGCGAGTCCGCCCAGCCAGCACCAGCGTTGGGGCGGCGCAGAACATAGTGCGGACCCTCGTTGATGTGGTAGCTCGGGCTGTCTTGCAACAGGGACGTCGCACTTGTCAGCAGCACGGCCGGTCCGGTGCCACCCGAGTCTTTGCCCAGCTGCGCAATTCGATGCATCAGCATCCGTGGCGTGCCCACGAAGCCAACGTGCGCAATGTCGACATCCCCTTCGTCGCCGACGGTGTACCGAACGCCGCTCAAGCGGCCCGCAAGCGACTCAGGCACCAACCCCAGCAGTTCCTTGGAAGGGCGAGACTCGAACACCTCGTCGCCGAGGATGCCTTGAACGTTGAGCAATCGAAGGTGCGGCCCCAAGCCGAAGTGCTGCAAGACGAGCAATGTCACGTTGGCCAGCAGTCGAACATGTTCCGTGAAGAACTTCGGCTCCTTCGCCGGGGCAAGTTCTGGTGCGCGCAGCAGTGCACGGGCGAGCATGTTGAGGTACTCATCCGTTCCCTCACGGTCCCATGTGTCTAGGGCATGTAGCACCTCTGCTGCATATGCGCGGACGGCATCTGGCGTCACGCGCATCTGCGCAGCAATCTTCGAGACCTCGCTATCCCCCATCCCCGATGAAGCAGCAGCCAGTGGCTGGTCATCTGAGGCTTCGCCGTCATCTTCGCGTTGAAGCTCGTTGAGATGCCGAAGCGCTTCACCGCCTTCGCGGAAAGCCACCCGCTTGGCGGCGTAGTCCCAGATACGTTCGAGTCCTTGACGGGCGTCCAGGTGGGCTTGCGCCTCTTCCTTGTCCTCCACTGCAGCTGCAAACCTGCTCAGCGGGAACATGTCGGCAATCAAAGACAGACCCGTCAGGAGCTTGCGCGAGTATTCGTCGCGAAACTCCTTGGGTGACTTGACAATGCCTGCAGTCAACCGCTCGGCTGCTTGCCCAAACCGCCCGGACATGGCCATGATGGTTGCAATGGATGCCCCGCCAATGAAGGCGTTGCGCCCCTGCGCCGCCGGTGCATGCAAGTCCAGCAACAGGCGGTTCCACACCGAGTCTGAGTCGCCAGAGAGCTTCATCAGAGGTGTGCCTCGGCCATCCATGTTAGCCTGTGCACCGTCGCACTCATCGACGACGACGAGGTCAAAGGAGCGCGCCAGATACTCGAAGTGCTTGAGTTGTACGTCGCTGAAGAGAGGTGAGATATCGCGGTCGGTCGACAGGATGTGGCCTGCCCAGACGTTGGCATCGACCAAAGCCCTCTCGGCTTCTTGGCGCCCGCACACGGATGCCAAGGCGCACTGATGAGCAACTGGCCCCTTACCGGCCTTGGCGCCAGCCGGAGTCTGGTGGACTTGCTGGCAAGGCGGGTGTGCGTGCGGAAAGGCAGCCTCCTCGTCCCCAGCAAAGGCCGCCAGGCTGCAGTTTGTGGCGAAGAATGGGGCCGCTGTCCTAGTGACGGCATAGCCCCGGTTGTCTTGGGAGAGGGCTGCTGCAAAGCTCGCAACGTGTTTCGAGCGCGCCCTGTCGCTCTGACCGAACAGAAGAGCTGAGCGCACGTTGTACAGGGCGAGGCGTTCGATGAAGCCCGTGGCCACCTCAATCGAGGGAAAGAGGAAGCACACGCGGTAATCGCGCTCGCTGGCCCAGGCCGCCAGCAAATACAAAAGCGTTGTCTTGCCGGCTCCTGGCAAGCCGATGAGATGCTTGACCCCGATGAGCTCCAGTGCGTCGCACTCGGCCAATCCAGCTGGCGTCGCTTGCATCAACACCGCCGTCTTCTCGCCAGTAGCTGCGTGCAGTCGTCGATACCAGCTTCTCTCGCCAGGCCGCTGGCGACCTGCGGCTTCGTCGATGGTGTCAAACCTGTCCGCGGTTGCTACCAGGTCAGACCACCGAACAAGCCCTGGGGCTCGCCCGTGGCGGGCCATGTCCATTATGGGGGGCTCTGGCGGCTGAAAACCAAGCGGCGCGATTGTCGTTTCGAAATGCTGGCGCTCGTCAACCACGCGAGCAGGAAAGGTCGGATCGTGGCGCTTGCGAGGAGGACGCTTGCGTACAAGCAACGGCGACGTCAACGATGCCAGCGCCTCACGAACGTCGTCGGGCATGATGGACGTCCAAACCGGTCGGACGTTGAGTTGCGCGTCGACCTCAAACCTCTTGCTGATTCCTTCCTCTTCATCGAAGGTCGGCTTTGGCATGACGGCTGCTCCGACCCCGAAGTCACTCGGCTCAGGGTCGTCGTCCCACACCTTTGGTTTTGCCGCTTGGCGGCGCTTTTGGTCCAGACGCCTGTGCGCCTCGTTGTATTGGTCGACCATTAAGCGCAATTCGCGCTGGCTCCAAGGAGCGTGACCGTCGATGCGCAGGTTTTGAATCGCAGTGACGACATTGCCTGGCAGCGCCTTCATCACAGAGTCAAAGCCTGTGAGAAGGGCCGGGAGGTCGCGCAAGTGTGTCTTGCCAAGCAGCTGCGTAGCCAGCAAGCACAGGTAGTTGAGCGCATTGGCGCCGCGATAGGGTTGGAGGCGCTCACGCATGGCCGATTTCCTCCACCGCGTCGCTCAAGGTCAACGCGCGGATGGCCGACCCTTCCAGGCAAGCACTCACCCGATCAATGTAGTTAGGGACACGTCGCGCCAGCCAATCCGGGATCACCAACAGCGCCTTCTTGTAGGTATGTAGGCCGCCTGGGCGGCGCTTGAGTCGCTCGCCCAGCAGCTCCGGGCTGCTGTAGGCCTTGAGGTCAATCCCCACCACGCTTCCTTCGCCGAGATCCAGGTCGACGGTGTCGCGGTTGGGGTAGAGACGCACCTTGTGGCCGAGCGCTTCGAGCTTGTCAGCAAGACGCAGCTCATCGATGCCCGGCTCGAACCAGTACTTACGCAGTGACTTGTTTAGGCGATACAGATCCGTGGTCGGGACAGTGTGTCCTGGGTTGGGGCCGTGTTCCGCGCAACAGGCAGCCGTTGTGCAACGCAAGGCACTGCCTGACACTGCCATGATGTTTCCGCAGTGGCCGCACAGCGTCGCCTCATCGCCAGCGACGAGGCTGGCGGGCACCGGTTCGTAGAACTGCTGGTCGATGCACGTCCAAACCGGCGTAGGCAGCCCACCATAAAAGCGGAACATCTTGCTTCGCTGGATGACCGGGTTGCGCACAACGAATGCTCGCGCTTGGCTGTAGTATTCGTTAGCGTCCTTCGCGGGCTGCTTGGACAAGGCGTCTTGGAACGCCGCAAACACTTGTTCCTCAAGCAGGCCGGTCGCACCGCTGAACCCTGCAGCCAGTTCTTCGGCTTCCAGCGTCGGCAACCTGTCCTCGAGGTCGATAAGCCGCACCGAGGTCAAGCCAGCGTCTTTGACGGCGGCAACGGGAATCCAGTCACCCAAAGGTTGCTTACAGATGGTGAGCAACTGGTGGATCTCCGCGCCGATATCGCTCATTCCTGCGGCAAGGCGGGCCCTGGAGACAAGGGCCATCGCCCGCCGATCCTCTTCCGAGAGACCCGACACACCGGCGCGCAGGCGATCGACACCTGAAACCATGGATGCACCGCCACCCATGAACACTTGGCGAGCTTGACGGGTCACAAGTGCTGCCAAGGCGGCTGGCAGCAAATTCATGGCGTCGTTGCCTTGGGCCCACTGCGGGCCGCCACCGGTCATGGAGCCGGCAGAGAGAGGTTCGTCGGGCTCTGAGGTCTCTCGTACAAGCGCCTCGATCTTCTCAATCAGCAGCTTGGGCATCGTGCGATAGTCGCTCGAATCTGCAGGCATGCGGTAAGTCTTCATCGCCCGTGGTTCCACGCCGACTTGCGCGGCGAACTGATCCCACGTGAACTTCTTCCCAGTTGGAGCGAGAGCCGCCTTGGCTGCCGTAAGGAAGGTCTTCTGGACAGACAATTTAGCGTTTACAGTCATCAGCGCAGCACAAAGATGATCCACTTTGCGGACTGCTAGCAGCTAGTATTGCAATATGAGCCCGCAGTGCGGACCATAATGCCACAATTATTAGCAATAAAAACCTTCTTCGGGCGCCGGGATCACACGCACGTAAGGCCACGGAACGCCCGGTCGCTTGATGAGCCTCAGCTTGGATTTGACGCCTCATCGGCCAGACCAAGCGACAGTAACTGCCGTTCTCGATAGTCGATGGATCCTTAAAAGAGGCTGCTCGCGAGCCGCGTTAGAAGGAAGCAGCGCTAAAGGAGATCCCTGACGCGACGTGGTCGTCGTCTTGCTCGGACCTTCCCCCCGAACACGAATCTTCTTGATCACATTTGCTCCCTTGCACTCGATGTGGCGCGCCGAGCAATTTTGCGCCATGCAGCCGTGGAGTTGCCCGCACCGGTTCAGACACAATTGAATTCGTCATTCTTTATCTCACCATGACGCGCCAAGCCAAGAAGGACCTCGAACGCCATTACCTTGATCGGGTGCGTACCCTGCTCGCCGACTTTCCGCTTGGCACCGTCCATGAGCGCGAACAACCTGATTTCTTGGTCAACACCGCCGACCGCGTCATCGGGATCGAGATCACCGAGCTGCACCGAGCCAAGGATAGCCAGCCCGTTCCAATGCAAGGCCGGGAGGCCATTCGTGACCAGATCGTCCAGCGCGCGAAGGCACTGTATGTGAGCGAAGAATTGCCGCTCATCGATTGTTGCGTCCACCTCAAGGACCTGTCCTATCGCCGTACAGACATTGAGCCACTGGCTGCCAAAATTGCTGCATTAGCGAAGCGCAACATCCCGCCCGAAGGCACGCTCGCCAAACGCGAGCAGTACGACTGGGTCAACCGCGAATACTTTCCCGAGGAGGTCGACTACATCAGGGTGGCACGCTTCGACGGCTTGACGGAGAGCTTCTTCGGCACCTCAGGCTCAACTTGGGCAGAGCCACTGACGCCGGAGACCATGCGCGCGGTCATTGACACCAAGGATAGCAACATCGATGAATACCTACGTCAGTGCGCTGAGGCCTGGCTGGTGATCGTCACCGACAGCCGGACCATGTCGACCTGGTTCAGTAGTGCAGACCGAGTCAAGGCGGCGGCCTTCACGACACGCTTTGCCCGGGTCATCATCCTGCGCCATTTCGGCAGCGAACTCATCGAGCTGACTACGGCTCGCCCTTAGCGCTCGCGGCTCAGCCTAGTGCAGCGTCTACTCCTCGCGGATTCGTACGGTGGGCAAAGGACGGCCTGCTTTGCCCCTCCGCAGCATACAGCGCCGTTGACGTGGTAACGATGCGCGTATGGCCGCCTCGCGCAACGAACCGTGCATTCGGCTTTTTGGCGCCGGAGTCCGCAACCGCTGCACTGCTGCCGTTGTCATGCAGGCGTCCATGGGCCTTTTCAAAGAACACAGCCGCACGCACTACCAGAGCATCTTGAACGGCAGACCGAAGCCAGACAGTGCGGGAGACCAAGTCTCTTCGGTACCGGGTACCTCCAACATCACGCACTCGACACCGGACGCTTCAAAGTGCCATCAGCACGCGCGATGGCGCCCAGCCGCTTCACCTCTGCCCAGTCCGGGATGTCGATACCGAAATCCATCTTCTCGAGGTACGGCAGCACCTCGGCAAACGGAAAAGCCGGCCCCTGGTCGGTCTCGTTGTAGTTGGAGTCCTTCATGTCCCCTGTGGAGTGACCCAGCAACTGCTTTTGCAGGTTCGAATCCAGCATGGTGTTCTTGAGGCACTGGTGGAAGTTCGACCGCAGCGAATGCGGCACCTTCCTACGCAGTTCGTAAAAGCCCGCCTGCTGGATCAACGCCTTCATGAATCGGGCGGGCTTGCGTCCGAACATCATCTTGTCGTCCCACCGCAGCCCAATGAACAAAGGGCCTGACCGACGCGAGTAGCTCCGGACAAGCTCGACAAAGTCCATGAAGCCACGTTCGATCAATTTCGGGTGGATCGGCACCACCCGACGCGAAGCCTTGTTCTTGACCCGGCGATACTCTTCGCTGGTTCTCGCCAGCACCTTTTGACCGCGTGTCTTCTTTTGCGGCTGGCTTTCGGGCTCGTCTTCGTCGTTCGCATCATCGGAAATGAACGACATGCAAGGCACCCCGCCGATGGTGATGATGTCATCGGTGTGGAGACCGGAGCTTTCAGAGACCCGGGCGCCTTGGTACAGGCAAATCTGCGGCACCCAGTAGCACCAGGGGTTGAACATGGCCCCGTTGAGGAAGGCTGGCTGCTCGAACATCGCTTTCAGTTCGACGTCGGAGAGTGCGACCGCCCCCTTTTTCTTGGGCGATTGCTTCTCTGCCTTGATCAGGTTGGCGCTGGCCGCCTGAACCGACAGCTTCATTTCCGAAAGCACTTCGGGTTTGATCCACTCCTTCAGGCTGGCATAGGTGATGAAGGGAGCCACGTGAACGAGTTTCTTCTCCACGCTGGTGAGGCTGGGCCATTTCGCCTTGGTCTCGATGCCTTGCCGGATGCGTTCGTGTGCCTCGGTGTTTTTCGTGTTGCTCCCCTGGTTGGGGGGCAGACGTCTGAGCCCCTGGAAATAGGCTTCAATGTGGCTACGGGTCAGCCGATGCAGCTCGATGTCGAGCATCCCGGGCACGATCGTCCCATCCTCTTGCGTGAAATCTCGCCGCGTGTCACCCACGATCTCGCGGAACACGCGGAAGGACGCCTCATAGGAAAAGCGCCAGGAGTGATCCGAGAATTTGGTGCCGCCGTTGATGCGCCAGTCTTCGATGGCGTCGGACAGCCAGCGCCTTTTTTCGGGTGGGATGGCTTCTTCATGCGGTGCGTCAGCCGCGACCGCTGGAATCGGCGGTGCGACCGGCTGAATGGTCATGGGCACCACAGAAATGGCTGCAGCGGTAGCCTCTGACATGGGCGGATGTACCGGGGATCGATGCACGCGCCCCACGATCTGCTCAATCATCCGATTGAAGCAGCGTTGCATCAGGATGAGCGTCTCCCCGCTCGCGGATGGCGAATGGTCGATGCGAATCTTGCCGTTCTCGTAGAAGAGCGCGAAGGACTCGTCAGGTTTCTCGTCAAGTGTGAGCATGGGAGCTCCAGAGCCGTACTTGACAAAGAAGTCTAAGCACATTTCTCGAGATTTGGCGACCGCGAGGCTCTTTAGGGCCACCTTAGTTGACCGTCTCAGCTCGCGGGGCAGTTCGGGATGGCGGGCTCGAATGTGCTCGGGCACGACCAGGCGCATGTACCAGATGCCGTTGGCGCCCCTGGAAAGATGAGTTGAACCCAGGCGAGGTGTCCAGCCCGAAAAGCCGCTGGCCGAGGCGTCAGCGTCGCTGAGCGCCGCTTTCGGGTTGCCAGTTGAAACTCCGACCGTTGAGGAAACAGGCTCGGGAGCAAGCGCATCGGAGCCCGGCTGGATTGCGGCTGGCGGAGATGCAGAACACGTGTTGTTGGACATGGAAGTTGGACGTTTTGGACAAACAACTTCGAAGTCATGCCACGCAAAGAAAAAAGCCCTTGATAAACAAGGGCTTAGTTCATTTTGGCGGAGAGGGTGGGATTCGAACCCACGGTACGTTATTCACGTACGCCTGATTTCGAGTCAGGTACATTCGACCACTCTGCCACCTCTCCAATTCGGTGCACCGTGGTCAACGGCGTAGCCCGCAAGTATAGCAGTGTTTTCGGGCGCCACCGCCCAATCGATCAGCCCTTGAGCACCTCGGCCCCGCCCAGGTAGGGTCGCAGCGCCGCAGGCACCTTGATGCTGCCATCGGCCTGCTGATGGTTCTCCAGCACGGCGACCAGCGCCCGGCCCACGGCCAGGCCCGAACCATTGAGCGTGTGCACCAGCTCGTTCTTGCCCTGAGCCGTCTTGAATCGGGCCTGCATGCGGCGGGCCTGGAAGGCCTCGCAGTTGGAGACGGAGCTGATCTCGCGGTAGGTGTTCTGCGCGGGCAGCCATACTTCCAGGTCATAGGTCTTGGCGGCGCCGAAGCCCATGTCGCCGGTGCACAGCGAAACGACGCGGTAAGGCAGCTCGAGCTTTTGCAGCACGGCCTCGGCGTGGCCCACCATCTCTTCGAGCGCGGCGTTGCTCTGCTCGGGCGTGGTGATCTGCACCATCTCGACCTTGTCGAACTGGTGCTGGCGGATCATGCCGCGCGTGTCGCGGCCGGCGCTGCCAGCCTCGCTACGGAAGCACGGCGTATGGCCGGTGAGCTTGAGCGGCAGCTGTTCCAGCGGCACGATGGTGTCGGCCACGGTGTTGGTGAGCGTGACCTCCGACGTGGGGATCAGGTACCACTTGCTGTCGGCGGCATCGCCGTCACCCGAGGTGACGTGAAAGAGGTCCTGCTCGAACTTGGGCAACTGGCCCGTGCCATGCAGCGCGGGCGCCTTGACCAGGTAGGGCGTGTAGCACTCGGTGTAGCCGTGCTCCTGCGTCTGCACGTCGAGCATGAACTGCGCGAGGGCACGGTGCAGGCGGGCGATGGGGCCCTTCATGAAGGTGAAGCGCGCGCCCGAGAGCTTGGCGCCGGTCTCGAAATCGAGGCCGAGCTTCTCGCCCAGGTCCACGTGGTCCTTCACGGCGAAATCGTAGGTGCCGGGCGTGCCCCAGCGGCGCACTTCGACGTTGCCGGATTCGTCGCTGCCCACGGGCACCGAGTCCTGCGGCAGGTTGGGCACGGCGAGCAGCAGGGCCTGGATGTCGGCCTGGATAACGTCGAGGCGCTCGGCGCTGGTCTTGAGCTCGTCGCCGATGCCCGCCACCTGCGCCATCACGGCATTGACCTCGGCCGTGGTGTCCTCGCCCTTGGCGGCCCGGCCCTTGAGCTGGCCGATCTGCTTGGACAGGCTGTTGCGCTGGGCCTGCAGCTCTTCGGTGCGGGTCTGGATCTGCTTGCGCTCGGATTCGAGCGCGCGGTAGCGGGCTTCGTCCAGGAAGGGCTGGGGATTCTTGCGCAGGGCCAGGCGGGCGAGCACGCTGTCCAGGTCTTTGCGCAGCAGGGCGATGTCGAGCATGGTGTGTTTCTCTGGGTTCGAGCAGCGATTGTAGGGAATGGGCCGCGTGGCACGGCTGAGCCTGCGCGGCCCGTGCTCATCGGCAGGCGCGCACGATGAGGCGATCGGGCCTGATCAGGGTGCGGATCGCTCGGTGGGCAGGGGCCGGTCCAGGCCCGTGCCGCCCAGGCCCTTGGGCAGCGGGAAGCGCACGTGCTCCTCGACGCCCTGCATGCGGCGCACGGCCACGGCGCCCAGCTGCTTGAGCTGCTGGATCACGCGCTGCACCAGCACATCCGGCGCGGAGGCGCCGGCCGTGAGACCCACGCGGGGACGGTCTTCGAACCAGGCCGCCTGCAGGTCCTCGGCGCAGTCGACCATGTAGGCCGGCGTGCCCAGGCGCTCGGCCAGCTCGCGCAGGCGGTTGCTGTTGGAGCTGGTGGGGCTGCCCACCACGATGACCACGTCGACCTGGGGCGACATCACCTTGACGGCATCCTGGCGGTTCTGCGTGGCGTAACAGATGTCCTGCTGCTTGGGCTGGCGGATCTGCGGGAAGCGCGCCTTGATGGCGGCCATGATCGCGGCCGCATCATCGACCGACAGCGTGGTCTGCGTGACCACGGCCAACTTGGCGGGATCGCTCACCTGCACGCGGGCCACGTCGGCCTCGTCCTCGACCAGGTAGATGCCATCAGACAGCTGCCCCATGGTGCCTTCGACCTCGGGGTGGCCCTTGTGGCCGATCATGATGAATTCGTAGCCCTCGCGGCGCAGCTTGGCCACCTCGATGTGCACCTTGGTGACCAGCGGGCAGGTGGCGTCGAACACCTGGAAGCCACGGCGATCGGCCTCGCGGCGCACTTCCTGGCTCACCCCGTGGGCGCTGAAGATCAGGGTGGCACCCGGCGGCACATCGCCCAGGTCTTCGATGAAGATGGCGCCCTTGTCCTTGAGGTCGTTGACCACGTAGGTGTTGTGCACGATCTCGTGGCGCACGTAGATGGGCGCGCCGAACTGGGCCAGCGCGCGTTCGACGATCTCGATCGCGCGATCGACACCGGCGCAGAAGCCGCGCGGCTCGGCCAGCAGCACATCCTGCACTTGGTGCGGCGTGGCGGGCGTGGTGACTGGCGTGGGGTTCATGATCACAGGACTCACAGCACGCCGATGAGCTGCACCTCGAAGGTGACGCTCTGGCCGGCCAGCGGGTGGTTGAAGTCGAACAGGGCCCAGGCACCGGCCGGGTCCAGTTCACGCAGCACACCGGCGAACTGGCCCTGTCCGTCCGGGGTGGGGAACTGCACCACGTCGCCGACGTGCCAGGTTTCATCCGGATCACCCAGTTCGCGCATCAGGCCCATGCCCACGCGCTGCAGCAGTTCCGGGTTGCGCTGGCCGAAGGCCTCGCCCGCGGCCAGCTCGATGGTGGTGCGCGTGCCCTCGGCCAGGCCGATCAGGCGGGCTTCCAGGTCGGGCGAGAGCTCACCCGAGCCCAGCGACAGCGTGGCGGGCTTGTCGTTGAAGGTGTTGACCAGGTCGGCGCCGTCGGGGCCGGCCAGACGGTAATGCAGGGTCAGGAAGGATCCGGGCTGGACGGTGGGGGCGGCAGTGGTCATGAGGTCACACCCACCCCCTTCGGGAGGATGGGCTGAATGGAGAAGCGAAAGCACAATTTTAGGTTTACATCATCCACCAGGGATCCCGCCTCATGAAAGACCTGCCCGTCGCGATGCGACCGCGCGAAAAACTGCTGTCCATGGGCGCCTCCGCCCTGGCCGACGCCGAACTGCTGGCGCTGCTGCTGCGCACGGGCCTGCAGGGCCACGGCGTGCTGCAGATGGCCCAGGGCATGCTGGACGAACTGGGCGGCATGGCGGGCCTGCTGCACGCGCCGCCTGCCAAGCTGACACGGATCCGGGGCTTGGGACCGGCCAAGCGCGCGGAACTGCTGGCCGTGGCCGAGATGGCACGGCGTGGCCTCAACGGGCAGTTGCGTGAGGCCCCTGTGTTCGAATCGCCCCAGGCCGTGCGCGATTACCTGCAATGGCGCATCGGCGCCCTGCCCCACGAGGTGTTTTCCGTGCTGTTTCTCGATGCGCAACACCGGCTGGTGGCCGACGAGGAAATGTTCCGCGGCACCTTGAACCAGACCAGCGTCTACCCGCGCGAGGTGGTCAAGCGCGCCCTGGCGCACAACGCGGCGGCCGTGATCCTGGCGCACAACCACCCGTCGGGCGTGCTGGAGCCCTCGCGGGCGGACGAGCTGCTCACGCAGACGCTCAAGAGCAGCCTGTCGCTGGTGGATGTTCGCGTGCTGGACCACTTCGTGGTCGGGCATCACGGGGTGGTGTCGTTCGCCGAACGCGGATTGCTCTGAAGGTGTTGTAGGCTTGGGGCCGTGAGCCGACCCCGTTCCAAGCCCGCCTCGCCGACCACGCTGAACGACTTTGCCGACTTGAAGAAGGCATTGCGTTCCGCCGCGCGCGAGGCCGCCGCCCGCGCGGAGGCTGAACGGGCCGCCCGTGCAGAGCGAGAGAAAGCTGAACGCCAGCGGGCCCATGAAAAGGCCATCTTCGAGCAATCCGTCGGGGCTGTTCACCGGCTGCCGGACAAGAACCGTGTGAACACCCGGCCCAAACCCCCGCCCCCTGTGCCCCAGCACCGCCAGCAGGACGAGCAGGCCGTGCTGCTGGAATCGCTGTCCGACGAATTCGATGTCGAGACGCTGCTGGAGACGGACGACTCCCTCGCCTTCCGCCGCCCGGAGCTGGGCCCCGATGTGCTGCGCAAGTTGCGCCGCGGCGTGTGGGCGCTGCAGGGCCAGGTCGATCTGCACGGTCTGCGCAGCGAAGAGGCCCGCCTGGCGCTGGGCCGTTTCCTGCGCGACGCACAGGTGCGCGGCTGGCGCTGCGTGCGCGTGGTGCACGGCAAGGGCCTGGGATCGCCCGGCCGCGTGCCGGTGATCAAGGACAAGGTCAAGCGCTGGCTGGTGCAGAGTGACCGCGTGCTGGCGTTCGTGCAGGCACGAGGCGATGAGGGTGGCGCAGGCGCCCTGATCGTGCTGCTGCAGTCAAGCACCACGTCCCCGGTTCAGGCACAGGAAGCCTGAACCTCGCCTTCCGCCTCCTCAGACGCCCTTGTTGCGCATCCAGTCGGCCGTCTGGAAGAAGGCCTTCTGCAGGCGTTCCTGCAAGACGGGATCGAGCGACAGTTCGCTCATGGCCTGGGCCATGCACGCCAGCCACTGGTCACGCTCGAGGATGCCGATGGCAAACGGCATGTGGCGTGCACGCAGACGCGGATGGCCGAAACGTTCGATGTAGTGGTTGGGGCCGCCCAGCCAGCCGCTGAGGAACCAGTAGAGCTTGTCGCGAGCCGAGGCCAGGTCGGGCGGGTGCGCCGCGCGCAGCGCGGCGTAGCCGGGCTCCAGGTCCATCAGGTCGTAAAAGCGGTCGACCAGGGTGCGCACGGCGGCATCGCCGCCCACCCAGTCATAGGCCGTGGCCGGCTGGCTGCCATCGGCGCTGGCGGAGGAATCGTCGTCGGGGGAAGTCATGGCCGGCACTGTAGCCGCAAGCCGCCGGCGTTCGGCCGGGCGGCTTCAGGCGCACACGCTCACTTGCGGCTGTTGAGCTTGGTCGCGATCTGCACCACGCCCTGCGAGGCGGGGCAGCCGGGGTGCAGTTCGAGCAGCAGCGAGCGGCGCTGCACGGCGCCACGCACGCTCACATCCAGCGGGATGTCGCCCAGGTAGCTGAGCTTGGGCGAGGTGCCCGAGGGCGTCAGCACGAACCGCTCGACGACCTGCTGCAGCTGCTGGCAGATGGTGCGGCCTTCGCCGGCACGGGCCACCTGGTTGATCACCATGTGCAATTGCTCACGGCCCTGCTGCGCGGCCAGCACCTTGATGGTGGCGTAGGCGTCCGTCATCGAGGTGGGCTCGGGCGTGGCCACCACGATCACTTCGTGGGCCAGCGACAGCGCGAACAGCACGACGTCGGAGATGCCGGCGCCGGTGTCCAGCAGCAGCACGTCGAAGCGCGGCGAGACCGTGGCGATGATGTCGAGCAGTTGCTCGCGCACCTCGGACGTCAGGCGGGAATACTCGACCAGGCCGGAACCGGCCAGAAGCACCGAGAAGCCGCCGGGCGCCGGCAGGATGGCTTCTTCCAGTTGGGCCTTGCCGGTGAACACGTCATGCAACGTGATCTTGGGATACAGATTGAGGACCACGTCCAGATTGGCCAGGCCCAGGTCGGCGTCCAGCACCAGCACCTTCAAGCCCTGTCGGCTCAGGGCCGCGGCGAGGTTGGCACTGAAAAAGGTCTTGCCCACGCCGCCCTTGCCGCTGGTCACGGCCAGCGTGCGCGCCAGGCGCACGGTGGGCGGGGCGGAGGTCAGCTCGGGTTCAGTCATGGTGACAGTCATGGGAAGGTCTTCGGCAGTTCTTCGGCCGAACCTAAGCCCTCTTCGGCACCCGAGAGTGCGTCAGATTGCCCAAATGCACCGAACAGCAGGCCCTTTTCTTCGGCACTGACGACGGTGAGCGGGGGCATTTCCAGACAGGTGAGGTTGCGCCCTTCGGCCTTGGCGCGGTACAGCTGTTGATCGGCCCGTTCCGACCACAGGGCCGCAGACGAGCGGACCCACTGTGGCGCAAACGCGCCGCCAACGCTGACGGTGATGTTCAAAGCCTGACCGCCGATGAGGGCGACCGGCTGCGAAGCGACTTTCTTGCGGATCCGCTCCGCCACGGCCTGCCCGAAAGCAGGTGGGCAGTTGGGCAGGATGATGGCGAACTCTTCGCCACCGATGCGGGCCACGGTGTCCATGGGACGCACACACTCTTGCAAGGTGGCGGCCACGCTCTGGATGACGACATCGCCGGCCGCGTGGCCGTGGGTGTCGTTGACCTTCTTGAAGTGGTCGATGTCGAGCACCAGCAGCAGCGCGGGCTCGCCGGCCCGGGCGACGCGGTCGACCTCGCGGGAGATGGCGACCTCGAACTGGCGGCGGTTGACCAGGCCCGTCAGCGCATCGCGGCTGGAGACCTCGCACAGGCCGTCGATGATGGCCTGCAGCCACTCCTGGGAGTTGGGCGCCACGCCTTCAGGGAGTATCCACCCCGCCTGCTGCAGCAGATTGAGGGCCAGTTCCAGCCTCAGACCACGATCCTGAGCGACAGCTCGGTCAAGACCTACTTCTGGAGAAGGAACAACTGGAGGCATGGTGGAGGCGATGGCACACGCTCCGGGAGTGGGCGGAGATGGCGCAAAGTCTAACAGTGCCCGAAAACCGCATGCCATGAAAAAAGGGGGGAAATCCCCATTCTTGACGGGATGTCGCCCGTATCGCACACAGTGCTCAAGCACCCGTCCGATTTGTCGATATGAGCAGAGGGCAGGTTTCGCCCAGCCCTTTCCCCCGCCCGAGTGCGCACCTTCCAAGAATGATGAACGCCCAGACCCGTGAATCGATTGGCATCGCCCAGGACCGCGAGTTCAGCTTCAGCACGCGCGATTTCGACCGGGTTCGCGCCCTGATCTACCAGCGCGCCGGGATCCATTTGCACGAAGGCAAGCAGGCCATGGTGTACAGCCGCCTGTCGCGCCGCCTGCGGGACACGCAGCACCAGTCCTTCGACAGCTACCTGCAGTGGCTGGAGCAGACCTCGGGCGACACGGCCCAGCGCGAGTGGCAGGAGTTCGTCAATTGCCTGACGACCAACCTGACCGCCTTCTTCCGCGAAGAGCACCACTTCCATACCTTCGCCGACTGGCTCAAGGCCCATGGCGCCGCCAAGAGCATCCGCATCTGGTGCTGCGCCGCGTCGACCGGCGAAGAGCCCTATTCCATCGCGATGACGGTGGCCGAGACCCTGGGCCTGCACGCCAGCGTGAAGATCATGGCCAGCGACATCGACACCAACGTGCTGCAGACGGCCTCGCGCGGCGTGTACAACGCCGATTCGCGCGGCCTGTCGCCAGCGCGGCTGCGCAGCTTCTTCCTCAAGGGCAAGGCCGGCAACGAGGGGCAGATCCGCGTCAAGCCCGAACTGGCACGCATGATCGAGTTCAAGCCCTTCAACCTGATGCAGACGCACTGGTCGATGGGCGAGCCCTTCGACGTGATCTTCTGCCGCAACGTGATGATCTATTTCGACCATGCGACGCAACGCAAGGTCCTCGAGCGCATGCACGGCGTGATGCGCCCCCACGGGCTTTTGTTCGTGGGCCACTCCGAAAACTTCACCGACTCGCGCGACCTGTTCAAGCTGCGCGGCAAGACGGTGTATGACAAGGTCTAACCCCGCCGGGAGCACAAGCGCATCATGATCAGCCCTCTTTCCAGCAGTTCAGCCCGCCATGGTGGGCCGGGGCTGCATCCTGGCGCACCGATGGTGGGCAACGCGATCGCCGCGCACAAGCGTGATCGCCTGGCCCGCCTCAAGGCCCGCACGCCCAAGCCGGGCGAGGCCTCGTTCTTCTTCTATGAAGCGCACTTCCAGTCCGACGCGGTGAAGATCCTGCCGGGCGAGTACTTCGTGCACGACGAAGACCTGCTGATCATGACGACGCTGGGCTCGTGCATCGCCGTGTGCCTGTGGGACCGCCAGGCCCATGTCGGCGGGATGAACCACTTCATGCTGCCCGATGGCGGCGGCAACGGCAACGATTCCGGCCGCTACGGTTCGTACGCGATGGAGCTGCTGATCAACGAGCTGATGAAGATGGGCGCCAGCCGCATGACGATGGAAGCCAAGGTCTTCGGTGGCGGCGCGGTGCTGTCGGGCATGAACAGCCTGAACGTGGGCGAGCGCAACACCGCCTTCGTGATGGACTATCTGAAGACGGAACGCATCCCCATCGTGTCCAAGGACGTGATGGACGTGTACCCGCGCAAGGTGTGCTTCTTCCCGCACAGCGGCAAGGCGATGGTCAAGCGCCTGGCCCCGAGCAACCCCGAGGCCCTGGTCGCGCAGGAACGCGCAGCCCTGCAAAAGGCCACGCCCGCGTCGACCGGCGGCGGCTCCGTGGACCTGTTCTGAACGATTGAAAGAGGCCTGCCATGGCAAAGACAAAAGTGGTGGTGGTGGACGATTCGGCGCTGGTCCGAAGCCTGCTCGCCGAGATCATCAACCGCCAGCCGGACATGGAGTGCATCGGCGCGGCCGCCGATCCGCTCGCGGCGCGCGAGATGATCCGCAACCTCAACCCCGACGTGATCACGCTGGACGTGGAGATGCCCAAAATGGACGGCATCGACTTCCTGTCCAAGCTGATGCGCCTGCGGCCCATGCCGGTGGTGATGGTGTCGACGCTGACCGAGCGCGGCGCCGATGTCACGCTCAAGGCGCTGGAGCTGGGCGCGATCGACTTCGTGGCCAAGCCCAAGATCGGCGTGGCCGACGGCCTGCGCCAGCTGTCCAACGACATCACCGACAAGATCCGCGTGGCCTCGAAGGCACGCATCCACCGCCCACCACCCGCACCGGCCTCGATGATGAGCACCGGCGCGCATGCGGTGCCCACCGCGCATGGCGCCGCGCCGGGCGCCCATGGCCACCATCATCACCATGCGCCCGCCCCGGCCGCGCCGCGCGTGACGCTGGCCTCGCTGGGCCGCCTGTCCACCGAGAAGATCTTCTTCATCGGCGCCTCCACCGGCGGCACCGAGGCCACCAAGGAAGTGCTGACCGCCCTGCCCGCCGACTGCCCGGCCGTGGTCATCACCCAGCACATGCCGCCCGGCTTCACGCGCAACTACGCCGCCCGCCTGGACGGCCTGTGCAAGATCCGCGTGAAGGAGGCCGAGGACGGCGAGCGCATCCTGCCCGGCCACGCCTACATCGCGCCGGGTGGCCTGCACCTGAGCGTTGAAAAGTCGGGCGCGAACTACGTGGCCCGTGTGCGCGATGGCGACCCCGTCAACCGCCACAAGCCCAGCGTGGAAGTGCTGTTCAAGTCGGCGGCGGCCTGCGTGGGTCCCAACGCCATCGCCATCATGCTGACCGGCATGGGCGCGGACGGCGCCACGGCCATGCGCGAGATGCGCGATGCGGGTGCCTATTGCGTGGCCCAGGACGAGGCCACCTGCGTGGTCTTCGGCATGCCGCGCGAGGCCATCGCGGCCGGCGCCATCAACGAAGTGCTGCCGCTGCCCAAGATCGCCAGCCACATCATGGACCACCTGCGCAGCACGGCAGGCTCCATGCTCAGCCGTGTCTGAGGCTTCAATCAGGCTGGCGCCGGGCCCGCCCGCGCACCGGGCCTGGCCTCAAGGCCGGCCGACGAAGAGCATCAGCACCGGGCGCACGCCCTGTGCGGCCCCGATGGCCGCGAACACGGGGCCCAGCGAGGTGTCAGCGCCCACGTACAGGCTCATGCCGTGCCGCCAGCGGCCCTGGTCGGGGTCGTTCCAGCGCTCCCAGGCATTGCCGGCCTCCACGCTGCCGCCCAGGTACACGCCGCGCGTCAGCGGGGCCGTGGCCAGGCGCACGGCATAGCCGGCACGCACCAGCGCCACCTGCTGGCCACTGAGCTGGTCGGCCGCGTAGCCCGAGAGTTGCTGGAAGCCGCCCAGGCCATAACGGGGCAGCTCGGGCAAGGCCCCCGTGGCCCCGGCCACGCGCGCCGCCACCTGGAAGATGTGCGGGCCGACGCTGGTGGCCGCCTGCGCGTTGAGGTCCCAGCGGCTCATGCGTCCGGTGGCGCGTTGATACGGGTCGTCGCCACCGCGGTCGCCGTTGAAGTAGAGCCCCTCGAAGCGCCAGCCCTGCGTCGGGAAATAGGCACTGTCGAGCTGGTCGAACACGCCACGCAGCCGAAAGCCCTTCTCCGACCAGCGCTGCGTGTCCTGCACGCCCTGCCAGCGGGCCGAGATCAGCTCGGGCTCGTCACGGCCCCACTGGCTGGACCAGCCCAGCCGCACCTCGCCCAGCTCGCGCCAGGTCAGCCCGACATCGGCCCCCAGCATGCGCGAGCGGCGCGACAGCGACAGCACCGGGTCCTGCGTCGGGTCGGTGTAGAGATCCGTGGTGCTGCGCTGCACCCCACCATTGACGGCCACGAAGGCGCGCAGGCCGTCGGGCATCTGCCAGCCCACCGGCCGGTACCACTCGGTCAGGATCGATGGCGACGAGCCCAGGCGGACGAAGTTGCGCCACTCGGCGCCGCTGTCGTCCAGCCAATGGCGGTTGTGCACCATCTTGATGTTGAAGGCGCTGCGGCCCTCGGTGTCGGCTGAGAAATCCAGGCCCAGCTGGATGTAGTCGGGGCCCCAGGGCTTGTCCTCCAGGTCGAAGACCAGGCCTTCGCCATCGGGCATGCGCTCCAGGCGGTAGTCGGTACGCAGGTAGTCGCCCGTGGCGGCCAGGCGGCGCAGGTCGCGCTCGGCACGGCCCACATCGAACTCCTCGCCGGCGCGGGTCTCCAGCGTGTCGGACATGGTGTCCGGGTGCGTGCTGCGCGAGCCGCTGAAACGCACCTCGCGTAATGGACCGGCCTTGGGCAGGGGCCTGGCCTTGCGCTGCGCCTGCCAGCGCGCGTACTCGGCCTCGCTGACCTTCAGATCCTGCATGCGCAGCACCAGGGCCTCGGCCTGGATCTCGCCCTGGACCATGAAATCGCGGGCGCGGTTGAAATCGGCTGCGGTCAGGCCATCGAGCGTGGGCGCGATCAGCACGTCACGCGGCGTGAGCGTGGCCAGGCTGCGCTGCACGTTCTGCTCGGTGAGGATGTTGATCATCTGCGCCGTCACGCCAGTGAACGAGGACAGCGTGTCCCGCTTGGACAGCGGCGTGCCGATGTTGACCACGATGAGGCGCTCGGCGCCCATGGCGCGGGCCACGTCCACCGGGGTGTTGTCGACCAGGCCGCCATCGCCCAGGATGCGACCGTTCACCTCGACCGGCGCGAACACGCCCGGCACCGACATGCTGCTGCGCAGCGCGGTGGCCAGATCCCCATCCTTCAGGATCACGGGCTGGCCGGTCTCCATGTCGGTGGCCACGGCCCGGAACGGCGTGGGCATCTGGTCGAAGTTGGTGTACTGGCGGGCTGGCAGGGTCAGGCGGCGCAGGTGGGCTTCCAGGCCATGGCTGGAGACGGGTCCGAGCGGCGCACGCACGCCATCGGCGCCGATGCCCAGCTCGAACAGCGGGGCCACCTCGAAATCCTGCTCCTTGCGGCGCTGCGACAGCTCACGGCGCTCCACGCGGGACGCGAAGACGTTGTCCCAGTCCAGCCGGAGCACCTCTTGCTCGACCTCGGCGGCCGTCATGCCCGTGGCGTACAGGCCGCCCACGATGGCACCCATGGAGGTGCCGGCGATCACGTCCACGGGAATGCGTTCGCGCTCCAGCACCTTGAGCACACCGACGTGCGTGAGGCCTCGCGCGCCGCCGCCAGAGAGCACCAGGCCGATGCGAGGGCGCACGGACGAGGGCGCCTCCTCGGCACGCAGTGATGCCATGCCGAGCATCACCAGCATCGCGGCGAACGAAGGGGCCGCGGCATGCCGCCAGGCGCGCAAAATTCGGACGTTCATGACGGGATTGTGCCGGCTCGTGGATGCGAAAAGGGCCACCTCGCGGTGGCCCTTCGCTTCAAGACGACGGGTCTGTCGCTCAGAAGTTGTATTGCAGGCCCACGCCGACCAGGTAGGCCGCGCCGGAGTCGCCGTCGTATTCCACTTGCGTGAAATCGGCAGAGCCGGTGATCTTGAGGCCCTTCGTCACGGCGTACTCGACGCCGAAGCTGGCGTACGGCTTGACGTTGGATTCAGAGCCGTTGTAGCCGAAGTTGCTCGAGGCCTTGCCCTTGACGGAGGCCAGGCCCAGACGTGCCACACCTGCCCAGTCGTTGGAGAACTGGCCGCGCAGGGCGCCCAGCACGGCGACCGCCGAACCCTTGATCTCGGCATGAGCGCTGCCGTAGTCGAAGCTGGTCTTGCCGAAATCGGTATAGGCCACTTCAATGGCGATGTTCGGAGCCACTTCGTAGCCGCCGTACACCTTGTAGCCGGAATCGCTGTCATCGCACGAGAAACCGGCGGAGCACTCCGAATTGATCTTCGTTACACCGGCCACGACACCGACATACCCCTCAGCAGAGGCCGCGCCTCCCACAACTGCCAGAACGGCAGCCAACACGATCTTCTTCATTACTTCATTCCCTTGGATATTGCCCGGCCCTGTGCCGGGCAGGGGGCAGTCTGTCACACCTGGTCACAGCCGGGGCCCTCGTTCTCAGCGTTGTCGTGGCCGTGCCACACGGATTCAAGGGGCCGGGAAATTCGGATGGCGCCATGGAAAAAGCCGCCCGGAGGCGGCTTCATCGCGAGTGGCAGCGCCAGGCTTCAGAAGCCGTACTGCAGGCCCACGCCAGCGATGTAGGCGTTGCCGGATTCACCGCTCAGCTCGACGCTGGTGAAATCGGCCGCCCCCGTGATCTTGAGCGTCTTGGACACGGCGTACTCCAGGCCCAGGCCGCTGTACAGGCGCAGCGTCTCGTCGGAATCGCTCACGCCCACGTTGCTGGAGAGCTTGGCGCGCACGCTGGCCGCCCCCAGACGGGCGACGCCCGCCAGATCCTTGGTGAACTGTCCGCGCAGGACGCCCACCACCGAAAAGGCCGCGCCCTTGATCTCGGCACGCACCACCGGCGCGGTCAGCTTCATCTTGCCGAGTTCGGTGTAACCCACTTCCACGCCGAAGTTCGGGGTCATGGCATAACCGGCGTACAACTTGAAGCCACGGTCCGTGTCGTCACAGGTGGCACCCGTCACGCACGTGATGTTCACCTTGGTCAGGCCGGCCAAAGCGCCGACGTAACCCTGAGCGCTGGCGGCGCCAGCAACGGCTGCCAGTGCGGCGGCCACGAGCATCTTCTTCATGCTTGTCTTCCCTTGAAAATCACCAAGCCCCGCGCCTGGCAGGCAGGAGTCTGTCACAGGCGGTCATACCAGAGGAAAAGGTTAGCCCGCCCTTGTCGCAGCGTCACGACACCTGCTCGGGGGGAGGAGCGGCGCCACCAGTGCATCGCCCAGCAAAAAGCCGCCTCGCGGGCGGCTTTTTCGCGAAAGACACCATGCTGGTACCTTTTCCAGACCTCTCAGTGTCCGTGCCCGACCTTCTCGCCGGCCTTGAGTCGGTAGACCGTGCCGCAGTACGAGCAACGGGCTTCGCCGGTGGTGGCCACATCCAGGTAGACCCTGGGGTGGTTGCTCCACAGGGATTGCTTCGGGTTCGGGCAGAACACCACGCCCGGGCCCTGCAGATCAGCGGCCGTCACTTCCACCACGGCCTTGGGGGTTTGCACGTTCGCGCTCATCGATCGCTCCTCAGACCTTGGTCAGCCACTCGGCGTACTTCGGGTTGCGTCCGTTGACGATGTCGAAGAACGCGGCCTGGATCTTCTCGGTGACGGGGCCACGCGAGCCCTGGCCGATCTGGATGCGGTCCAGCTCGCGGATGGGCGTGACTTCGGCGGCGGTGCCGGTAAAGAAGGCCTCGTCGGAGATGTAGATCTCGTCGCGGGTGATGCGCTTTTGCACGATTTCCAGGCCCAGGTCCTTGGCGATCGCGAAAACGGTGTTGCGGGTGATGCCGTTGAGCGCACCGGCCGACAGGTCGGGGGTGTAGATGACACCGCCCTTGACCACGAAGATGTTCTCGCCCGCGCCTTCGGAGACGAAGCCGGCGCTGTCCAGCAGCAGGGCTTCGTCGTAGCCGTCTTCCGTGGCCTCCATGTTGGCCAAGATCGAGTTGCTGTAGTTGCTGACGGCCTTGGCCTGCGTCATCGTGATGTTGACGTGGTGGCGCGTGTAGCTGGAGGTCTTGACGCGGATGCCGCGCTTGAGGCCGTCTTCACCCAGGTAGGCACCCCAGGGCCAGGCCGCGACCATCAGGTGCACCTTGGCGCCCTTGGGGCTCACGCCCATCTTCTCGGAGCCCAGCCACACCAGGGGGCGCAGGTAGCCGCTCTCCAGGTTGTTGGCCTTGATCACGTCGAGCTGGGCCTGGTTGACCTGCTCCTTCGTGAAGGGGATCTGCATGCGCAGGATCTTGGCGCTGTTGAACAGGCGGTCGGTGTGGTCCTGCAGACGGAAGATGGCCGGGCCTTGCTCGGTCTTGTACGCGCGTACGCCTTCGAAGGCGCCGCAGCCATAGTGCAGCGTGTGGGTCAGCACGTGGATCTTGGCGTCGCGCCACTCCACCAGTTGGCCGTCCATCCAGATCTTGCCGTCGCGGTCGTCCATCGACATGGGGTATTCCTTTCGGGGACTGCCCGGGTGCACCGTGGTGCCAGGGCCGGTATCGCCGGGAGGGGGCGAGAGGAACCATGCGGCCGGGGCGGTGGGCGGGCGTCAGACCGTCGATTCTAACGCGGCGGGGCGGATCGGGCCGCCTGAGGATCTTCCCACCCGACCACAGTTCACGGACAAAGGCCCTGTGCAGCGTCTCAGGGCCGGCGATGCGCCGCTTTCAAGGCATCCAGGAAGGCCTGCACGGACCGCGAGGGCTGGGGCGAGCGGCGCGTGAGCGCCACGAAGCGCACGCTGTACTTGCAATCCGGGTGCGCCACCCGCTCGATCAGCCCCTCGCGTTCGAAGCCGGCTGCATAGTGGTCGGGCAGAAAGCCCACGTAGCGCCCGGACAGGATCAGCAGCGCGATGGCCTCCTGGTCGCTGGCCGTGGCCTGGCGGCGCAGGCCGAAGCGGTGGGTGGCCTCCATGTTGGGCGAGTGAAAGGCCAGGGCCGCGTGGTCGCAGGCCTGCAGTTCGCCCCAGCCCAGCCGGGCGTGGTCGCGGCCGAACAGCGGGTGCTCGCGGCCGCAGTACAGGTACATGGCTTCGTCGAACAGCTCCAGGTAGTCCAGGCTGTCCGATCGGCGGTGATCCGGCACGATGCCCAGGTGCAGTCGGCCGTCGATCACGCCGGACTCGATTTCGTTGAGCGAGGCGCCCGTGAAGTCCAGCGACACGCTGGGCGCCACATCGCGGAAATCGCGGATAGCCCGGTCGATGTGCGCCTGCGGGTTGGTGATGGTCTTGTCGAACAGGCCGATGGACAGGCTGCCGACCAGCTCGGCGTGCATCTCGCTCACGTCGTTGCGAAAGCCGTCCATCGCATCGAGCAGGCGCTGGGCGCCGTCGTAGACGCGCTGGCCATCGGGGGTGAGCGCGAAACCGGCGCGGCCCCGCCGGCACAGCACCAGGCCGAGGCGTGCCTCCAGATCCTTCAGGTGCCGACTCACGGTGGAGCGGCCGATGTTCAGCTCCAGCTCCGCCGCCGACAGCCCGCCGCACTCCACCACGGCCTTGAAGATGCGCAGCAGGCGGATCTCCGAATCGCTGACCTGGCCGAGCAGGGCTTTCTTGACCATGAAAGTTTCAATCCTATGCAAGCAAGCGGCGATAGATGCCTGTTTATTAGAACAGAAGCGATGGCCACAATGCGCTGGAGCACCCACCTTGCATACCAGCCACAAACACCGCCATGGACCTGAGCGACCTGCCCTCCCCCGCCCCTGTGCCCCTGAGCGTCGCCCAGCTCGACGCGCACTGGATGCCCTTCACCGCCAACCGGCAGTTCAAGCAGGATCCGCGTCTGCTGGTCAGCGCTCGCGGCTGCCACTACCGTGATGCCGACGGCCGCGAGGTCTTCGACGGCCTGTCGGGCCTGTGGACCTGCGGCCTGGGCCATGGCCGCGACGAGATCGCCCAGGCCGTGGCGCGCCAGGTCAGCACGCTGGACTACGCGCCGGCCTTCCAGTTCGGGCACCCGCTGTCCTTCCAGGTGGCCGAGCGCATCGTGCGCCACATGCCCGAAGGCCTGGACCATGTCTTCTTCACCGGCTCCGGCTCCGAAGCGGCGGACACCTCGCTGAAGATCGCACGCGCCTACTGGCGCCTCAAGGGCCAGGCCGGCAAGACGCGTCTGATCGGTCGGCTCAAGGGCTACCACGGCGTGAACTTCGGCGGCATCAGCGTGGGCGGCATCGTCGGCAACCGCAAGCTCTACGGCGACGGACTGCAGGCCGATCACCTGCCGCACACCTTGCTGCCGGGCAACGCCTTCACGCGCGGCCTGCCGGACGAGGGCGCGCACCTGGCCGACGAACTGCTGGAATTGATCGCGCTGCACGACGCGTCCAACATCGCCGCCGTGATCGTCGAACCCTTCTCAGGCTCGGCCGGCGTGGTCGTGCCGCCCAAGGGCTACCTGCAGCGCCTGCGCGAGATCTGCACCGCGCACAACATCCTGCTGATCTTCGACGAGGTGATCACCGGCTTCGGCCGCACAGGCGCCTGGACAGGCGCCGAGGCCTTCGGCGTCACGCCCGACATCCTCAACTTCGCCAAGCAGGTGACCAACGGCGTGATCCCGATGGGCGGCGTGGTCGTCAAGGGCGAGATCCACGACACCTTCATGAACGCGGGCGGCGCCGAGCACCTGATCGAGTTCCCGCACGGCTACACCTACTCAGCCCACCCGGTGGCCTGCGCTGCCGCCCTGGCCACGCTGGACCTGCTCGAACAAAGCGATGCACCCGGCCTGGTGCGCTCGCTGGCACCACACTTCGAGAATGCCGTGCACAGCCTCGAGGGCCGCCGCCATGTGAAGGACATCCGCAACGTCGGCCTGGCCGCCGGCTTCACGATCGATGCGCTCCCGGGCGATCCAGCCCGCCGCCCCTTCGAGATCGCGATGCGCTGCTGGAAAGCCGGCTACTACGTGCGCTTCGGCGGCGACACCATCCAGCTGGCCCCGCCCTTCGTGAGCACACCCGCCCAGATCGACGAACTCGTCGCCGTGCTGGGCGACGCGCTGGACCAGCAAGCCTGACAATCTCCACAAGAACCCACGCACCGAACAACACACCATGCAGACCGTCGGACACTTCATCAACGGGCAGACCACCGCAGACACCGCCCGCACGCAAGAGGTCGTCGACCCGGCCTCGGGCCGCGTCACCAAGCACGTGGCCCTGGCCTCCAAGGCCACGGTCGGGCAGGCCATCGCCGCCGCCGAGGCCGCCTTCCCCGCCTGGCGTGACACGCCGCCGGCCAAGCGTGCGCGCGTGATGTACCGCTTCAAGCAGCTGCTCGAAGACCGCGCCGACGACATCTGCGCGCTGATCACATCCGAGCACGGCAAGGTGCTCAGCGATGCGTTGGGCGAGCTGCAGCGCGGCATCGAGAACGTCGAGTTCGCCTGCGCCGCGCCCGAGCTGCTCAAGGGCGAGCACACCAAGAACGTCGGCCCCGGCATCGATTCGTGGAGCGAGTTCCAGCCGCTGGGCGTGGTCGCCGGCATCACGCCCTTCAACTTCCCGGCCATGGTGCCGCTGTGGATGTGGCCGCTGGCCGTGGTCTGCGGCAACACCTTCGTGCTCAAGCCGTCGGAGAAGACGCCTTCCTCCACGCTGTTCCTGGCGCAGCTGGCGCTGGAAGCCGGCCTGCCGCCGGGCGTGCTCAATGTGGTCAATGGCGACAAGGAGGCCGTGGACGCGCTGCTCGACAGCCCCGTGGTGCAGGCCGTGAGCTTCGTCGGCTCCACGCCGATTGCCGAATCCATCTACACACGCGGCTGCGCCAATGGCAAGCGCGTGCAGGCCCTGGGCGGCGCCAAGAACCACGCCGTGGTCATGCCCGATGCGGATCTGGACAACGCCGTGTCGGCGCTGATGGGCGCGGCCTTCGGATCGTGCGGCGAGCGCTGCATGGCCATCCCCGTGGTCGTGGCCGTGGGCGATGCCGTCGGTGATGCGCTGGCCCAGCGCCTGAGTGCGGCCCTCAGCCAGATGAAGGTCGGCCCCGGCACCGTGGCGGGCAACGACATGGGCCCGCTGGTCACGCGCGCGCACTTCGACAAGGTGCGCGGCTATGTCGATGCGGGCGTGCGCGAAGGCGCCAGCCTGGTCGTCGATGGCCGCGAGGTGCAGGTCAAGGACGGCGGTGACGGCTACTTCCTCGGCGGCTGCCTGTTCGACAGGGTCACGCCGCAGATGAGCATCTACCGCGACGAGATCTTCGGCCCGGTGCTCAGCCTGGTTCGCGTGGCCTCGCTCGACGAGGCCATGGCCCTGATCGACGCACACGAGTACGGCAACGGCACCTGCATCTTCACGCGCGACGGCGAGGCCGCGCGCTACTTCACCGACCGGATCAAGGTCGGCATGGTCGGCGTGAACGTGCCCCTGCCGGTGCCCGTGTCCTTCCACAGCTTCGGCGGCTGGAAGCGCTCGCTGTTCGGTGACCTGAGCGCCTACGGCCCTGACGGCGTGCGCTTCTACACCCGCCGCAAGACCATCACGCAGCGCTGGCCCTCGTCCGGCGTGCGCGAGAAGGCAGCGTTCAACTTCCCCAGCAGCCAGTGAACCCGCACGCTGGCGCATGAGATGACGCAGGCCGCCCCATGAAAGTCATCGTCCTGGGCAGCGGCGTCATCGGCACCACCAGTGCCTACTACCTGGCCCGTGCCGGCCACGAGGTCACCGTGCTGGACCGCCAGGCCTCACCGGCCCAGGAAACCAGCTTCGCCAACGCCGGCCAGATCTCGCCCGGCTATGCCTCGCCGTGGGCCGCCCCCGGCGTGCCGCTCAAGGCCCTCAGGTGGATGCTTCAGGCCCATGCGCCCCTGGCCATCGGGCTGGATGGCAGCACGGCCCAGCTGCGCTGGATGTGGCAGATGCTGCGCAACTGTCGCCCCGAACGCTATGCCCAGAACAAGGCCCGCATGGTGCGCCTGGCCGAGTACAGCCGCGACAAGCTGCGGGCCCTGCGGGCTGAGACGGGCATCGCCTATGAGGGGCGACAGGGCGGCACCTTGCAGGTGTTCCGCACGCAGGCCCAGCTCGACGACGTGGCCAAGGACGTGGCCGTGCTGCAGGCCGCCGGCGTGCCCTATGAACTGCTGAGCCGCGAGTCCCTGCGCCTGGTCGAGCCCGCATTGCGCCACGACCACCTGCGCGGCGGCCTGCGCCTGCCCCACGACGAAACAGGCGACTGCCAACTGTTCACCACGCGCCTCGCCGAGATGGCCCAGGCACTGGGCGCGCGCTTTCGCCAGGGTGTGCATGTCGATGCGATCGCGTCGGACGGCCGCCAGGTCACCCACCTGGTCGTCGATGGACAGCCCCAGCAGGCTGAGGCCTATGTGGTCGCGCTCGGGGCCTTCTCAACCGCCCTGCTGGCGGGTCTGGTGGACATCCCGGTCTACCCCGTCAAGGGCTACTCCATCACCGTGCCGATCGATGCGCCGGCGCGCGCGCCCGCGTCCACCGTGCTGGACGAGACCTACAAGATCGCGATCACCCGCTTCGATCGGCGCATCCGGGTGGGCGGCATGGCCGAACTGCGCGGCTTCGACATGCGCCTGCGGCTCCAACGCCGCGCCACGCTGGAGATGTGCCTGGCCGACCTGTTTCCTGGCGCCGGCGACACAGCCGCGGGCAGCTTCTGGACAGGCCTGCGCCCCATGACGCCCGACGGCACGCCCATCGTGGGCCCCACGCCGCTGCGCAACCTCTACCTCAACACAGGTCACGGCACGCTGGGCTGGACCATGGCCTGCGGCTCGGGCCAGGTGCTGGCTGATCTGATGTCGGGCCGCGCGCCCGAGATCCGTGCGGACGACCTGGGGGTGGGCCGCTACACCGCCCATGCTCACGCGCATCCACGCGGCCGCCACGCCCCCACGTAGGGCAGCACTGACGCCACCTGTAGGGTGACGCCGACCCCATCCCCGGGGATGCCTGCACGCCGCAACAGTTCTACACTTTTGATACCGACAGACCGCTGGGGAACAGCCAGCGGCCGTCGCGACGTGACCCGTCACGTGGTGGACCAAACAAATGCGGCACGCATGCCGCTCTCGAATCGCTACAGGGGTGTGGGGCGCTGATGCGCCTCCGGCTTTTTCTCGAAGACCGCCAAAAGGACACAACCATGCACTTCCATCTTCGCCATCTGGCCGCCGCCGCCGCGATGGCACTGACTGCCGTCGGTGCCATCGCCGCACCGGCCGGCGACCTGGGCCTGAACCCGACCTATGCCGAGATCACCGGCTATGGCTCGCAGTTCGGTCCTGTCAACTTCTCCTACAGCTTCACGCTCGATTCCGCCACCGACCTGACGAACCTCTTTGGCAGCCTCAAGGCCACCGACGAATCGTCCATCCTGGTGACGCTGAGCGGCCCCAGTTCTTTCTCGACCACGATCACGCCGACCTTGTCCACGGCGCAGTCCTTCTCGTTCAGCAACCTGGCTGACGGCGCCTACACGCTGTCTTTCGTGGCCACACCCACCACGTCCACCTTCAGCGCCTATGGTGGCTTCGTCACCAGCGCGGCTGCTGTGCCCGAACCAGAGTCCATGGCACTGATGCTGGCCGGCCTGGGTGTCGCCGGCACGCTGCTGCGTCGTCGCCAACGCGCCTGAAGAAGGCATCGCCTCTTTTGCGCACCGCCGGGCTTGCCCGGCTTTTTTTCGCCTGCTGATCCCTTGAGGAGAGTCAAAACAGGAGCGTTCCACCGATCCAAGGGGTAGGTCTTTTCGTTACACCTCCTCACAATGCTGGCCACAGGCACGAGCCAATAAATGAGGGGGAATGATGAGAACAATCACCGCAGGGCACCGTCCGGCCAGCCTTGATTCAGCCTCCTTGTCCCAGTCACCCACCAGCAGATCGCTCGCGTGATCAAATATGATTTCAATCGCGAAAATCTGATCAATCCCGGAGCATGGTTTGGACACCGCCGAGCAAACCCCGATTCCCCCTGTCATCCACCTGCTCGAAGGGCTCGAAACCGCCGCTGGCGTGGTCCCGCTGGAAGGCGGGGACACGCTGCCAGTCCTGCGGCTGCTGCTGACCGTCCTGAGACGGGAGCAGCAAGGCGACGAACAATCGGTCGCCTGGCCAGACCTTTGGCTCGAACTCCCGACCGCCATGGCGTTCGCCGATGCGATCCGATCAGCGGTGCTCCGCGAGTTCCCGAAAGAGGCCGCGCTGATGGGGATGGGCGGTCAGGCCTGAGCCCAGGGCCCTGAACCCACAGCAGCCCTGCTCAGCCAAAGGCTGGCACGGCGCCGCTCATCGTTCGTCTGCCGCCTGCCGGAACATGTCCAGGGCGGCGTCTTTGTCCATCACGGTGCGCGGAATCCAGAACGTGGTGGTGCAAGCCGGGCTCGTGCGCGAGGATGACTGGCCCAGGATCACCGACACACCCTCCTCCGACGTGACGACTTCCTGGATGTTCCTCACGTTCACCGACATCGTTTGCCGCGTGATCATGGCTGACGACACCACGACGTCGATGAAGCCCGGCCACGCGCTCGGCCGGAGATCGCCTTTGGCCACGGCCCGGATGGTCCGCGCCGTGACGCTGCCCGCCTGGGCTTCGGAAATCTGCACATCGGCCCAGGCCGGCCCGACCGCCAGGACGGTCAATGCGAACGCGGCTTTCATCGCTGCAAGTGTCATGCATCCCCTCCTCGAGCACCCCATGGAGAGAGGTGATGAGGCCACACCTTAGCGCTCGAACGTGACAAGCCGAGGTCGGCGGGAGGTAGACGAGGTGCATCACCGAAGCTGCATCTTGTCCACGGTCTTGGGACCAGCCGGGCGCCCACACATGGCGCGAGCAAGGCGATGCCCACCAGGCAGGATGCGAATACCTCAGCATGGTCGCGCTGCAGAACTTGGATGGAACTACATCAACGCGTTGCGCTCAACAACGCGCGCACCATGTGTTCTGCGCCTCTTGCTGATTGCCTCCGATCAAGACCCTCGATGAAGACCCTTGATGAAGACAATGCCGACGCAGAAATGACAAACGCCGGACAAGCCGGCGTTTGTTTTAATTGGTTGCGGGGGCAGGATTTGAACCTACGACCTTTGGGTTATGAGCCCAACGAGCTACCAGACTGCTCCACCCCGCGGCAGAGACGTAAACTATAGCATGCTTTTGCATTTGCACGCAAGCTTGGACGAAAAACTTATCAGAAATCGCCAACAAAAAAGCCGGCATCACTGCCGGCTTCTCTGTGCAGGTCAGCGGCTTGCGCCACTCACCTCCCAGTACTGATCACTCAGCGGCGCCTTCAGCAGCCTCGGCCACTTCGGTGCGCTCGACCAGTTCCACATAGGCCATCGGGGCGTTGTCGCCAACGCGGAAGCCCATCTTGAGGATGCGGGTGTAGCCACCGGGACGGGCCTTGAAGCGCGGGCCCAGCACGTTGAACAGCTTGACCACGTTGTCGCGGTTGCGCAGACGATCGAACGCCAGGCGCTTGTTGGCCAGAGTGGGTTCCTTGGCCAGCGTGATCAGGGGCTCGACAACGCGGCGCAGTTCCTTGGCCTTGGGGACCGTGGTCTTGATGGCTTCGTGCTCGATGAGCGAGTTGGCCATGTTGCGCAGCATCGCCAGGCGGTGCGACGACGTGCGATTGAGTTTACGGAGACCGTTTCCGTGACGCATGGTGCTTTCCTTTCCTTATAAAACCGACGGCCGTTTCAAGGTACCGCCGGGTGCACCGGATGGCTCTGTGAGCCACCCA